>JBDRAN010000027.1:0-2061 GCA_043823745.1 Candidatus Omnitrophota bacterium | reverse complement strand
ACTTTATCTTCAGCATGTTGACGAACAGAGCAAGTGTTGAAGATAATGATATCCGCCTGTGTAGGCTCAGAAACAATTACATAGCCAGACTTTAGCAATAATCCGGCTATAACCTCCGAATCCCGGACATTCATCTGACATCCGAACGTGACCAAAAGTATACGCTTTCCTGCCGATGAGGCTGGTAGCTTCTCTTGGCCTTTTCCGTCGGAATCGCCTCTTTGTTCGCTATTTCGCTCTTTTTCAGACATTTCATCCCCTCTTCGTAACACATTTTCCAAGGCTCGTTAATATCGACCTTGACTATCTCCTGATTTTGAATGTAGATTGCCTTAAAAATGATCCGCATAAACGTCTTGACCAAATAATCCTTCTGCTCGTCCTTCGGATTACTCCTAAGGCGCACCAAGAAATCTTGCGTGGCCTTGACCAGATTAACCGAATTGCGCCTCTCAAGCACCTTTATCTGGATTGCCTTCACGTCCTGCTTTAACTTCTTCTCCTCATTACGCAGAAGTTCAGCCCGCTCTTTATAAATATCAACGTTGATCTTGTCCTCCGAGAACACCTCATAGAGTACCTTCTGCCTCTCAATATTCTTGCTAAGCGCCGTCTGTTTTGCGTCCAGTTCATCAATCAAATGCTGTTCCGGCTCGGTCGCGGTCATCTTGATCGCGTCACCCAATTCCTCGATGACATGAAGGTTTTTACTTATGATATCAATGACATCCCAGACCTGCTTATTAACCGCGTCAGCCGTAACCGATTTATTATGGCATTTGACATACGACACACCCACAGACGCGCAACAATACCACGGGCGCCGCTCTTTGGTGCGATGATTGACCGTTAACGTCAGTCCGCGGTAATTCCGCCCGCAACTATTGCATTTCAAAACACCGGATAAATGATAAACATTATTCCGGAACCGAACAACAGCGTTCGTGCGATTGGTAGCCAGACGCTTCTGGGCGGCATCAAACATCTCTTTTGATATTATCGACTCATGGGCGTTTGGCACCTCAATAACCTGAGACGGATCATTGTGGACGTAACGATACCCTTTGCCCTCGCCGTTTTTCGTCTTTAATTTTGAATCGTAGTGCTTCTTGTTCCAGACCAGCATTCCCAAATAAACTTTGTTGTGCAGGATATCTGAAATAAACTTGCCATAAAACCTGCCACCCTGCCTTGATGGAATACCCAGATGATAATAATGCCCGGCGATCTGGGCGGTGCTCTTGCCGCTCAAATACAGCGTAAAAATATCCTTAACGATTTTCGTTTCTTCGGGGTGAACTTCAAGCTTCTTGATTTCCTTATTATACCGGTAGCCATACGGCGCGTAACGCGCGCCCTGCCAGTGCCCTCGCTTGACTCCCACAACCATACCTGGAAACACACGCTCAACCAAACGATTGCGCTCAAACTCGGCGCACCTACCCAGCATCTGAAGTGACATTTTACCCGCGCTTGATGTGGTATCAAACGGCTCGGTCGCTGACTTGTAACCAATGCCCAACGATTCAAAATCCTCAAGCAATCCCAGCAGGTCCTTGAGCCGACGGCTTAAACGATCCTGCTTATACACCAAGACCAGATCGAACTGCTTATTGTGCGCGTCCAGTAACAACCGTTTAAGCGCCGGTCTGTCCATGTTGCCGCCGGAATACCCGTCATCCATGTAAACGTCTCTACCCGACATAGAGCAAATAACATCCCAGCCGAAGTTTTTCGCGTACTGCAAAAGATATGTCCTCTGCACCTCCAGCGAAAAGCCTTCCCGCGCCTGATCCTCTGTACTAACTCTTGTGTATAATGCTACCTTCATTGGTATCTTTTAAAGTCTCCCGCCATTTTTTGATCTCGGCGATACAATCATCCGTAAAAACCGGCCAATCCCTGTAATCCCGTTTGGGAGTAATCCACCCCTTGCGAACCCATGCAAGCATAGTCTGCCGGTGAACTCCCAGTTTTTTTGCCGTCTCTTTCATGTTGTAAGTTTTCATAATCAACGCCCTTTATGATTGGGTTTCAGTATACCCTAATATACACCATCAT
>JBDRAN010000026.1:0-6347 GCA_043823745.1 Candidatus Omnitrophota bacterium | reverse complement strand
TATATCTCGAGGAAATGGCGCGCGGTTTTACGCGCCTCATCAAGCGGCTCGGGCAACTTTGAATTATATTCGAGCGGTTTAATATCAACGATGATCCTCAGGGAAGTGTCGGTGTAGTCAACTTTTAATTCATTGATTTTGAATTTGTTTTTAAACTCATCTGATAAGAATTTCTTTTCAAGGCTTTGCTGGATTACATATGAGATAAATTCGCCCATCGTGATATTGTGGCGTGCGAGGTGGGTGCCCTCGGTATCACCGATTGCTTTGGGGTTATAAATGCGCATCGTTGCTTCCCGTTCAATAAACTCATAAAAGGGGAGCGCGCCCATTTCAAATAAAAATTGGTCATCGCCGTAGGCGGCAAAATAATCATCAATTCCGTTTTTGATATCGGAGGCTACCAGGCAATAGAATTGCGGGCGCTTATCAACGCTGAAAGTAACTCTGCCGACGGTGCGAATGACGCGGCGTAGATTGTTGGAGGAGTTTTTATCAAGCTGACCGACGCTGGCGAGGTTATTGTAAGGAAAATATACCCAGAGCGTATCTCCTTCATCCCAGGTGCGCACGGTAAGATTGAACTCATCCTTGCAAATTTTAGTTACGACGTTTGCAAGCTCGGTTCTCGTGTAGGTTGGCGGGATGTCAGCGCAGGAAATAAAAAAGATTAAAGCCAGGCTAACGAGGATCGTGGCTGCTGCCCTTGGCATATGTTTTAAATATTTCTTCAAGTTCGGGGTGCGTCAATTCTTCTTTTTCTATTAATTGCTCTGCGATGCGCTCAAAGAGCGATAATTCTTTACGCAATGTTTCTTCGGTTTCCTTGAGACATTGCTGGAGTATTTCTTGAGTTTCGTTGTCTAATTTAGATTTGATCTCTTCTGAGAGCACCGGTTGTTGCTGTTGTTTATTAAAATAGAGAGCTTCATGAAAATTTCCGATGAAGCTCGATTTACCCATGCCAAGGCTCCAGACCATGTGGCGCGCGGTACTTAAGGCATTGCTGAAATCTGCGGTTACGCCGGTTGTCGTGGTCCCGAATTTTATTTTTTCAGCCACATAGCCTGCAAGCGCGCTGCGTATCCGTGCCAGGAGCTGCTCTTTGGTCGCGCCGGTCACATCTTCCTCGGCGCCATACCATGCTACACCCCCCGTGCTCGTGCGAGGAATAATAGAAACCTTAAAGGGGAAGCGACCTTTAGAATGGTACTGGAGGACACAATGGCCCGCCTCATGGTATGCAACCATTGCAAGGGTTTCTTTTGTTTGTGTTAGTTTACGTTTTAAGCCAAGCTCGATACGTTCGCGCGCTTCATCGAAGGATTTTAAATCTATGACATCTTTTTTGTTGCGCACGGTAATAAGTGCGGACTCCTTGACGAGGTTTGCGATGTCAGCAGGAGACCATTCGTGGGTCATACCCGCGAGCTTTGAAACATCAAGTTCTTCTGGATTGTATTTTACCTGTGCGAGATAGTAGACGAAGAGTTTTTTGCGGTCTTCAAACGTCGGTAGATCAACGGTGATCTTGCGGTCAAACCTTCCTGGCCGCAGCAATGCTGCATCAAGGAAGTCTTCTTTGGCGTTGGTCGCTCCAATGATGATGATATTATATTGTTCATCTTTTTCTTTGAAGCTGTCCATTTCAGCAAGGAGTTGGTTGAGTGTTTGATTGTATTCACGGTCGCCACCGCTTTGCGCATCGCCGCGTTTTCCGCCGAGGGCGTCGATCTCATCGATAAAAATAATACAGCCGCCTTTTGAAAGCGCGAGCTCACGCGCTTCCTGGAACATATGCCTGATGCGGCTTGCCCCTACACCCACATACATTTCGACAAATTCAGAACCGACCTTGTTTAAAAAAGGCACTCCGGATTCATTGGCCATAGCGCTGGCAAGATAGGTCTTCCCGCATCCCGGAGGCCCGAACATCAATAATCCGCGGATAATCCTTCCGCCGACGAGTTTTAAATGCGCCCGGTCTTTGATCAGGCTGACGATTTCTTTGGCTTCCTCTTTGGTCTCTTCCATGCCGATGACATCATCCCAGGTTATACCTTTTTTTTCTCCTTCTTTGTGGCTGCTTTCGCTGTAGGTGAGCCTGGTTAAGTTATGTTTCTTAAAAATCGCTTCCAATTCATCATAATCAAGCTCATCCTTTTTTATAAGCTCTTGCGCGATTTCTTCAAGGATTTCTTTTTCTTTACGCAGCGTCTCGTTGACATCGTTTAAACAGGTGGTGATAATGTCTTCTTTGTCGCGGTCGGAAACCTCCCGCCGCGCCCAGGGGTTTGTCGAAACTCCCACGGCGCCTGAGGTGCCCATACCCCACTTGGTAACCATATTTTCTGCCAGGGTATTAGCCTTAGCCAGGTCGTGTTCCACTCCGGTTGACGTTGCCCCGAATTTTATTTTTTCCGCCGCATAACCACCCAAAAGAATTTTTATGTCTCCGAGCAATTCTTCTTTTGCGGGTATTAAACGTTCTTCTACTTCCGTAATCCAGGTGACACCCCCCATGCCGCGGTGGGGGATGATACTTGCTTTAAAGACATCATGTGAAGGCACCAGAAGAAAAGTTGCGATCGTATGGCCAGCTTCGTGATATGCCGCGATAAGCCGGTCATTGCCCGTCAGGGGCGTTTCCATTTTTATTCCCAGGTTAATCCGCTCTTGGGCTTCCGAGATTTCTTTCATCCCAACGATTTTTTTCTGCTCGCGCACGGCGATCAACGATGCTTCACTAATGATATTGGTTATGTCAGCAGGGCTATTACCGACCGTGATGCGGGCAAGTTTTTCAAGATCGATCGTAGTTTTATCGTATTGCACTTTGGAAAGATAATATTTAAAAAGTTCGCGCCGCGCTGCAAGACCCGGGAGTCCGATATGTATTTTCCTGTCAAATCTTCCTGAACGCATCAGCGCGGGGTCAAACTCTTCTTCCAAAACGTTGGTTGCGGCAATAACCACGATATTTCCTTTTTCGGGCCGCAGACCATCCATTTCCATCAGCAATTGGTTTATGGTGGCGTTATGATCCGTAGCTGCGCCGCCGCCGCGTTCAACCATCCGCGGCCGGGCAATGGAGTCAATCTCATCGATAAAAATAATACAGCCGCCGTGAATCTCGGCTAAGGTTCGCGCTTCTTTAAATATGCTTTTCATCAACGCCGTACCGATGCCCATAAACCTTCCTACAAATTCACTACCGACGACCGAAAGAAAGGGTAGGCCGGTTTCAGTGGCAATGGCTTTGGCAAGGTATGTTTTTCCGACTCCCGGGGGGCCGATCATTAAAACGCCCTTAATAATTGTTCCGCCAACCGCCTTAAGCTGTGCACGGTCTTTCACGAGCTTGATGACTTCCCAAACCTCTTTTTTTATGCCTTCCATTCCGACGACGTCAACCCAGCGCACATTAACGTCTTGGGGTTTCACGCTCTTTTTTGCCATCTGCGCAAAACCTCCGCCAAAAACAAAATATATCCATATAACCGTGGTGATGGCGCCGGAAATTGTGCCGACAATAAGGAAAAGAAAGATCGAGGAAGGCAGCTGCGCCCAGAGCACCTTGCGATAGTAGGAGTCGATGGTGTTAAAATGATACAAACCGATTAAACCAACGACGATAAGCAGGATAACGCAGATAATACCCGCGGCAATAAGGGATACCTTGATCCAGTGCAAGCGTAAATAGGTTATCATTTTTCTATTCATCATTCACCTCTTTGTAGGAAGATATCATATTTTATGATGTTTGTCAAAAAAGATATTGCGATAGAATTTTTCTCCTGCGGTGTTGTGTTCAAGGATTGTTGGGTTAGGAGTTTGTTATACGCTTTCTGCCATATAAAAAAAGATTTGAAAAGTTACGGAAAGCCGTTACAATGGTACCATTGTATCGTTTCCCTCGAGAGATACGAAAGTTTCGTTTTTGACGGTTTGTGTGGAAAAAAGGAGTGGCCATGGATGTGTTTAAGCCGGAAATTGTAGGTTTGGATTTTATTGCCCCACTGAAAAAAATCTTCCTGCGTATATTCCTTCCCGTTGTTGTTTTTCTTTTTATCCTCAATTCCTGTTTTGTGGATGTCGGTCCCAATGAGTTTGGGATAAAACAGGTTAACATTGGTTTTCGTCCGGGAGTCCAAAAACGTGTCTATTCGACGGGGCTGCATTTTATTATGCCTTTTGGATTTGAATACATGCATCGTTTTCCTCGCGATATGCAGGTTTTTGAACTCACGACTTCCCCGGTTACCGCGGCGCGCGGGGCACGCCTTGAAAAAGCTGCGCACATACAAACCTCTGATGGTTTTTTTGTTGATGTTGATGTGAGTGTTTTATACCACATCATCGACCCCTATAAAGTTATTACGACCGTCGGCCCGGGAATGCTGTATGAGGATAACGGTATTGTGCCGAAGGTTGAGCCAAAACTGAAAGAGGTACTTGGTGAGTTGACTACGGAAGAGTTTTACAATAGTCCGTTGCGCGTTGCGAGAGCCGAAAAAGCAAAAGATCTGCTTAACGCAGAGCTTCTTGGAAAGGGTATTCGGGTTGAACAGGTATTGATCCGCTACTTTTATTACAGCGATGAGATACAGCGTAACATTGAAGAAAAAAAGCTGAAAGACCAGCTTGTGTTTACCAATCAGTCGAAAGCCAAAGCCTCAGGAGAAGAGGCAATTGTTAAGAAGGTTCGCGAGGAAGGCGAGGCGAACATGCGTGTAAAACTCGAAGAGGGAAAAGCCTATATAATGGAACGGAACGCCGAGCGCGACCTGTATGTGCGCACCAAGCACGCCGAGGGCGATTTACTCATCAAGCTTGCCGAGGCGCGTAAGACCGAGCTTGTCAACCAGGCATATCAGCGTAAAGGTTCTGACAAGCTGGTAGGCTTAAAGATGGCCGATGTCTATAAGGGCCTTGATGTGATCATGCTCCCCTCAAGCGGAAAATACGGTGTCAACCCGCTTGATCTTGACGGATCGTTACGTATGTTTGGTCTTGACGAAGGAAAGGAGTAATACGATGAAAAAAATAAACTCAGCGCCACACATAATCCTGGGAGCAATTGTCGTTTTTTTTCTTGTTATGTCGTTGCCGCATTCAACACGGTCAACCGAAGTTGGCGTGCGCGTGGTGAAATGGTCGCCATTCTTTGTGAAGGCGGGTATCGAGCAGAAGGTGTACGCTCCGGGTACGACCTATTTCTTTTTGCCGGTCGTCAATGGGTGGTACACCTTTGACGTGAAACTGCAGAATATGGAGATGACCGCTTCCTATCGCGGCGCGCGGAAAGAAAGGGATGATCTTCTTTTTAAAACCATTGACGGTAACGATATCAGCCTCGACGTGATTATCGCCTATCGGATCGATCCAACGAAAGCTCCGCAAATTTTGCAGCTTGTGGCTACCAATAACTTTGATCTTGAGGAAAAATTAATTCGGCCGGTCACGCGTAATGTTACCCGCGATTTTTTCGGGGAGCTTAAGACCGAAGATTTTTATGTTGCCGAGAAGCGTATTCAGAAGGCAGACAAAGTCAAGGATGTGCTCAATGTGCTTCTTAATCCGTATGGCGTGATCGTGGAAAGCGTGTTGCCGAAAGATTATCGGTTTAACCCGGCATACCAAAAAGCGATTGAAGATAAAAAAGTTGCTGATCAGATCGCGGAGCGTTTTAAGTCGGAAACCAAGGCAACCGTTGAAGAATATCGTCAGAAGCTCCAGCAGACCCAGGGTGATGTTAATAAGATGGTTGCGAACGTGGATGGAGAATACGCCAAAGCAAAAATCGCCGCGGACGCCTATTACCAGCAACAAGGGATGTTCGCCAAGGCCATTGAAGTTGAGGGCGTTGCTGAGTCCAAGGGTATTGAGAAAATGGTCGAAGCGCTCAATAGCGCCGGCGGGAGAACGATGGTGAAACTTAAAATTGCCGAGGCGCTTGCCGGTAAGCGAATTTACCTGTTACCGTTTGCCGAGGGTGGCATTGACCTGCGTACTACCGATGTTAATGATTTGTTGAAGGTCTACGGAGTCAAGAAACTGGGCTCAAGTGAATAGGTTTTATTTTTTCTAATACGTTTTTCTTGCGGAGTGGCCTCGCCTATTTACTCTCACAACTCCCCTTAACCCAAAAAATGCATTTGCATTTTTTGCCCGGAGGGCCGCCGCCAAAATTTCTAAGCCGAAGGCTACCCAGCAGGGTGTCCTGTTGGACTATGGAAATTTTGGGAAACGGCGGGGTATGCCGGAAAAATGCAGTACCCTTTGGTGCGCTATGTTTTTAGCATAACTGCAAACATTGTTTGGGGTTATACAGTTTTGACTTTTCA
>JBDRAN010000025.1:0-2448 GCA_043823745.1 Candidatus Omnitrophota bacterium | reverse complement strand
TACTTTGCTATATTCCGCGTCGTATCTAGACGTCTCTTCTTCCGCGCCGGCCTTAAAATATTCGCCTGTTAATCTTTCGACTATCTTTTGGAGCTTAAGCTCTCCTCGATCTGTTAAACTGACCGTATTTTTATCCTTGTCTACTTCATAATCCCCTTTATCTTTTTCCGCTTTGAATATTCCTGCCGCAATTTTGTCGGCAAGCAGAAAAATACTATCATTGGCTTTCCTGCCGTCCCGCGCGGAAATTATAAGGGGGGTGGTGGCCTCATCCACTAAATTATGGTCAACCTCATCCACTATCACAAAGTTTCTCTCTCCGGATACCCTTAGTTCTTTTGCGTCGGTAACCAGACCATCTCTCAATTCATCAAATCCGAATTCACTCGCCGTTCCATAGACAGCTTGACATCTATAAGCATCCTGCCTCGTCACGGACTCCAGGGCTTTTGTATTAACATCATACTTATAGCTGACATCCTCCCCCTGAATCACGCCAACTGTCACCCCCAAGAAGCCAAAAAGTTCACCATATTTACTGACCGCTTCTCTTGCGAGATAATCGTTCGGGACAACAACATGGTTACCGTTTTTACCTTTTTCAAGCAACGCGTTCATAATAATCGTTGTGACAGCGACCAGGGTCTTTCCCGCGCCGGTAGGTAATTCCGCTATATTGCCATCCATTAAAACTAACGATGCCAACTCCTGAACATCAAACGGCTCCTCACCTACGACGCGCTTTGCGGCCTCCCTAATGAGCGCAGCTAATCTTACATGATTCTTATCATCGGCATCGTCGGCAGCCGTTATAACTGCGGCACGCAGCTCTTCATCCGACATCGCAAGAACACGGATTTCTTTTGATTGCTGGTTTATGACCTTAACAGTTTCCGCCTTTTTGCGTAAGGCCCTTCCGTTAGCGCTCCACCAGCTACCAAGACCTATCTCTTCTATGGGGGTATTTTTCTTAAGATCTTTTGTTTTAGGCTCTGCTACAGCAGCCGCGAGTTCGCGAGAAAAGGCATCCGGTTTTTTGCGGTATATATCCGCCCTTCCTCGCTTGCCGGCAAGAATAATTTCATCTTCTGCCGCGAGTTTCTTAAGAGTGGCTCGTACGGTCGATTTAGAATGGCCCCTTACTCCCGGCTCACGTTCTTCAAGCTTCTCTATCACCTCATTAACTGTCCAGGATTTACCGGGATCACGCATAATATCTTTGATAATCTCTTCTCTATGCTTAATGCGAGCCAGGGCTGCTGCATTTATAACCTTGCGCGGCGCTATCGCCGGTGCGCGCATTGCCGATATCGCTCGTTTGAAAAGCACGAAACCGAATGCCGTTACCGCAAACGCGGGTATGGATATCCATGCCAGAGGAGTCGCTACAGCAGCCATATATGCTGTACCGCTAATAGCAGCGTCAGCCGGGACGGCAGTAGAGAGCGCGGCGAAAGATGCGCCGATACCGATCAACATAGTAGGCAAACCTTGCTTTGAGAATAGTCTCTTTAGCTTCCGCCATATAGCCCTGCCTCCTCTATAACAAAAATATGGCAGCAATATAATAAAGGCTGTGAATATATTCGTAAAAACAAATCTCATTATATCAAGCGGCCTTTTGCGCCGATATTCCGGAACAAGGTCTTTTTCCCAGTCATCTTTTTTTGGTAAACCAAGCTTTAGCCTTATTTCTTCACCTCCATCAAAAGCAGGCCTTTCCACAGCCTCTCTACCCTTAAACGCGATTTCTCCTTGAGCAAGATATGCACGTAAAAAGATCATAATCCCCTTAAATGGGTTTGACCTTGGAATACGCGGTAACCACTCAAACTGTTCAGCGTGAATTTTTTCGTGTCTGATACTTTCTTGCAACCATTTATCAGAATTCTCTAGTTTCTCAAAATCTGCCAGATCAATAACTATAATATTATTCCACGGTACATATTCTGCTATGTATCTCCCGGTACCATACACAAACATAAATCCAATGTTATGCTTAACGCAATATTCGTAATCTTCCCGCGTTTCTCCTTTTGAGATAATATCTAAAGCCGCGCTCTCTGAGAGATCTGCGGAAACTGTTTCAACAGATTGAGCTGGAGGGGCGATTTTTACCGGAAGAGCAATCGTTACCGGAGCGGCAAGCCGGATCTTCTCTATCTGAGGCGCTACATACGGAATTCTCGCCGGAGCGGCCATCAAGGGGATCGCGCTTAAGATGAGCATGTATAGCGAAAGGACGAAGAGCAATAAGGTCTTAATAAAAACGGGGCCAACTTTCCCGCTGACTTCATTCGCAATTCTTTGGGTGTCCAGTCCAGCTTTGCCGGTTTTGGTTATTTCATAAAATTCTGCCGTGCCGGCCCCTTTTGACTTTACCACTTTGAAGGATTCTGTTTCGAACGCTCCCTTAAGCAGGAGTCCAGCAGCCCAACGCCGCCGGAG
>JBDRAN010000024.1:0-4341 GCA_043823745.1 Candidatus Omnitrophota bacterium | reverse complement strand
ACAGATGAACAGGCGTATTTAATAGAACTGTGTTTGGAAACCATGTGCAGAGCCACTATGGGTCAACTATCGCATTTTATCGAATCTATGGAGCAGATAAGAGGAAAAACTTTTGAGGTGAAATGTCCGGATGGAGAAGTGAGAAGTTTTTATTCACTTGGAAGCTATATAGAAAAAAAGATAAAACCCATTCTGTTTCCGGAGTTATCCTCCAATCCAAGTTATGGAGTCGGGCAGAAAGCCCTTGGGAAAGGGCAGGTGTTGTATGAAATGGAAAAGGTTTTGCAAAATTATCGAGCCAAAAAAGATAATCATTCTGAGCACTCAGTTACTTGGCATAAGCCTTTACACTATAGTAAAGAACCATTGATTGAGGTTATGAGCTTGCAGAACGAGATGAAGCAGGCTAAACGTCATACCATAGTCAAAGGGAAGAACAGAAAAAAATGAACGGCTTCAGGCGGCGCCATCAGCAGGACGTTGTGGTCACCGGGAAGCAATCGAAAATGGATAACTATGAAAAAATTCACTAAAGGGCTTTTAAATTATTTTGCAGCGTATTCTGAGACGCGGTTTCAGTTTAGCGCTAAGGTCGGCTATAAGTGGTCGGAGGATCACTTATCTTCGGATTTCTCCGTTTTCCCTGATTTCCAAAAGCTCTTGCTCGATATTATTAAACAGAAGAAGCAGCTTTCTCTGACTATTAAGCCCGGCGACTATCAAATTGATCTTTCGCAAGATGAATTCAAACGGCGTCTACTTGATCAGTTAACGCGTGACTTTGACGTACGTTTTATTAAGACATGCGTTCAACAAGCGAAGGAGCGCTTAAGTAAGCTCAATGGCGAAAAGGTTATTGTCGCTGGGCCGAATGGCGTGACCGGTGAAGCGCCCAATAAGAATTTTGACCGCGCCGTATTTCTTGAGGGTTTACGGCAATTTAATCTGTCATTTCGTTCCGTTATTGAGCAAACGCTTTTGGAGTTGCAGCAGCAAAAACAGACAGAAATTCGTGCTCAAATTCCAGCACAGGCGTTGCCACCCACTACGTTTAATCCTAAGATAGTTGTTCAGGATATTTTTGATGCTTTTAAGGCAGTTATTGAAACAGCAACGGATGAAGACGTCTTTCATGCCGCGATCAAGGGTATTCTTTCCAGCAAATCGTTTGATTTAGTTATGTATGATCTGTATGCGGCCATCCGTAAGGCATGCCAGTTCTCAAGCATGGGTCGGATATATTTATTCTTCCATGAAATATCCGGTTTGCGAAAAGATGGCAATCCATCTGATAAGCACCCCATTTTCTTAATTGAAGTCAACATTGATGAGCGAGAAACGGAGGTCGCGCTATATTCTGAACGCGGTATTGTGCTTATAAATACCTCGGCTGTTAATTCATTTCCATTTCAAACCGTTATGACTATCCCGCGCGCCGCACGATTAGAAGAGGCGGCTGATTATTTGTGGGGAGTGGAGCGCTTTCTACAGACAGCGTATAGCGTTTTTAATACATTCTTACTTGAGTACGGATTTAAATCCCTCGTGCATGACGAACGTCCGTCCGTGTCGTATCGTATTGGATTGCAAATTGTTGTTAAGGAAGACAGGCGATTATTCGATTATTCCGAACTTATTACCCGGCTTGATGCCGGACAGGGTGGCAAGTTGCTGGATTTCGTAAAAACATATGTATCCGGAAACGTGGAAAATACTACGGATGAGGTTGATAGAATATATAAATCGCGCTATCCCAAAGGTTCTGCCAGTAGCATTCTTTCAACTATTCCACTCAGTTTGAATCAGGCTCAGCGCCGAATTTTACTTGCTCTCGAAAATATCAAGAACAAGATCATCGTTGTGGATGGGCCTCCGGGAACCGGTAAATCGCATAGCATCGCTGCCATTACTTACTGGGCTAATCAACAAGGCAAGTCAGTGGTTATCACGTCGCATAAAAAAGCGGCTCTTGATGCTCTCGATCGGATGCTTACCGACAAGTTTCGCTCTCTGCATCCAAGGGCTAAACCACCAGTTTTGCGTTTGTCTGATGATCAGACCGGCATGAATACTTTTCAAAACACTCTTACCGCTCCGGTTATTAGCTCAGCGACCACGCGTGTTAATAATTTCAATCAAGCGGCAGTCGATACGGATATCGCCCGCGTTTCGCAAGCTGTTGAAAAACAAGTTTTGGCTTTTCACACCGCCGCGTCATGTTACTCCGACTCATTACCGCTTTTACTTCGCATGGAGCAGTTAAGCGCTGATTTGTGTTCTGCGGGTATTCTGAAAGACGATGCTATCGTTGCCGTTGGCCCCGGTAAAAGCTTTAATCTGGACAAATTGCGAGCTTTCTTTTCGGATTTGGCACGCTTTCCTATTAGGGAACTATCGTATGAACAGCTCTTCGCTCTTTGGAATGGTAAAGATTATATTGATAAAGCCATGCAAACATGTCTTGCAATAGACAAGTTATCATTGCGCCCATCAGCAATATTAGAGTGCTCTGTTCATGCCACGCCTGCTTTAGACGCGTTTGGCCGATTGGTAGAAAAAGTTAGCGGTTGTGTTCCTAATATAACACAGATATTTCATGCTGGAACACAAGAGCGTGAGACTCTTGTCTTTAAAATAAAATGTCTTTTTAATAAAAACCGGCGTGTTGAGTTTCAATCTACGCTCAAGGAAATGGCCGGGTTAGAGCACGACGCAGTTGCTAGTGATATATCCAAGCTGACAGGAAAAGAAAAACAGGGGCTTACCCTCGTTGATCTTCGTAAGGGGCTTGCTGTTTTGCGGCAGATACAGGAAACGCGGTCTGAAATAGAAGCTTTATCGGTTTTCGCGGAATCCATTTTTCATTCCTTTGAACCGGTTGCCGGTTTGTACCAATTCCTGAAATACGTCCAGCCGGTTATACAGATCATTAGCGGGGAATTACTTGAAGCTTTAAAGACCATCCGTGACTCGTATGGTTCTTTATTCGACGCCGCCGGCATTAACACGAAGGATGTGGTCACGTTAGCCACCGCGTGCCGTCAAGATAACCGCGCAACTAAGATTTTGGAGTATATTGACGTTTCTTACCGGCTTACCGCCTTCGGGAATGTTTTGGCGCCTGAGCCTAAATTGATTAATGAGTATTACGAGGCTGTTCATAAAAATCTCGAACACGCCAACGATACGCGTATAAAAAACTTGAACAATCACAGCACGGATATTGAGCGTATTCTTGTTTCTTTGCGATCCGGAAAGCGCCTGAGCATGGAAGAAATAAAAGTACTTTTAACGAATATCCCCTGTATTATTGCTGAGCCGTCGCTTATTTCACAGTATTTTCCTATGGAAGATGACTTGATTGATGTGGTGGTTATTGACGAGGCATCGCAGGTTTCGATTGCGGACTCGATTTCAGTGATGCTTCGCGCCAAGCAGGTGGTGGTATTTGGCGACGAACTGCAATACGGGGCGGTGAGCGCACAGAATGTCAACGCGCAGTACGCCCGCGAGTATTTTAAGGATATTCTTGAAAGCTATCGCGAGGAATACCATGTCGCGGTCAGCGATGAAAAACTCAACCAGATCGCCGACGATGTCGCCCACGAACCGAATGAAGACGAAGAAGGCGTGTCGCCTGTTTTTTATAAGCCGGAAGAAGGCACAGTTGACTGGTTAAAAACATTTAATATTCGTACCTCAACGCTAAGTTTTGCCCGGGCGCTTCGCAATTATTCCGTTTCGCTGGATATACATTTTCGGAGCTTCCCGGAAATTATTGATTACTCGAATGAGTTTTTCTACAAAAAGAGCCAGATTCCGCTTACCGTAAACCGCATCCGCACCAAGCCCATCGGGGAAGTCCTGCGTTTTATTGAAGTTAAAACACAGGGAAATTCTGGGACCAATGTTAATCTTGATGAAATTGACGCTATCAAAAATGACCTTACGCAGATCATCGCCAACGGTTTTAAGGGCACTATAGGCATCATTACCTCATTCAGAGAACAACAGGTCAGAATGCAGGAGGTTTTGCGCAAAGAATTGCCTAATTATCATGTCCTTGAGCGCGACCATAAGCTGACCATTTGGTTTGTCGGGGATGTTCAAGGTGAAGAGCGCGATATTGTTTATTATTCCTTTGTGGAGGATAAGAAATTGGGCAGCTCAAGCCTGCGGTCTATTTACCCGGTCATTGGCGGCGCGGCAGACGATATCCGGAAACTTAAGATGCAACGTTTGAACGTTGGATTTAGCCGAGCCAAAGACACTATGGTGTTTGTACATAGCATGCCGCTATCAGAGTATTGTGATACCCGCTTGGGTGAGGCACTCAAACAT
>JBDRAN010000023.1:0-23181 GCA_043823745.1 Candidatus Omnitrophota bacterium | reverse complement strand
TATGAAGAAATTTATCCGTAAAAATAAAGGGCTGGGTTAAGGTGCATTTTTCCGGATACCTCGTAAACACTCTTGAATTTCTTGCGAAATTCAAGGAACGACCCTCCGGGCAAATAATGCTAACGCATTATTTGGGTTAACAGAAGGGTTTGTATAAAAACAGCTGTCCCTTTTGTGCGTGTTGCGCGAGGAAATTCAATAATAGCACGCAAAACGCTGTTGTCAAGGGAGGTTAGGGAAGCGAGAAAAGCTCATGGCTCATGAGTTCATTCTCTTATGTTAAAGCGTTCTGCTAATAGTTTTATGCTATAATTCTATCTTTAAACTTTTCTATAGCGGGGCGATGCCTGCCCCTGCACCCCCGCCTTCTTTTCTTTGTGTAGACAAAGAAAAGAAACAAAAGAAAACTACCCCCAAGGCCATTCGGTTCATGTTTTTTGGCGGCTCGGTAACTCGCCCCTATTTATAACTCTATTAATGAAAGCGCTCGGACAATCCTCGCCTTATTTCCAAAAAACATTCACCTCATACACTGGCCTTTTTATGGGGCTTGAGGAAACGAAAACAATATCTTTTCTTGAAAGGCACACTCTCAAAGAACCAGATACAAAGCTCATAATTCTGTTTTTCATAGAACTTTTGACGGTATCCACTAAAGCTACGGAGGGCAGGTGGTTCGTGGGGTAAGAATGAGGATGAGGGAGGGATTCGGAAGAAAAAAGCAGCAATGATTTTTAATATAGAAGGGTTTATAAGGAAAAATACAACATAATGAGAGGGATGGCGCTAATCATAATTCCGCCACATAAAAGAGTGAGAATTGGCGCTACAATAAGATAGGCTGAGATAAAAAAACTATAAAAATTAATGCCTTGTATGTCTGCAAATGTTTTGTGGTTAGGTGTTAGCACTTCTCCAATAAAACCATCGTGTTTTCCGCAAAATTTGTTTATTTCATCTATTGCTTGATTGCTCAGAATACTTGTAGAAACAAATGTTTTCTCAGCACCATCGTAACATCTAAACCTTCTTGGGCGAGACACTAGTGGCTCTTTCGAGAGACCTCCGTGATCTATACAATATCTTTCCGCATCTTTTTGTATTGCATTTTCTGATCTGCCCACAATAGGGACTGACACCGTAATGTCATTGGCACATACAAACTGTTTTGATCCTGGCGCTACTTTAGGGTAGGTCTGATGCTTTTTGTAAACAGGCTTGGGGAGGCTTGAAATTGGCACCTCTCCAGCTAAGCCCCCGTGCGCTGCGCAAAATTTTTCTGTTTCTTTTTGTATTGCATTTTTTGGCGCATCATTCACAACAAAGCTCATTTCGGTGCCATCAACACATCTATATACTTTTGTTCCCGGTATTGGGTATGGCAAAAGGTCTTCTTTCAACTGTTGAGCCCATTGTTGTTCCAAAGTGAGATTCCGATGACCTGCGCACACCACAGGATAGCTTCTTCGTTCGTCATTCTCTGGCAAGCTACAATCAATATCTACCCAAATACCATCAGGACATTTAAATCTTGCATAGCTTGTAACTTTTGGTTCTTCTTCGTAACTATCATCAAACGATGTGCAATACCCGATAGACAATGCTTGTATAAATATAATCAACGCTAATATTAAGACTGGTTTTTCTTCCATTTCCTCCTCAACACGCTCACCGCCCGAATAATAAAGCTGATTATACCTCTTACTGGATATACAATCATAATGGTTAAGCTACAAAGGATTGCGATTAAGGTTTCATTTGGACTCCTTTACTAAAAGTCTTAATATCTCTTTTATCCGTACCTACCCTCCTTCTCTCTAGAAACTAATTCAAATCCTCTAATAACCCTCGACCCGTTGTAATCAGACTCTCCATTGTCTCCCTTTGACCATGGGCTAAATAATCATATTGAAGGGCGTATTGAGCTTCTGAAATGGCCTGTTCCACAAGATAACGGACAGCAACACGAGCCCTTATGGCGGCTGAATAATCCCCATAGCGCATTAGCCTCTTTCTGCCTTCTGAGTGTGTTTCCTGGGCACGACCCCAAAAAGTAAGAGCAGAACGATAATATTGAGTCTGATTGAATTGTGCAGCGGATATATTGTATTTCTTGTTGCTGCGACTCTTTTTCTTCACTACGTACTTTCGGTTGTTCGCTTTCATTTCTATTTTCGAATATTTTGATTTTTACTACATCCCCAACCGCATACTCTCTTTCTACATCTTGAGATTTTACAATAATTGAGGATGGAGTGATTTTAGCGATCGTCCAATTTCCAATTGTCTCGTTAATAGTATATTTACTTCCACCAATCATAACTATTGGATTTTTTTCTGAGTAAATGATCCCATCTATTTTATCCTCACGAATGGTGCGAGCATGAGCACAAAAATTTCCTATCGCTAAAAAAAATACCATCGCTAAAGTAAACATGTCATCTTTCCCTCACAAATAACGGGATTTCAAAATCCTTTTTTATCTTGTCATCCTCCGCTCGGCCTCTCTGCGTCTTTAGCGAGCAGGCTTGTCTTAGAATGCCCCATGTTAATCTTTTCGCTAATCCGCTTATTAATAGGGGCGATTGATTACTATAATAAGTATAAGGCTATTTTTAGAGTTAATAAAGGCTTTTTTTGTCCTTGTGCAGTGTTTAAACGTAGCATTCTAAAGCAAAAACACCCTCCCGAAATTCGGGAGGGTGTTTTGTGTAAGCTCAATTCTCGACTGGAGCCCGCTTTAGGCGGGCGACGTCCCATTTCACCATTTCAACCATGGGCGTAGCCCGTGGAATCTTGGTAAAAGGGATTAATATTCGGGATAGCCGCCTGCACCGGGCATTCCGCCGGGCATTCCGCCTGGCATACCAGGTGTTGCTTCTTTTTCCGGTCTTTCAGCAATGACGCATTCCGTGGTGATGAGAAGTGAAGCGATTGACGCGGCATTCTGGAGTGCAGTACGCGCGACCTTGGTGGGGTCGATGATGCCTGCTTCCAGCATGTCCGTGATCTCATTCTTCTCGGCGTTAAAACCCATATTGGTTTTTTCGTTCTTTAAGCGCTCAACGATGACCGAGCCTTCTACGCCTGCGTTAGCAACTAGTTGTCGTAAGGGTTCTTCGACCGCGCGCTTAATGATGTTGACGCCGATCTGCTCATCCCCTTCAAGTTTCATCTTTTCAAGCGCCGGTATGCTGCGCAGTAATCCGATTTCTCCGCCGGGGATAATCCCTTCTTCGACTGCGGCGCGAGTTGCATGCAGCGCATCTTCGACGCGCGCTTTCTTTTCTTTCATTTCCGTTTCTGTTGCTGCACCGACATTAATAACCGCAACGCCGCCTGATAATTTGGCCAGGCGTTCTTGTAGTTTTTCTTTGTCGTAATCAGAATCGGTGTTTTCGATTTGTTTTCTGATCTGGGCAATTCTTCCCTGGATAGCGGTAGTCTTTCCTGCGCCTTCGACGATGGTAGTGTTCTCCTTATCGATGCGTACTCTTTTTGCGCGGCCTAAATCATCCAGGTCAACGGTTTCAAGTTTGATGCCTAAATCTTCGGTGATAGCTTTTCCGCCGGTCAATACCGCGATATCATCAAGCATTGACTTGCGCCGATCTCCGTAGCCGGGAGCTTTTACCGCGGTGCACGCTAACGTTCCGCGCATCTTGTTGACGACCAGCGTCGCCAGGGCTTCACCTTCGATGTCTTCAGCAATAATCAGAAGCGGCTTTCCCGCGCGGGCTACTTTCTCAAGGAGAGGTAGCATATCCTTGATGTTTGAGATCTTTTTCTCATAAATCAAAATGTAAGGATCTTCAACCGAGCACTCCATTTTTTCGGCATCGGTAACAAAGTACGGTGAAAGATAGCCCTGGTCAAATTGCATGCCCTCAACTATTTCAAGGGTGGTTGCCATGGCTTTTGCTTCTTCAACGGTAATGACGCCGTCGTTACCCACTTTATCCATCGCATCGGCGATGAGACTGCCGATCTTGTCGTCGCCGTTTGCAGCGATCGTTGCGACCTGGGCGATTTTTCCTTTCTCTTTTTTAACTTCTTTGGAGATTTTCTTCAGTTCCTCGATAACAACTTCCACTGCTTTATCAATACCACGCTTTAAGGCCATAGGATTTGCGCCCGCGGCAACATTTCTTAAACCTTCTTTAAAAATTACTTCAGCTAAGATAGTTGCGGTTGTGGTTCCGTCTCCGGCAGTATCGGATGTTTTTTCGGCTACTTCTTTGATGAGTTGAGCGCCGATATTTTCATACGGATCTTTGAGCTCGACTTCTTTGGCAACCGTAACACCATCCTTGGTGATCGTGGGTGAGCCAAACTTTTTTTCTATTACTACATTTCTTCCTTTGGGGCCAAGGGTTATCTTGACTGCCCGGGCAAGGATCTCCGCGCCTTTTAATATTGCTTTACGCGCGTCTTCATTAAAAATTAATTGCTTTGCCATTCGACTACCTCCTCCTTTTAACCTTGACTTTGTGTTAATAGAAATTCAGGGTTCAACCAATGATTGCTAAAACGTCATCTTCTTTAACCATAAGGTACTCTTCGCCGTCAACATCAATTTCCGTTCCCGAATACTTACCATAAAGAACTTTGTTGCCGACTTTAACCGTAAGAGGAATAAGTTTCCCTTCATCGGTTTTCCTTCCTTCACCGACGGCGATAATTTCCCCTTCCTGTGGTTTTTCTTTTGCGGTATCAGGAAGTACGATTCCTCCCTTGGACTGCTTTTTGCTTTCTGAGGGCTTAATCAATACCCTGTCACCGAGTGGCTTAACTTTCATAGCTACACCTCCTCAAAATTTTATGATGGTTATATGTGGATGGACACGTTAGCACTCTAACCGAACGAGTGCTAAACCATTGTATTGAGTCAGAAAAAATTGTCAAGTTTTTTTTAAAAAATGTTACAGGTCGCGGTTGTCGGGTCACTGTAGCGTTTCCAGCAATCATTGACGTTTTTCGAGCCGGCTGCGTTTCCCCGGCCTCCCGGTGGGTTTGGCGGATAAACTATTTCGTATGGATCCTGTCAGCCATGATCAGCAACCCTCGAAAGACAAGGTGAGGGTCATAGTGATAGCGGAAGTCAAGATGAGGCATGATCACGAGGGCATCTCCTCCGGTGATTACAACAGGAGTGTGTGCAGTGATTTTAAGAGTACGCGAGTATTTTTTTATGAGTTCATTCATCATGGCAGCAAAACCTTCGGTTATGCCGCGCTGGATGCTGTCAGTGGTGCGGTGCGGTATTGTTGTCCTGGCGCGCGTAGAAACTGTCAATGTTATTTTCTTCGGTAGTAACGCGCAGCAGGAAAGCGCCCTCAATGAAGTCGCGATGCCGGGAAGAATGAAGCCGCCTTCGTACGTTCCGTTTTTTGATAAGATATCAAAGGTGACAGCGCTCCCGCAATCGATAATCAGGCGGGTTTTTTCATTAATCGCCCGCGCGCCAAGAGCGCCGATGAGTCTGTCGGCGCCGATTTCTTTTTTGTGATAACGAGACTTGATCGGTATGGGGATATCGTTTCCGACGATAATGATTGCATACCCGTATTTTCCGCGCAGTTTCTTAAACAGCTTCGTTACCCGGGGCACCACCGAGCACAGGAGCATTGTTTCATTGGGCCAGCGCGCAAGAAAACGGTGAATGCGCGCAAGGCCCACCTGGGCCGTTGGATGGCTGGCAGTTGTATGAATGCGGTTATTTTTTGTGTAGGCGTAATGAATACGCGTATTACCGGCGTCGATAAGTATCATACAAAGCGGATAATCTCCTTAAACGCTCCTGGGCCCGTGAATACCTCAGTGAGGCGTTTTAACGATCGTTTTTCCTGAAAAGGGTATGTTTCTTTAAGTAGAGCCGCCAGGTCGCCATGCATGAATCGCGTATACACCGCTACAAATTCACCGACGAGTTTTTTAAAGAGAGGTTCAAGCGGTTCTTCCTTCCCTGTCTCAAGATACAGCGATGTTGCCGGTAGGCCGGAAAGCTCCCGGGCTTGAGTGTTGATATTGATGCCAATTCCGACAATAGCAAACTCAACGCGATCCTGTGCTCCCCGTGCTTCCACGAGAGTACCGGAAATCTTTTTTCCTCGTACCATTATATCATTGGGTAACTTTATTGTTAACGGTAAATATTTTCCGATTGTCTGCGTTACGGCAAGTGCGCCCAGAAGCGGCAGGAATACCAGCTCATGTAAAGGGTTTTGTGGCCGCACAATAAAGGATGCGTAGATACCCTGATGTGCCGGCGAGGCCCAATCTCTGCCGAGCCTTCCCCTGCCTGCCGTCTGACGGTGCGCACGTACGATCGTGATTTCTTCCTGGCCGGCGCAGGCAAGCCGTGACGCATAATCGTTGGTTGAGTCGATCGTATCGAGCGTAATAATTTTTAAATATTTTTTTCGACGCACGTTCACGGATAGATTAGTATTGTTTATCGCCAATAACTTTTTTAAGTTCGCCAATCCGGTCTCGTAGCTCGGCCGCTTTTTCAAAGTGCAGGTTTTTTGCGGCGATCAGCATTTCCTTGGTAAGTGCCGCGATTGCCTCCATGATTTCCATCGTTTCTTCCGAGAGCCCAAGGTGTTCCTGGATGCTGTGATCACACGCCAGGTGCATTTCAATACCTTCGCGGATTGCTTTGGTGATACTGCGCGGCGTAATCCGGTGCTTGCGATTATGATCGAATTGTATTGCGCGCCGGCGTTTACTTTCATGTATCGCGGTCTGCATGGAGCGCGTAACGGTATCGGCGTACATAATCACCAGGCCGTTGATGTTGCGCGCGCAGCGGCCGGCGGTCTGAATAAGTGAGGTGCTTGAGCGCAGAAACCCTTCCTTGTCGGCGTCAAGAATCGCGACTAGGGAAACTTCCGGAAGGTCCAGCCCTTCTCGTAAGAGGTTAATACCGATGAGCGCGTCAAATTTATGAAGCCGCAGGTCTTTTAATATTTTGGCACGCTGGAGCGTATCGATCTCCGAGTGCAGATACGTGGCCCGGATATCTTCATCTTTAAGGTATTGGCTTAATTCTTCTGCCATACGCTTCGTGAGCGTGGTAACGAGTGTTCGCTCTCCCGCCGCGGCGCGCGCCCTGATCTCGACAATGAGATCGTCGATCTGGTTGGCAGTAGGGCGAACGACAATTTCCGGATCTATCAGGCCGGTGGGCCGTATGATCTGTTCCGTTACGGTTCCTTTCGAGAGTCCGATTTCGTAGGCGTTAGGCGTTGCAGAAACAAAAATAACCTGGCCAACAAGGCCCATAAACTCATCAAATTTCAATGGCCGGTTGTCAAGGCACGAAGGAAGCCTGAACCCGTATTCAACAAGCGTTTCTTTGCGTGATTTATCGCCCGCGTACATCCCGCGAATCTGTGGTACGGTCACATGGCTCTCATCGATGATCGTGAGGAACCCGTTTGGAAAATAGTCAATAAGGCAGCTTGGCCTCGTGCCCGGTGAGTTTCCCGAAAGGTGCCGGGAATAATTTTCGATGCCGTGGCAATACCCCATTTCTTTAAGCATTTCCATATCGTAGCGGGTACGGCTGGTAACGCGCTGTGCCTCAAGGAGTTTTCCGTTTGCGGTAAGTTGAGCGGAGTGTTCTTGTAGCTCTTGATTTATTGTTGCGATCGCGCTTGCGATCTTATCCTGGGCCATAATGAAGTGTTTGGCCGGATAAATTGAAACGCGCTCAAGCTCCGCGATTTTAGTGCCTTTTAAAGGGTCGATCTCGTATATGTGCTCTATGGTATCGCCAAAAAAGGTAATGCGTATTCCCCGCTCTTTATACGCGGGAAATATGTCGATCGTATCGCCCCGGACGCGAAAAGTAGCGCGTTTAAAGTCAACGTCGTTACGTTCGTATTGCAAGCTGATGAGATTTTGAATGAAAGTTTCACTGCACACGGCGTCGCCGCAGGCTGCCGCACGGGTTAGCTCCTGGTAGTCCTGGGGAGAGCCCAGATTATAAATGCAGGAGACCGAGGCAACGACAATGACGTCACGACGCGAGACAAGAGAGCTTGTGGCAGAGAGCCGTAAGCGGTCAAGTTTTTCATTGATAGAAGCGTCTTTTTCTATGTAGGTGTCCGTCTGGGGTATGTAGCTTTCCGGTTGGTAGTAATCGTAATAGCTTACGAAATATTCTACGGCGTTACGCGGGAAAAAATCCTTGAATTCCGCGTACAGTTGGCTGGCAAGTGTTTTATTGTGAGAAATGATCAGTGTCGGGACGTTAAGCTTTTCAATGAGGCAGGCAAGCGTGAATGTTTTTCCTGATCCGGTGACTCCCAGGAGCGTCTGGAAGCGCTCTTTGTCGTGTATCCTGCCGGCGAGTTTTGCAATCGCCTGCGGCTGGTCCCCTGTCGGCTTAAAAACGCTTTCCAGAATAAGTTTATCCATCGACGACTTCGAGGGAAAAATCAATTGCGCGTGAAGAGTGCGTGATACTTCCGATAGAAATAGAGTCAATGCCGGTTTTCGCTATCGAACGTACCGTTTTGATGGTGACCCCGCCGGACGCCTCAAGCTTGACTGCCGGGAAGAATTTATTGCGCAGTGCCACTGCTTTTTTTAGGTTCTCAAGCGGGAAATTATCAAGCATGATAATATCGGGGCTATACTTGATAACCCCTTCAAACTCAGTCAGGCTTTCTACTTCGATTTCAACCGTAACACCGGAAAGGGTGCGCAGGTAGGAAATGCACTTCGCCATTCGTAGTTCATCAAAAGTGCCGTTCCGGATAAATTTCCCTGCGCGCAAATGGTTGTCTTTAATAAGGATTGCTTCTTCGAGATTGCTTCGATGGTTGTTTCCACCGCCGCAACGCACCGCGTATTTTTCAAGCCACCGCAAATTAGGGATGGTTTTGCGGGTGTCCAGTATGATAACGCTGGTCCCCCGTACCTCGCGTACAAACGAATTCGTGCTGGTGGCGATACCGGAAAGATGTGATAGAAAATTTAATGCCACCCGTTCGCAGGAAAGAATGACGCGGGCGTCACCGCTTGCGGTTGCAATTTTTTCGCCGCGCCGGAATCGTTCCCCATCCTTCTTGAACGATTTGAATATGACGGATTTTGATCGCTCATGAAAAACATTTTTCACGATATCCATGCCGCAGAGTACGCCGCGTTCCTTGGCCAGAAGCACGCTTTTAATTTTAAAATGATACGGGACCGTAAAAAGAGTGGTGATGTCTTCGCGGCCGATGTCTTCCTGTAATGCTTGTTTTATGTTTTTCTTAATTGCCTGATTTAAGCGCATACGATAATTCCTCCAGACGTTTTGCCTGTGCGGCCAGGGCAATCGATTTTTCCTTTTCCTCGCCGATCGTTTCTACCGAAGCGTTCTTTAAGAAATTTTCGTTATTGAGCCGCTCGTTGACTCTATTGAGTATTGTTGTTATTTCGTTATGTTTTTTTTGAACTGAGGCAAGCAGGTTTTGTGTGTCAAGCTCCTGCATGCCAAAATCAATGTCCCATCGTTCTGTCTTATGGAGTGTACGCGTAAGCGTTTGTTGAAAAGAAAGGTCGCTCAACCCTGCCAGTCGGCTGATCCAGGATTCATTGTTTTGCCAAAAGGCACGTTCTTGCTCGCCGGTTGCGACCCGCAGGCTTATTTTTTTTGTCCCCAGGCCCAGGTCAGCTTTAATGGTGCGGATATCTCTGATGCAGTCGATGAGCGCCGTAAGGTTTGTTAAGCCCGCATGAGGCGGGATATGTACGGGTTCCGGCCATGTGCTCACGCTGATAGACTGGCCCAGATGCATACCGGTATTGGTGCGTATCAGCTGGAATATTTCTTCGGTAATGAACGGCACCAGCGGATGCAGAAGTTTAAGCGAAGCAGTAAGAGTATAGAGAGCAGTCTTTGCCCGGTCAACGGTAAAATTATCCTTGATCATTTCAATGTACCAGTCGCAAAAGGTATGCCAGAAAAATTCATACATCGTTTTGGTCGCGTCATTGATGCGGTATTGTGCCAGATGCCTCGTTGTGTCAGTGATGGTCCGGTTCAGCTCGGTCAGGAGCCACGTATCAATCTCGCTAAGCGCGGTGAGTTTAAAGTCATCGACACACAGGCCCTGCTCCTCTATCTTAAGAAACAAAAAACGTGTTGCGTTCCAGATTTTATTGCAAAAGTTTCTGCCGACGAGAAATTTATCGTCGGATAAATACACATCAGATCCGCTTGCAGCGGTAAGCATCAATGAGAATCGTAAAGGATCGGCGCCGAACTTATCGATGATCGCCAGAGGGTCGATGATGTTACCTAAAGACTTTGACATTTTAATTCCCTGTTCATCGCGCACCGTGCCGTGGATAATGACATCCTTAAACGGTATCTCGCCCATAAACTCAAGGCCTGCCATGATCATGCGCGCAACCCAGAAGAACAAAATTTCCGATGCCGTTACCAGCGTTGATGTCGGATAAAAGTATTTTAGATCTTCCTGCTGTAGGTTCAAGGTTCCAGGCGATTTAGCTCCTAAGCTCATGAGCTCATGAGCTGATGAGCTTCCGGGCTGGTGATACGGCCCGTGGCCTTGGCTATGTACCTCGCGCTCAACGGTATTGCGCGAGTATTGCCCTTCTGGGCTAGATGCCAAACCACGGCCCGCTGGCCAGTAAAACGTCGCAAACGGCCAGAGCCAGGAAGAAAACCATGTATCGAGTACGTCAGTATCCTGTACGATTTCGTTTCCTCCGCAGTCAGGACACTTCTCTGGTTTGGTTTTAGATACGATTATGCCTTTACTAGCTCCAGGCTTCTTGGTTCCCGAGCTCATGAGCTCATGAGCTGATGAGCTCATGGACTGTCTGGTTTCTGGCCTATGGCTTTGGCCATTGGATGCCAAACCACGGCCCTCTGGCCGGTAACAACTCTTACAGTAATACACCGGAAGCTGGTGTCCCCACCAGATTTGACGGGAAATGCACCAATCCTGGATATTGTTCATCCAGTTTAAATAAACTTTCTTCCAACGCTCCGGATAAAAAGTGATTTTATTTTCATTCACCGCCGCGATCGCAGGCGCTGTGAGTGGCTTCATATTGACGAACCATTGCAGGGAAAGCCTCGGCTCAATGATGGTGTGGCAGCGGTAACAGTGACCGGCGCTGATTTTATACGGTTCTTTTTTCTCGATAAGCTTTTTTTCTTCAAGTACCGCGATGAGCGCCTCACGCGCTTCAAAGCGGTCCATGCCGCAGAAATCTCCCGCGTGTTCGTTGAGCGTGGCATCATCGTTCATGATGTTGATAAAAGGGAGATCGTATTTTCGTGCCAGGGCGAAATCAACCGGGTCATGCGCCGGAGTAACCTTGACGACGCCCGTCCCGAATCCCCGATCAATAAGATCATCCTCGATGACCGTTAATTCCCGTTCCATAAGAGGAAGTATGATGCGAGAGCCTTTGAGGTGAGCGTGACGCTCATCGTGCGGGTTGATGGCGATTGCCGTATCACCGAGCATCGTTTCGGGCCGCGTCGTCGCGACAATGGCATGGCCGATCAGGGTCGTGCCTTGCATAATCGGATACTTGATGTGATAGAGCCAGCCGTTGACATCCTTGCGGGGCGCTTCCTCGTCAGAGAGCGCGGTCCTGCAACGCGGGCACCAGTTGATGATGTATTCACCCTGGTAGATGAGCCCTTTCTCATAGAGCCGCACAAAAGCTTCTTTGACTGCTTCACTGTAGCCGTCATCCAGGGTAAAACGTGTACGATCCCAGTCGCAGCTGGCGCCGAGTTTCTTAAGTTGCCCCAGGATAGTTGAACCGTATTTATTGGTCCATTGCCAGAGGCGTTCCTGGAACTTGGCGCGTCCGATATCGTCTTTACGCAGCCCCTCTTTTGCCAGGTCTTTCTCGACTACGTTTTGAGTCGCGATGCCGGCGTGATCGGTTCCCGGCATCCAGAGGGCTTCGTAACCTTGCATCCTGCGAAAGCGGACCAAAACATCCTGGATTGTGTTGTTTAATGCATGGCCCATGTGCAGGATACCGGTAATGTTGGGCGGCGGGATGACGATAGTAAAAGGTTCTTTTTTTGGATCGGGCGTGGCATGGAAATAATGACCGGTGATCCAACGCTTGTAGATTTTATTTTCGACTTCCTGAGGGTTATATCGCGTAGGGATTTCCATTAGAATAAACCCTAATTTACCTTTTTGAGGCTTGAATGTCAACCTAAAAGATGCATTTGGGCTGGATTCATCTTTTGTTATGTCTCGAGGATTATGAGTTGGCGCGGTCCCTGGTTGGACGAATTTTGTAACTTTTTAATGTCGGAAGAAGCAGGAAACATTAACGATAAACTATCTGTTGCATCGCTCAGGTAAGTCTATTTTTCCCTGCCAGAAGCTTTTTTGAGATCTTCGAGAAACTCAGAGTCAACCGTATACCCCAAACTCTCAGCCTTATGCACATCATCCCAGGCTTTAGTAAATTCTTTTTGTCGAAAATAGGCAATACTACGACTATGGTAGGTTTGCGGGATGTTAGGGTTAATTTCAATGGATTTGGTATGGTCAGAGATAGCTTGTGTTATGTTGCCTTGCATATCATAAGCAAGACCGCGGTCACAGTAAGCCAGCGCATAGTTAGGATTGATTTCAATAGCTTTCGTATAGTCCGCGATAGCTTCGGTAAAGTTGCCTTGTTTGGTATAGATAAAACCGCGGGCACAGTAGGCTTCGGCAAAGTTAGGTTTTATTTCAATCGCTTTGTTGTAGTCAGAGATGGCTTCGGTAAACTTACCTTGTTTTTGGTAAGCCGTCCCACGGTTATTATAAGTTTCCGCAAAATTAGAATTAATTGCAATCGCTTTATTGTAGTCCGAGAACGCTTGAGAAAAGTTATCTTGTCTCGCATAAGCTAAACCGCGATTACAATAGGCCTCTTCAAAGTCAGGGTTTATCCCAATGGCTTTACTAAAATCAATGAGGGCCTGAGAGGAATTACCTTGCTTGGCATAGATAACGCCTCGATTGTAATAGACTAACGCAACGTTTGGATTAATTTCAATGGCTTTGTCGTAGTCAGAGATCGCTTGTACGAGGTTATCCTGCTTGGCATAGGCGTTCCCCCGATTATCATAGGCTTCTGCATTTTTAGGATTTATTTCAATCGCTTTAGTGTAGTCTAAAATAGCTTGAGAGAAATTTCCTTGGTTATAATAAGTATTGCCCCGGTTAAAATACTCCTCTGCAGTTTCAGCGTAAACAGAAGAAGCACATAAGAATAACATTCCCATTAAAACAAATATTTTTATTCTGAAACCATAACAGCTCATCACTTCCTCCTTGGTCATTCTGCCCCTCAAAATAAAACCCTTTATTAGCATAGTATCATAAGGGGTTATAAAGTCAAAAACTCCCACGGGAGGTCTCGATAGGCTGGAATTTAACGTATCAATTCCAGGAAGGATGATCTGCGGGTGGATTTACTGAGAGTTGTTCTGCCGAGGGAGAGGGCATTAGAAACAAAAGTTTTTTGTGAAATTCGGGGCGCAAACGTGTGCGACCAAACGTTCCTTTAATTGAGGTTGCAGCGTGAAAGACGTTATCAGGTTTCTTTCTGTTTACACGCACGGCAATGCATATCATGCATGCATTTCATGAATGTGCTGACAAAATAAAAATTATCACGAGAAGCACTATTTGTCCAAATAATCCCCACGACATAGTAACCTCCTTGTTATTTGATTGAGCGTTTATTCGCCGATGATTTTGATCAAGACTTTTTTTGGGCGTTGGCCGTCAAATTCTCCGTAAAAAATCTGCTCCCATGGGCCAAAATCAAGTTTTCCATCGGTTACCGCGATGACAACTTCTCTGCCCATCACGGTGCGTTTCAGGTGTGCGTGGCCGTTATCTTCGCCGGTATCGTTGTGTCGGTATGAGCCGTTTGCAGGCGCTAACTTTTCAAGCCAGGATTTAAAATCACTTTTAAGGCCTCCCTCTTCATCGTTAATAAATACCGAGGCGGTAATATGCAAGGCGTTTACCAGGCAGAGGCCTTCTTTGACCGCGCTTTTTTTGAGCGCACGGTTAACGTCTCCAGTGATATTGATGAACGCTATTTTTTCCGGAGTGTTAAAAGTTAATTTTTCAGTGTAGCTTTTCATTTTTTCGTATTGCGCATCGCGTTTAGCGTATTGCGTTTTAAAAAAGGACTATACATTTTTACTGTGGACCGTGGACTATGGACTGTGGACTTTCTCTATCTTTTATAGAGCCCCACAATCTGCGCTTGCTCGAGTATATGCCCCTTCATTTTTTCTTCCAATGCTTGCTTGGTTATTCCTTCCTGAAGCCCCAACATTGCATCAAGCGCATAGAGCTTGAAAAAATAACGGTGGGTGCCGGAGGGCGGATACGGGCCTCCATAATTTCGCGGGCTCGAATCATTGGTCCCCTGTTTTCCGGGAATGCTTTTTTCGGAAATTTCACGTATAACGCCTATGTCAAAAACTACCCAATGCACCCATGTCCGTCCGGGCGCGTCAGGATCATCAACGATGAGGGCTAAACTGGCAGTTTGGGGCGGGATGTCGGCAATCGAAAGAGGCGGATTGATATCGTCTCCGTCACCGGTATATTTTTTTGGTATAAATCCGTTGTTGGTAAAGGCGGGGCTGGTAAGCTTCATGAGCTATCTTTTTCTTTTGCGTTTGGTAAGGTACAACGCGTTAGCTTCGTTGTTACGCCCCAGAATACTTTTAAGCGCCTCAATGAGCTTTATGGCTTCTTTTTTGGTTAATTGTTCTACCGTATTTTTATGGTAGTACTTGTGAACAAAATTTTTAAGATGCCCCTCCTCCCACAGTAACTGTTCCGCAAGAGATGTAATTAAAAGTTTCTGCCGTATCGTTAAACCGCGGGGATTAATATGGTAATACTTGCTGCGCACAAAATAGTTCATCAGTTTCCTGAATTTCTCATCATCAAGGTCCTTGGAGCTCGTCACACCCGCGGCTGTTTTCAGTATTTTTCTATACGTCGCATCGGGCAAAGCCAGTTCTTTTTTAACGATATGGACAACTGCAAGTTTATTTTTATCGATCATGGTTGATTGGGGTAACGCGCCATTCCTTATGATACGGATATAAATATCATCATTCGCTTAACGCGCATGGAATTAAGGCACTCGTTAGCCATACGCTAATTATACCTCTGTTTTTGCCCCTTGGCTATGCTCAATTATGAGTCGTATGAACCCCGCAAAGACAAGGATTTTTCTGTTGGTATGGCTGATATCCGGGTTTGTATCTTTTTATTTATAAAGTTTCTTTCTTAGCTCGGAGGCTTTATCGATAAGTATCTTCGGCGCTTCATTAGTGTTACGCTGCGAGCCTGGTGCTGCGGGCACCAGCGAGCGTTATTTGATCATCCCTCTTCTCCATCCATCTTTCAACTATAAGCTGGTGAGCTTCTTTACTCAAAGATAACCTTTAACAGTTAAAAAAATACCGAGTATGATCATTATACCCCACGGAAGTAACACCCGTTTGAAATTGTCTATATATAGTTTTGTTGTTTGTACGATTGCGCCCGGTAAGACAATAAGCCATATGCCTTTGATAAAGGCGATCCAGCCAAAAGCGGTTATGAGTACGCGCCAATCCGCTACCCATAAATTATGGGATATTATAATGGCCAGGCCTGTCACGAAGGTAATGAGCCCGGTCACAAACACAAGCGCAGGATTTTTTGGGAAATCCTCCAGTATTTGCCGGAATGCCTTTTGATTAAACAGAAGGCCAAAACCGATTACGATAATATATGGCCCGATGAACTTCGCAAGCAACACCGAATTTTCCATGAGACCTCCTTAATGAGCACATTGTTTTTTCAAGTGTCCCGGCACGCCGAAAAAACGATAGTGCGAATTGATCCCGCAGCGCTTCGAATAAATTTCGCAGAAATTTATTCGATATAAAGGCGCAAGGGACAATGACGCTATTGGTATACTGTGCCCCTACTTTCTCTCTCTCACAAAAAAAGGTAACGACGCTTCTTGCCTGCCGTCAATTGCCAAATTAATCGAATACTCTCCGCATTTTTCAAGTTTTAGCCCATGGATGTTGAGGATCAGATTTGAGGCAGCAGAGCGTTGCCCTTCGTCAAAATTTACATTGATAGCCCCATTTGCCGGCGGAATAAGGTGCCTGCCGTCTAAATCCACCAAATCCACGATAACCTGGTGTTGTCCTTTTTCAATACTATCGAATCTAACCCGCAGAGCGATTGTGCATTGTGGAAAAACGACCGGCATTGTTGTTACCCAAATGGTATCGAACGCGCCCAGGATGTTCAATTTCCCCGTATCGGCAGTTGCAGCATCGCATAATGAAAATATTTCTAGGTGCATTGTAGGCCTCCTTAATGAGACAGCAATCTTTTCCAGCGCAAAACGCGCAGAAAAGTTGCGTCGTCGAATTAATCCCGCAGCGCTTCGGTTAAATATCACGGCTTCCAGCCAAGAGATTTAACCGATATGCAGGCGCAAGGGGCAATGATCAATGAACGTACCATATCAAGTCCCGCACTTAAAAAAATAACAGTGCGAATTATCCCCATTTTGCCTCCATTGATATTTTCGCAATTTCCTGCCGCTATACGGCGAGAAATTGCGAGGGAAACCTATCGGGTGCAAAATGGGGAGAATTGACCCCGTTGAACGCGATAAAATTACGGTACGGAATTTTATCGTAAGCTGTGAAACGGGGCAATGATCATACTAGATCAAGTCCAGCGCGTTGGCGCTTCTCGAAAAACATCTTGTTTTATAGCGCATGAGATTTTTTCGTTCTCAAGTCTAAAAACTAGAAACTAATAACTAAAAACTTTTTAATGAGCTGATGAGCAATCTATATCTTTAACGGTCGCCTCTCTTGGTAAGATAAGAATCGCTTGCCTGGCGGCTCGTATCAAGCAAAAGAACATAGGCGATCTTTCCGTCACGTGTCACGGGATAAAAATAGCGTAGAGAGTTTCTTGCGAGTGAATAAAATGGCACCTTCGTATTCAGCATCGCGGTAAATTTCTTACTCTCCTCTTCATACGGCACAAACCTTCTTAACGCTGCCTGGGATAGGGGCTTATTAAGCTCATCATCATTTTTAGACCACCACCAGGGTGTAATCTCATAAAAAACCTGGGTATCGGCTTTGTTGATCGGGACAAGGAGTGAGAGGCCGCGTGCACCCTCTAAGGTATTCATCATCGCATCTCTGACCGCTATTAATTCTTTTACCGAAACATCCTGGTTGATAAGTTCAATTGTTTTGTTTGCAAGGGGTGACTTTTCAAGAGATTCAAGGCCGTTTTTTGCTAATTTCGCTTTATATTTATTGATGTTTATCTCGCCAAACCACAAAGAGAGTATAATAAGTAATATTATCCCTATTGCCGAAATAATAATTTTCGCAAACAATGTATTATCGCTTTTCTCGGCGTCGTCCTCTGTTCCGGGAGTACGGCTCGCTATTTTACTGAGCGAAAAAGATATTGAATTTAACGTAAGCGTTACATGAAGTATCGCCAATGCCGCGAGCGCCCCTAAGCCGATGCCAAAGGCGGAAAAGAATCCCGTGCTGAACGTTTTGGAGAGAAACGACCAGTTAAATATACTGCCGACAAAAATCAGGGTAAAACATAAAATTTCAAACCATACCAAACCGATGATTAAACTTAAAATAAACTTTTGCAACTTGCGTAAATTACCCATCTTAACCTCCCAGTGAGCCTGGCGCTCCTGTGCCAGGCGAGCGTATCGAACCCTTGTCTAAAAATATCGCAGAGATTTTTAGACTATCAAGAGGGTTCGATGCTGCGATTCCCTGCGACCCCGGCGCAACGAGCACCATGTGAGCGTGTCTGAGCCGCTCTTCGAAAATGTCCCGCTCAAAAGAGCGTGAGATTTTTGAAGTATATAGGCGGCCAGACGCCATTATTTAATTACCCTGCGAGCCTGGCGCTCCTGTGCCAGGCGAGCGTATCGAACCCTTGTCTAAAAATATCGCAGAGATTTTTAGACTATCAAGAGGGTTCGATGCTGCGATTCCCTTGAGCGAGCGTTCGCCTATTTTCTCGAAGCGTTCCCTAGAGACTTCGCCTTAGTTTTTAAAATATGTGCACCCCGATACAGGGGGTGATATTGTAATACCTTGTCGCAATCGGCAATTGCCCGGGCATAGTCCTTTTTTGCGATATATGCTTCGGCACGATTAAGGTACGGCGGTATATGCTCGCGATTGGTTTCGATTGGGTAAAGTTCTATTGCTTTGCTGAGATCCGCAATCGCCTTATTGTGCTCACCACCCTCAAAATACAGACGTCCCCTATTATTATAACAGCTTGCATCGCGAGGGTCTAGCGCGAGCGCCTTAGAATAATCGCTGATCGCCTCATCGCTTTTTCTAAGATTAGTATAGGCACACCCTCTATCATAAAAAGCAGCCTCGAACGTCGGGTTACGCTCTATTGCTTTGGTGAAATCCAATATTGCTTCATCGATTAATCCGCTTTGACCATAGGCAAGCCCTCTTCCATGATATGCATTGGCATTGTTCGGTTGCAACTCAATTGTCTTGCTATAGTCGGCAATGGCCTGGTTAAGAACGCCTTCCGTGGTGAAAATATTCGTTGTTCCGTAACTGCATTTTTTATAATAGGAAGTTGCGCGCCCATAGTAGGCGTCAGCATACCCGGGGTTACGTTGTATCGCTTTTTCATATTCGGCAATGGCAGCGGAGAAATGTTCTTTCTTATCTAAGGCTCGGCCTTTTCCATAGTACCCGACGGCATTTTTTTGATTGATTTTTATTGCCTTTTCGTATTCGGTGAGAGCCCGGTCGTAATTACCTTTTTTATAGTATATATTGCCGAGGCCAATATGGGCATCGTAGTAGTTTTGGTCGATTGAGAGGGTCTTGGCATAATCAGCGGTTGCCTGTTCGAGTTTATTTTGATCGTAATACGTGCGGCCCCTGCAATAATATGCATCCGTAAAATTCGGAGCAAGTTCGACAGCTTTGCTAAAGTCTATAATTGCCTCATCTGATTTATTCTCAAGTGTGTACACGACACCCCGATTGCGGTACGCGTCCGCATAGCCCGCCTTAATTTCTATTGCCTTAGAAAAATCAGCACGGGCTTTTTCAAGGTCCCCCTTTTCACGGTGCATATTGCCGCGATTAAAATACGCCTGCGCATAGCGCGGGTTTAGCAATATCGCTTTTTCGTAGTCAGCCATGGCACGTTCAAGATCGCCCTGTGTTTCATACGCAGCACCCCGTCCACAGTAACCATCGGCGTAATCGGGGTCAAGCTTAATGGTCTTGTCGAATTCATTAAAAGCTTCAACAAAATTTCCTGAATTAAAATAACCCTGCCCTTTTCTGAACGCGTTCTCTGCCGGCGACTGCGCGTAGGCAAAATTAACAATAAGATAAGTCATGAACAATACACTAGGGATAGCGATCAATCTTCTTGCATGTATATTCACAATAGACTCCTCTCTTGTTTTGATAACGGCTTATTTTTTATTTGCTCACTACCGTATCGCCGGTCTGGAGCGTGAATCCGGAAACTACATTGGAAATATCCGCAGCGGATATTTCCTTGCGCGTTTCAATAATGGTAACGGTACCTATCTCTTTATCTTCACGCAATACGGTCATTTGAGCGCCCCTACGCAGGCCCGTAGCCTCTCCAAGATTAATTACAACAAATCTCTCGGCGTCAACCACTTGGATGATCGTACCTTTTAAACCAATCGGGATGCTTGGCGGGGTGACCATCGCGCGAGCAGGCGTAGTTGTGCTTTTTAAACCCATCGGCGCACGTACCGTGGCCGCCCTGGGCAAGAAGATCGCATAATAATACGCGATTGAAAGGCTAATAATCAGTACGGCTATTGCCAGGGATAATTTTAAGATTGTGTCGATTTTCATTGTCCTCCCTATCTTACGCTGTTCTTTTACGTTCGTATGAGTGAAGTTCTCCTGCGTACCCACCGGGTGTGCTGTTGCACTAAAGCCCGGGACTTCCTTGCCGAAGTAAAACGTGTGCTGCAAATTCCTGCCCCCAGGCCTTAAGCCCGGGATTTTACGCAGGGGATTAAAATAAATTATGTGGGCAATCAGCAAGGGAAATAAAACATACATGCCCAGAATTCCACATATAAGAACTAACGGTAAGGGCAGCCATCTTCCCCACGAATTTAATCGGTACAATAAAACTGCGGAAGCCAGGTACCACAAACCGGGGATAATGCCGAAAATGGTTGATGAAAAAAGTTTGTCTTGGAAAGATGTGTATTCGCCTGTGTAGGGGCTATGTAATGCCCAGTCCAGCTTCCCGCTGAAAAGAATATAAACCATGTAAAAAAACAGTATTGCCAATAAAAAATAACAAATTGAAAATATAACGATGCCGATCGGTTTTTTGTCTTTCATGTTTTCGTGTTATGTATGAGCTTTCAGCCGTCAGCTTACAGCTCTCAGCTTTTATTTAAGAACTAAGAATTTTTTTAATGCCTAACATAGAGGCTTGACCCCGTTCCCTTCATCTACATCGGTTGAATGAGGAAATTGCAGCCACGAGTAAAATAAATAGAAAAGAACCGTTTAGCATGAGCCCGAGTATGCTGGGTACGAGAATAGATTTTGTTCCTTCTTTTTTTATCCCCAACAATCCGATTATAGCGCATATAATGCCCGCTATAAAAAGGAAAATTGCTATTCCCCCGATGATTAAAGAAAGAAAAGGTACATTAGTCGTTTTTATGGCAGAATTACCGATAGCCATGAAGCATAGGTTCATTAAAGGAACAATCCAGCTTGCTTTCGCAGCTTGTTTAATGAAGCTTGTATTATTTTCTTTCATTCATCCCCTCTTCTTTTTTCTATCGAGGAATCGTCTTTAAATTCTGCTCCGCAAAATATGCGCCGTTGGTATCGCCTCGCTGCTCGAAGATTTTCTTTGCTTTTTCTATATTTTCCTTTCCGCTTGCGTATTGTCCTAATTCAAGATATACCACTCCTAAATGAAGATAGGCTTTTGCGTTGCTTTGATCTTTTTCGATTGCTTTTAAATAGTATCGCATTGCCGCTTCTTTATCTCTTAATAGTTCAAAATAAACGTTACCAAGATTATAGTAGATTTCAGAGTCTTCGGGGTCACAGGAAATAGCTTTTTCTAAAAATTTGATCGCTTCCTGATGATTGCCCATTTTTTTGTAGGTAAGCCCCAGATTGATGTAGCAAACAGATTCTGTGGGGATTAATTTTATGGCCGTCTCAAATTCACTTATTGCGCATTGGTAATCATTATTTTCAAGGCACTTTAATCCCTTTTCATTATGAAGATTGTAGGTTTTATGGAACGGACCCGGAATTCCCCTCTTGGTGTAGGAAAAATCTTTTTTATCCTTGATCAGCGGGGGGTTTTGAGCGAGCCCGGGTAATTCCGCAGAAATTCCCGCGGGAATACCCGTGAGAATATCCGTGGGAATATCCGCAGGAAGACCTATCTTTTCGTTGCCTATACTCTGGATATCTTCAAGATAGTACGTTACCGGGATGCCGGCAACATCGATTTTTATGCTCTCGTTTGTTCTCTCAAGGATCGTTGCTTCAATTGTTTTTCCCGATTTTAGGACAATGGTCTCGGCAAACGCAGAGAAAAAAGAAAGCATGAATGATAAGAGTATAAGTATTTTTGTTTTCATATAGATTTAAAAATTTATGGCTCATGCCTCGCTAAAGTTTAGTTTTGAGGCCTGATACTATGTAAAATAACCTAAGGGATAAAAACGGGCGGCTCCTCACAGCGTTGGTATAATTAACTACCAAGCTAAAAGAGCGCCGGCAAAATGCCGCGCTAAATTAAAAGGAGGCAACCGCCCATGAATTACGTTGGTGTAGACCTTCACAAAGAACGTTCCTGGTTTTACGTTACCGATGAGACTGGCAACAAACGTGACAGTAAAAGTATATCAAACCAGCCGGATGAGTTAAAGAAATATTTCTCAAGTATACCACGGCCATTTTCCTTGGCGGTGGAAGCTACCTATAACTGTTACTTCTTTATGGATATAGCTAACATGTATACTGATAAAGCGTATTTAGCTAACTCGTATGAACTTAAAGCCTTTGCCAAGCGTCATAAAAAGACCGACAAGATAGATGCACGGCTTATTGCTGACGTTTTACGCAAGGGCTATTTACCGATCGTAACCATGCCGGATGAAGCAACCAGGAAAATCCGGGCAATTTTACGCTATCGCATGAATCTCGTCGCCGACAGAACCAGAAATATCACCAGCTTGAAAGCTTTTCTAGACAAGATAGGCGAAGATTCAACCGGTAATTTTGCTACCCATAAGCGCCTCGGCGAATTGAAGTATTATCATCTAGCGGTTGAATATCAAAAAGTGATCAGTGGGTATATCAAGCGCATTGACGATTTAACCAGCCACATCGCCGAAACTGAACGTTTCTTGAAAGAACGGGCTTCTAATGACGAAGATATAGTAAACCTTATTACTATGCCCGGCCTTGATTACTTTAGTGCTGCTTTGATCAAAAGCGAGATTATCGATATCAACCGGTTCTCTTGTTTTGAAAAGCTGTGTGCCTATGCCGGGCTTGCGCCCAGAGTCAGCCAGAGCGCGCATAAGTCAATCCATGGGCCGTTATGCTCTAACCGCAGAAAACATTTGCAATGGATACTCTTAGAAGTCGTCTGGCATTTTATCCGCAAACAACCGGATAAACTTAGTAAATACGACGCTATTTCAAAAAGAAAAAACGCTAATACGGCCAAAGTGGCTATAGCCCGGGATATGCTTAAGGTTATCTATCATATCCTTAAGGAAAAACGGCCGTTTTTTAGAAAAGAACAAATCCGGTCAGTGGCAGCGCCTGCGCTCGTAGTCCAACAGGACACCCTGCTGGGTAGGGGTCTGAAGCGTCCCTGAGGGGACAGGCTTCCTGAGGTTTGATTAGCGAGGCGTTTGCCGCTCCGATAGTATCATGCGGGTCTATTAATTAGACGCCGCCAATAGGTGACTGAGGATCGGCTTGTTCCGATGCTTCTTACGATAATTTAGAGCGGCTGGATTTTCAAAATGTTTTTATTT
>JBDRAN010000022.1:0-13357 GCA_043823745.1 Candidatus Omnitrophota bacterium | reverse complement strand
CCTCCATTCCTTTTTTGACTCGATCGACATTCTTATCCTTAATCGCGGCCTTAAGATCATTCGCTTTCGCCTCAATGTCAGCGCGTTCAGCCGGACTTACTTTGTCGCCATACTCTTTCAAGGATTTTTCAGTTGCATACACCAGGTTATCCGCTTGATTAATTGCTTCGACCTCTTCTTTGCGCTTGGCATCTTCAGCGGCAAATTTCTCCGCGTCATGAACCATCTTCTCGATTTCTTCTTTCGAAAGCTTCTTGGGTGCCGTGATACGAATCGATTGCTCTTTCCCGGTCCCTAAATCTTTCGCGGAAACATGCACAATGCCGTTCGCATCAATGTCAAAGGAGACTTCAATCTGCGGCACGCCGCGCGAAGCCGGAGGAATCCCTTCTAAATTAAATTGGCCCAGCTCCACATTTCCTTCGGCATTCACCATCTGACGCTCACCCTGGATTACTCTAATAGTCACCGCGGTCTGGTTATCTGCCGCGGTTGAAAATGTCTGGCTCTTGCGAGCAGGAATCGTCGTGTTGCGCTCAATGAGCTTGGTGTTAACGCCGCCAAGCGTCTCGATCCCCAAGGAAAGAGGCGTAACATCAAGAAGCAGCACATCCTTTACATCACCCTTAATGATAGCCGCCTGCACCGCCGCGCCCAATGCCACGCATTCCATCGGATCGACACCACGTTCAATTTTCTTACTCACATAATCTTCGACAAACTTCTGCACAATCGGCATACGCGTCGGACCGCCAACCATAATAATCCGGTCAACATCGCTCGGCTTTAATTTTGCGTCGGAAAGCGCTTGCTCCATGGGATGCCGGCAACGATCAATAATCGGACCAACCAGCTCTTCAAGTTTGGCGCGGTTAATCGCCATCGTTAAATGCTTCGGCCCGCTTGCATCGGCAGTGATAAACGGTAAATTAATATCGGTCGTCAATGTCGAGGAAAGCTCGATCTTTGCTTTCTCAGCCGCTTCCCGAACGCGCTGTATCGCCATTTTATCGTTATGCACGTCAATGCCGGTATCGCGCTTAAATTGATTCACGATGTATTCAACGATAGCATTGTCCATATCCGTGCCGCCCAGCTGCGTGTCACCCGATGTTGATTTAACTTCAAACACACCCTGCGCCATCTCCATAATGGTGACATCGAGCGTCCCCCCACCAAGATCGAACACCATGATCTTTTGTTCCTTCTGAGATTTCTCAAGGCCATACGCAAGGCAGGCTGCGGTCGGCTCGTTGATAATGCGCAAAACCTTTAAGCCCGCGATCTCGCCCGCGTCTTTAGTAGCCTGGCGCTGATTATCATCAAAATACGCGGGACAAGTAACAACAACCTCTTCGATCTTGTCACCCAAATAGCTTTCAGAATCTTCCTTGATCTTCTGTAGGATAAACGCTGAAATCTGCTGAGGAGTGTACTCTTTTCCATGCACCTTAAACTTATGATCAGTCCCCATCTTGCGTTTTGCCGCCTGGATTGTGCCTTCGGCATTGATCGCCGCTTGTCTGCGCGCAGGCTCCCCCACAAGACGCTGTCCATCTTTGGTAAACGCGACATAGGAAGGAAATGCTTTTCCGGATGCCACTCCCGCGCCTTCTGCTGAAGGAATAATTACCGGTCTGCCGCCTTCCATCACTGCTGCCGCTGAATTAGAAGTCCCCAAATCAATTCCAATTACCTTTGCCATGATACCTCCTTGCGTAGAGACGCGTACCAGCCATTCCTTATAAGGCCGGGTATGACGAACTCTATATTCTTTTAAGACGAGTATCCCGAAGCCTGCGCATGAAATTATCGTGTAACATCACGAGAATTTCAAAGCGGAAAGGCTTGGGGTTAATAATTTGCTCATTACTTCAATTTTCATTAACCAACAGACTTACCAAAAATCACTGTGCGAATTATCCCGTTTTTATCTCAACTGTTATTTTCGCAATTTCCTGCCGCTTAAAACAGCGCAGGAAATTGCGAGAGAACCATATCGGGCACAAAAACGGGATTATAATTTATCCCGACGAATGTCCTAAAAATTTTGACAAAATTTTTAGGACAGTTTATGAGTCGGGAGGCCTCAAGCTTCCTCCGCTTTTGGCGGATGAGCTTCACTTGCTTTCTTCGATACTTTTACCTTTGACGTTCTCACAACCCTGTCGTTTAACCAATACCCTTTTTGCAACTCCTCCAGAACCGTATGTTCCGGAACATCATTGTTTTCCGCCTGCATCAGCGCTTCGTGCACATGCGGATCGAATAGCTTTCCTTCTGCCTCGATAGGCTTAACACCATACGATTTAAGCATCTCGTACAGGTGCGCGAGAATCATCTCGACACCTTTTAAAAAGACCTTAAAATCCTCATGCCCGCTCTGTGCAAGATTAACCGTACGCTCTAAATCATCAAGAATATTCAAAAGTTCAAAGATAATTTCTTCATTCGCGAATTTAATTACATCCTGCTTCTCTTTTTCCAGGCGTTTACGGGTATTGTCAAAATCCGCGCACACCCGTAAGTGTTTATTCCAAAGCTCATCATACTCCGCCTGTTTTTTTGTAAGCTGCTCAGAGATATCTGCCGGCGCCTCATCGGGCGAGGCCGGAGGTATCAACTCGTCCTTGGCTTCTTCTTTCTTCAGATCATCTTTGTGATTCTTATTCATCGAGCACCTCAATCAGACGTTTCAATTCATTCTTCACCGAATACAAGCAACAGGCTGCTTTTGAATAATTCATCCGCACCGGTCCCAGGACCCCAAGCGCAAAAGAACAATGCTTTTCTTTTGAGCCGGACACCATCAACGAACAATCGGCTATTTCCTTAAACCCAATCTCATCTCCCACAAGAATAGTAACCCGCTCGTCGAGATAATGGAATAATAACTCCTGGAGTTGACTAATCTGGACCTCAAGCGCGTAAAATAAGTTTTTTAATCGTGTAATATCCTCAAACTCCGGCTGCTCCAAAATAAAACGCGAGCCGCGAAATAAAAAACGCTCGTCTTTTCCGGAAATCGCAACCAGCGAGGTATAGCCGCTACCTTCTGCAAGCGCGTCAAGCGCGCAACTAATCCCTGTCTGAAGATCTGAAGCGCTTTGCGCATGCGTCCCTAAGGTCACCGGGTAATCTTTAATGTCGCCGCTATCTTGGAGATGCTCCGCATATTGCTTAAACGCGAACGTCGTCGGCACCCTGCCTGATGAGGTGTGCGGATGCGACAACAAACCCTTCTGCTCAAGACCAACCATAACATTGCGCACGGTAGCCGATGAATACGGAAGATGATACCGGCTGCACAGATGGCTTGAACTTATTGGTTTTGACTCCTCGATGTACGATTCAACAACCAACTCCAAAATCTCTCGTTCCCGTTCTCTGATATCCAGGTTTTTAGCCATTGGTAAACTCGCTGTAGGCACTCGTGGAGGAACCACAAGCGCCAGATATATTAACACACTGCTCCTTACTCCGTCAAGAAAGATCACTAATGAGCACGTGATTTTTGAAACATAAGTGCCCAAAAATCACTGTGCGAATTATCCCGTTTTTGTCTCAACTGTTATTTTCACAATTCCCTGCCGCTTAAAACAGCGCAGGAAATTGCGAGAGAAACATATCGGGCACAAAAACGGGATTATAATTTATCCCGACGAATGTCCTAAAAATTTTGTCAAAATTTTTAGGACAGCTCATGAGTCGGGAATTCTGACCCTGTCTACTTCCGAAAGACAACTTGCTTGCTATCTGCCTAATTCGTAGGGTTCCTGCGTCTTGTCGCGGTGCGCCCTCAGGTGTTTCTCAAGCTTATATTTAACCTTATCTAATTGCTTAGTAAGCGCGGAAAAATTTTTGTTAATGGCGACCGTTAACTTTTCAGCTCTACCTTCAGCCTTAATCACTCGGGAAGGCAAATAAATGTGCGAACGGCAAAAATACTGTTCGCGATGGGGGTTCTTCTCCATATGCACCGAGAGATGAACCGGCTGATTCTTGCGAAACATCTGAACGCGCTTCTGGACCTTTGAAATATCTTTATCCAGCACACTCTCGATAAGCGGACTACTTTCAAGGTATTTAAATGAAATGTCAATTTTCATATCCACTCCTTTGCCGCAGAAAGCGGCATACCGTCGCATCCTTTAGCGACGGGTGTCAGCCGCAGAAAGCGGCATACCGTCGCAATGCCTTGCGCAACAAGCGCACACTAGCCAGAAAGGCTGTACTTGCCTATCCATTTAGGCAAGGTACCAGCGCAATACTCGCCTAGAAGGGCGACACCCGCACAATACCGATTGGTGCGGGGTGCAAGCGCCAGGTTGCCTTTAGCGACGGGTGTAGCCGCAGGAAGCGGCATACCGTCGCATCCTTTGAGCGACGGGTGTCAGCCGCAGACGCTCGCACGCTATCTGCGTAAATATGCGTTACTTAGCGCTTATTCGCGACCTTAAAAACAATTTCCCCTTCTTTCAAATCAACGGTTACCGCATCGCCTTCCTTGAATTCTCCCGCGATTATCTTGATGCTGAGGGGATCAATAAGTAATTTCTGGATTGTGCGTTTTAGGGGCCGCGCGCCGTATTCAGGGCTGTACCCACGCTCGGCAAGGAACCCTCTGACTTTAGAGCTTAATTCTATCTCAATTTTTTTATCTTTCAACCGCTCTTTTAAAGCCTGCAACTGAATATCGACGATACTCTTTATTTGCGCAAGATCAAGAGATTTAAAAAAGATTATATCATCAAGCCTGTTTAAAAATTCAGGCCTGAAATGCTGCTTGAGCGTTACGCGAACCTGTTCTTCGATCCCCTTGCGCGTCGCCGTCGGATCGTTAAAATATTCGCTGCCGAGATTAGAAGTCATGATAATCATCGTGTTACGGAAATTAACCATGCGCCCCTGCGAATCAGTAAGATGCCCCTCGTCGAGCACCTGCAAGAGAACATTAAGCACATCGGGATGCGCCTTCTCAATCTCGTCAAAAAGCACAACGCTATAAGGTTTTCTGCGCACCGCTTCCGTCAGTTGACCACCCTCATCGTAGCCCACATAGCCCGGAGGAGCGCCAATCAAGCGTGAAACAGAAAACTTCTCCATGTATTCGCTCATATCAATGCGTACGAGATTGTGTTCGCTGTTAAAAAGAAACCATGCAAGGGCCTTCGCGAGTTCGGTCTTACCCACGCCGGTAGGACCCAGGAATATAAATGAGCCTGAGGGCCGATTGGGGTCAGAAAGTCCTGAGCGGGTACGCCGGATGCAGTTGGCGATTGAAGCGATCGCATCATCCTGACCTACCACCTTCTGCGCGAGTTCTTTCTCCATATTAAGAAGTTTATACGCTTCATTCTCCATGAACCGGTTTACCGGAATGCCTGTCCAGCGGCTTACCACCTCAGCGACATCTTCCTCGTCAACTTCTTCTTTGAGTATTTTTTCTTTTTCCTGCACACTCATTAATTCTTTGTTGAGCGCATCGAGCGATTTGGTAAGCTCAGGGATCTTCCCATAACGAATTTCAGCAACCCTGTCAAGCTGCCCTTCTTTCTGCAGTTCTGCCCCGGTAAGTTTAAGGCGCTCAAGCTCTTCTTTAACTTTGCGTATAGCCCCGATAAGCTCCTTTTCTTTCTGCCAATGCTCCTTATGGCCGGCGAGCTCCTTCTGCAACTGGGCTATTTCTTTCTCAATCTTTGCTAAACTCTCAGTCGCAGTCTTATCCTTTTCTTTGCGTAACGCCTGCGCTTGTATCTGCAGCTCTACAATCTTTCGCTCATATGTATCAACCTCTTCCGGTTTGCTGTCAATTTCAATGCGCAACTTCGATCCCGCCTCATCAACCAAATCAATGGCTTTATCCGGAAGAAACCGCGCGCTGATGTAACGGTCCGAAAGCAGGGCCGCGGCTATTAACGCAGAATCCTTCAGGCGTACTCCGTGGTGCACTTCATATTTCTCTTTCAGACCGCGCAATATGGCAATGGTTTGTTCAACCGTAGGCTCGCGAGCGATAATCTGTTGAAACCTGCGCTCAAGCGCGGCATCTTTCTCTATATATTTGCGATACTCATCAAGCGTGGTCGCGCCGATGCAGCGCAGCGAGCCTTTCGCGAGCGCCGGCTTAAGCATGTTCGCCGCATCCACCGCCCCTTCGGCTGCACCCGTGCCAACCAAAGTATGCAATTCATCGATAAAAAGGATAATTTCACCCTGGCCGGCTTCCACCTCTTTTAAAACACCTTTTAAACGCTCCTCAAATTCGCCGCGAAACTTCGCGCCGGCAACCAAGGCTCCCATGTCGAGGGCGACAATGCGTTTATTTTTTAAGCCTTCAGGCACATCGCCCGTGGCAACACGCTGCGCGAGACCATCAACGATTGCGGTCTTACCCACGCCCGGCTCCCCAATCAACACAGGATTATTTTTAGTCCTGCGGCTAAGTACCTGTATAACGCGGCGTATCTCCTCGTCCCGGCCGATAACCGGGTCTAGTTTCCCTTTTTTCGCTAATTCCGTTAAATCTCTTCCATATTTCTGGAGGCCGGCGTATTTTTCCTCCGCGGCCTGAGAATCAGCCTTATGCACGCCGCGTATTTGCTTAATGACACGTAGGAGATCTTCGCTATGGATCCCCTGCTTAAGAAGATACTGCGACAGAAAACTATTATGCTCCCGCGCGATCGCCGCAAGAAGCGCCTCAGAGCTGACATACTCATCCTGCCAGTCATGCGCATATGTTTGCGCGCCGTTAAAAATATCAACGACACGGCCGGAAGCATGGACCTCTTTGGCTTCACCGTATATCTTTGCCTGAGCGGCGAGATAGCCTTGCGTCTTCTGTTTTAGATCAGAATCGCTAACTCCTAATTGTACAAGAATATCGTTAGCGATACCCCGAGAATCTTCACGCAAGGCGGCCAATATATGCTCAGGGACTAATGCCTGATGCTTATATTCCCGGGCAATAGAAACCGCGCGATTGATTGCTTCCTGTGCTTTTAAGGTAAATTTCTCTAAGTTCATGAATGCATCTTACAATGTAGATGCGGATACACGCGCCTGCCTGCCGGCAAGGCAGGGATATCTACGCTGAATTACGCGGATCAGTTCAGCGTTTTTTCACGTTTTGTTCCGCGTTAGTCAATTTCTAAATTTTAATGTCTCCATCGTTAGCACTCTCCCGCTTCGACTGCCAAATCATGACCAAAAAAAACTACTCTTCGTTTTCCATTTCCAATATCACTTTTACGCCTTTTACGTTAACACCCTTATCCTGCATCAAATACTGCACATATTTTAAGCGCTTAACATCCTTATAGGAAAAAAGCTTTTTCCTCTTTGCCTTACCTGTTGGCTGGATGACACCTTCCTTTAAAAGTTCATGAAGTGTCCAATAATGAAAATGCAGGAGCTGACAAACCACATTTAAAGGAAAAACCGGCTCATCCGGTGGAATACTGATTTCAAATTGTTCTTTGATTTTCCCTCTCTTCATCTTGAGTAAAATATAACATATTTATAAATTTTTGTCAATATTTATTTTAAAATTTTTCAAACTTTTTCTAAATGCTCCCGCAAGGGCCTCTCTATCCCCTCTCCCATGTACCACCAATATTAGAGTTTTTCAGGAGCGATAAACAATCCCGTGGTATTATTTTGTGGCAGGCATCGTTGGATTTTCAAGGCGTGCATATAAATCTCGGTACTGCACAGTCAATTTATCCATATCTACAAGAACCTCTTTTGTCCAGTAGTCTTGCAACTGCTCTACCGTTTTAAAAGTATTAGCTGGCGCGCGAAAATACGTGGCTTGTAAGTCAGCTATCTTGACGGCAACATCCCGGAGCTCACGCGCGGCTGGAGGCACCGCTAAATTTCGTAGTAAAGCAACTTTCCGTTGCATGACGTCGAGCGCCTCTTCCATGATCGCGCGATGGTTAGCGGTAAGCGCCTCACCACGGAGAGCGGATAGCTTTCCCTTGGCATTCTCGGCAATATCAACAATCTCTTGCTTTAGAGCATCGAGTTTTTTTACAAACGTGGGAAGGTCCTTGTTGGGGTCTTCTTTGAGCGTAATCGTAATGAGCTCGTCAGTCGAAGAAGCTTTTGCAACCCTTTTCGCAACCGGAACGACAGACTCTTCGGGAATTGGATTTCTATTAATACGTACTATTTCATCCTTAAAATACTTGATCGTAACGCCTTCATGCTCAAGCGCGATATACGCGTCGGTCTCTTCAACAATTTTTCCCTGAAAGGTTTTACCTGAAGACAATGTAAGGGTTTCAGCGGTGCACACCAACGATAAAAAAACACAGGCCGCAAATAACACTACCATACTTATCTGTTTTGGTCGCATACCACTCCTTTTTTGCTAACAACCATTATGTGTAAACAGAGAAATTCTATCACTCAATAACATCTTTGGCAAGATTTTCTTGCTCTTACGCTTAAGACGTGCTCTCGGCCTCCGGCATCGATAGATTGCTTACCTGTTTACTTCTCGACAGGGCGCTTTACGGGCTAAACCCTTCGCACTTCAATCCCCTGCTTCTTAAAATGTATCAACGCCTCCTGCGCGGTTCGTACCCAATAAACAACTTTATCGTCCTGATAACTGGTCTTAAGCACTTCGCAGTTGGTATGGATAAAATCAACAATTTCCATACGGCTAAAAGGGAACGTCAGGATAACTTCAATGGTGTCCTTAAAAAGGATACCGTATATTGCCGCGCGAAGCTCCGCGAGGCCGCGGGCCTTAAGCGCTGAGACAAAGACCGCGTCAGGATACTCAGCACGCAAGTACGCCAGGCGCTCCTCGCTTACTAAATCAATTTTATTAAAAATAAGTATTGAGGGTTTTGCGGTAAGGTCGAGCTCACGCAAAACGTTGTCAACAGAGCCACGCAACCGATTAATCTCGGCGCTTGAGGCGTCAATAACATGGAGCAGCACGTTAGCATAATGCAATTCCTCAAGGGTCGCCCGAAATGCTTCGATCAACTTATGGGGAAGTTTATAGAGAAAGCCGACCGTATCGGTAATAAGGGCATCGGATCCCGAGCGCACCGTAAAGGTTCTGCTCACCGTATCGAGGGTAGTAAACAAGGTGGCCGCGGTTTGTTCCGCGCCTTGCGTCAGAGCGTTAAAAAGCGTTGACTTGCCCGCACTGGTGTAGCCTACCAGGGAACAGACCGGCACCTTTTCCTTCTGGCGTTTTTTTCGTATAACATCCCGGTATTGTTTCACCCCGTCGATTTCTTTCTGCAGACGGGCGATACGATCGGTAGTCCTGCGCCGGTCGATCTCAAGTTTTTTCTCTCCGGGGCCCCGTGTGCCAATGCCTCCACCCAATCGCGAAAGCATAATGCCTTTTCCGGAAAGCCGCGGCAGAAGATACTGTAATTGCGCAAGCTCCACTTGCAAACTTCCTTCCTGCGTGCGCGCGTGCGCCGCAAAAATATCAAGTATAAGTTGTGTTCGATCAATGGTCTTAACCCCCAGGGCTTCTTCGAGATTGCGCTGCTGGGTGCTCGAGAGCTCGTTGCTAAAAATAATGACGTTGGCCTCTTTTTCCATAAGCAATCCGGCCAGCTCTTCCACTTTTCCTTTACCGATATAAAACGCCGGCGTTATGGCTTTAATATTTACCTTAATAAGATCTTCCACCGTAAGGCCCGTCGAGAGCACAAGGTTCCTGAATTCACTGGCTAAACATTCTTTGGACCAATGTTCTTTACCGAGCGATACCAAAACTAAGAATGCTTTTTCCTGCTTGGTGGTTTCGTGCATTTTATGCTCCAGGCTGCAAGCTTCAAGCTACAAGCTTAAAAACAAGCCGCCTCGTGGCTCGTCTATCGGTTGCGCAGCTAGTTTCGTATCTAATCCCTGTCGGTTGCGTTTAAAAACGATTTACGCAACCGATACGAGCATCGCAACCGCAACCATATAACGTATATATTTATCTGTACGGGCTCGCTTATGCTTTCATCTCGCGGATGATATGTTGTACAGTGGCCTCAGTTGTCAATGCTTCGATATCAAGCCAGCAAATACGCTTGTCCGCCCTAAACCAGGTCATCTGGCGTTTGGCAAAGCGGCGCGTATTCTGCTGCATCAATTCCTTTGCCTTCTCTCTAGTATACTCACCATTGAGGAAACCGGCTATCTCTTTTATACCAATGATCTTTGAGGCAGTAAGGCTCAACGGATGTTGGAGAAGACGCTCTACCTCTCCTATGGCACCGGCAGCAAACATCTCCTCGGTGCGCCTGTTAATGCGCTCATAGAGCGTTTCGCGGGCAAGCCGTAAGCCGAATATTTTTATGGGCACGTCTCCCCATAAACCTTTGGCTTCCTGTTTTTTTTGGGACAACGCTACACCGGTCACCATAAAAACTTCAAGAGCCCGGACAATTCTTTTCACATCATTGGCTGATACTTTTCCGGCAGTTTGGGGGTCAACCTTTTTTAATTCCTCATACAAATATTCCCGGCCGTGTTCGCGCGCCTGTTTTTCCAGATCACTGCGCACGCGTTCGTCTTTTCCTGCCCCCTCAAAAATACCGTCAAGAATCGCTTTGATGTACAGGCCGCTGCCGCCGCAGACAATAAGGGGGGCCTTACCCTTTGCGGCTTTGATAATCTCCAGAGCCTGATGGTAGTAATCAAATACGCTATAATTCTCTTGAACAGAAATGATATCGACCAGATGATGCGGTATGCGCGCACGCATCGCCTCGCTTGGTTTTGACGTGATAACGCGTGGCTCTTTATAAATCGCCATTGAATCAGCAGAAATAATTTGAGCGCCGAGTGAACAGGCAAGGCCGAAGGCAACGTCTGTTTTTCCGGTTGCGGTGGGGCCAACAACGAAAATGATGGTAGGCATAGATATGTGGGACGAAGGACGTCCGCTCATTTCATTCGCTCGGACGAAAGACGTTTGTTAGCTACTGCTCCAGAAAATTTACCTTACAAAACGTAGATGCTTTACGTTCCATTGTAGCGAGCATTGCAAAAATATGTTCGTATCGTTCATCGAATGTATCAAAGATCTCTTTTCCTATATATTTACACGCCAAAGCAAATTCCAACCATACTTGGGTTTCCGCTGCTTCCTGTGCCGAGTCAGATAGTTTATTGATAAACATTGCCATATATTTGCGCTTACGCCAACCTTCTGCAATATTCGCACAAACAGATCGCGAGGATCTACGTATCTGGTCGGTTAGAGAATATTTCTCTTCGACGGGAAACTTCTTGGAAATTTCGTATATCTCCATAGCAATTTCAAACGCGTGTTGATACACTTCTAAATCTCTAAAGCTTTTCGCTAATCTCATCTTTCCCCCTACGTCCCACGTCCCACGGCTAACGCCCTGCACCCCACTTCCTACGTCCAACATCCTACGTCCTACGGATAGATTCTAGCCGGATACCCCTGGCGGGTAAGCTTAAAACGCATTTGCTCTGCTTTTTGCCGATCGCTAAATTTACCGACGCGTACCTTATACAGAGTAAGCGCCGCATTCTTATCTTCAATTACGGTAACCGTGTATGTTTTTTCAAGTTCTCCCGCAAGCTCAAGAGCGTTCTTTTTCTGGCTGAACGCGCCGACCTGTACACTAAAAAAATTATCATTGTTTTCAAGGGCCATGGCGCGTTGCGCTTCGGGGCTTACCGGATACTTATCTCTTATGATGGCCGCATACTTTTTATTATCATCCCAGCGGCCCTCCTGGGCGGCAATTTGTGAAAGCCGCAGATACACGGTAGGCATATAGGTAAAATCAACGCGCTTTTTTTCAATATCTTCATACATCAGGCGCGCGCGTGCCGCATCACCTTCCAAGTAGTACGTATCGGCCAGGCGCAGGAGCCCTTGTTCGAAAAAACGCGAAGAAGAGTAATGTTGCGTTAACTTCGTCAAATACTCGCGCGCCTGCGGATAGTTTTCCATTTTAATATATACAAGGCCAAGGAAATACAGCGCTTCATCGTTTTGCCGCGCTGCCCTGGCCTTAAGGAGCGCTTCTTCATAGTCTCCGGTAATATAGTTCTTATAAGCCTCCTCAAGAGCCCCCGCGCGCACGTCGGCATGGACGATACCGGCTCCCGAAAGCGCGCACAATAAACCAATGCTATAGGCTAAGATTTTTTTCATTATTTTCCCGAAGAAATCTTTCGCTGCAGATCAAGTAAAATCCTATGACGCTTCTCTTTTACCGCAGGCGGCACATCATCGGCAAGTTTCATCGCGCGCGTATTGGGCCGCGGTGAATACTTGAATATATACGCGCCCATAAACCGCACCTTCTCTAAAACATCTTTGGTGTGAGCGAAATCCTCGTCGGTCTCGCCGGGAAAACCGACAATAATGTCCGTGCCGATGGTCCCGCCAACGATCGTCTTATAATCTTCGACCAGGGAGAGATAATCTTTTTTGGTATAACCGCGATGCATAAGCTTCAAGATTCTATCAGAACCTGACTGATATGGCAAATGTAAGTATTTGCGGATTTTCTTAGACTTGGCCATGAGCCTGAATAATTCTTTGCTCGTATTCTTAGGGTGCGGAGTCAGAAACTCTATCTCTTCGACCCCTTCTATTTCTTCGACCATCCGCAGCAAATCGACAAAATTTATGGTCGTATCGCGTATTGCGTATTGTCCCCCCGGTGGAGGCTCCGCTGCACTCCGCACCGTATTGCGTTCTTCATCCTGGAGCCTGGAGCCTCGAGCCTGGAGCCTATAATTGTAATCATTCACATTCTGCCCCAATAATGTAATCTTCGTTCTCCCTAACGCCACATTACGTTTAACTTCCGCAATAATGTCCCTGGGGCTGCGCAGGCGAAGCTCGCCTCGCACATAGGGCACAACGCAATAGGAGCAATAATTTGAGCAGCCGGTCGAAATAACAACCTGGGCATGGCTTTTCTTCTCTCGATATTCCGCCCGATAAAATTCTTCTTTCCTGTCCCCATCTTCCACATCAATAATCCGCAAGCGTTCCAGGGTCAAGGGTCTAGGCAATTTAGCTCTTAAGCTGATGAGCTCATGAGCTGATGAGCTTAAGGACTGACTAGCCTGGAGCCTGCAGCCTGGAGCCTGGAGCTTCTCTATATATTCCGGTATCTTATGTAACCTCGCCGGCGCCACAATCAAATCAACATGCGGCCATTTCTTAAATATCTCTTCTCCCTTATTCTTGGCCATGCATCCGATAAGCCCGATGATTGAACGATGGATGATGGATGATCGCTCACTTCCTTCGCTAGGACGATTTTTCTTCTCTCCTTTCGTCCCTCGTCCCTCGTCCTTCGTCCTTCGCTTCCCTATGAGCTTA
>JBDRAN010000021.1:0-3003 GCA_043823745.1 Candidatus Omnitrophota bacterium | reverse complement strand
GCGATAATTATTGCGGCTATAATTATAAAAATACCCTTTAGCCCGAAAAATCGTACAAGCATTACGCTGATAGTAATGTTCGCCCAAGGGCTGACCAAGAGAAAGCTGACTATAGCCGGATTTGAGGCGCCTTTTTTATGCAGCTGTATGGATAAAGCGAGGATGCCATGACTGCAGGCACTCATCAAAAACCCCAAGAACACCGCGTTAAATATTGTTGCCGGAGATTTTCTGGCCAAAACCTTGGAAATATATTCCCGGGGGATATAATAATCAATAAGGCCACCCAGAAACAAGCCTAATAATACCGCCCACCAGATACCTTTAACGTATCCTAAGAAGTGCTTGCGGAATGGCTCCAGGAAAGTTAAGAAATAAGACGCTAGGCAAAGCAATAAGACTACGGTTAGAACGATAAAAAGCCTGTTTTTAAAAAATAATTTTGCGCTTTTTTCTTGACAGCACCTAGGCACAATTTATTTTACCTCCAAGGATAAAGTTGTCAACTGTAATCGGCGGGATAAAAAATTCAAGCTATAATTTCTATGTCAATGGGGCAAAAAATGATACAATAACAATAATCCTCTTTTTGGAACATTGGCAAAAAGCTCAATATTTAAACTCGTAGGGTGGCACTTTCTTAGAATGGCCCCGTTTGGGGTTTCAAGAGGGAGAACGATCATTATGACAATAGGGCAAGCAGATATTCCGCGAAAACCTGTCACTCAAGACACGCCGGATAATAAAAATAACGGGATCTCGAGAATTACGCTGTTTGGCATTTCTTTTACGGCCCTTTTTTTGGAACTCATGCTAATCAGGTGGGTGCCGTCCATTATACAGGTAGTTTCGTATTACGCCAATTTGATGCTTATAAGCTCGTTCCTCGGCCTGGGATTGGGTGCCATGGTGAGTTCGAAGGAGTACCGTTTATTCCGATGGTTCCCGGCATTGATCTGTTTGGACGTCGGGGCCATATATTTTTGCAGATACATGCTGCTTCCGGGGAGTACAGTTGAAATGCGTTTTTTTGTCGGGTCCCCGACTTTTTTGAACTACCTGATACTTGTCGGTCTTTTCGCGGCGAACACCGCTGTTTTTGTCCCGTTGGGTGAAAAGATTGGAGACCTTTTCGGGGCATTACCCAGGCTAGAGGCCTACGCGTGGAACTTGGGAGGAAGTATTGCCGGCACCGTGGTCTTCGGTTTTTTCTCGCTTTACGCGTTCTCACCGCTAATAGGCATAATGGGGGCAATGGCGCTCTATCTTTATTTCTCTAAAGGTAAAAGTTTGCTGATAAGCATACCCTTCTTTGCTGTTACGATATTTCTGCTTTATGCATCTATCGAATTGGAGTCGAGGGCCATCTGGTCGCCGTATCATTACATAACGTTGAGAGACGAGAGCCTGCAGGGGGCACCGTTCGCCGGAGATCCGCCGGCGTCGTTAAGCACCATGGAGAACCCACCGATCTATCGGGCCCAAGTGAACCAGAATTATTATCAGCTTTTCGGTAGTATCGATATACAAAGATACACGCAAAACTACAATCTTTATCCTGTAGTAAAAATTTTGCGCGACCAATATTTTATGCCGTATGGCTTATTTAAGAGCCCTCCCGAGAATGTCGTTGTTTTCGGGTCAGGCGGTGGGATGGACGTAGAGGCGGCCTTATTGGCCGGTGCCCGAAAGGTCGACGCCGTCGATATCGATCCCGCTCTGATAAAATTGTCGAGAAAGTATAGCTCAGGCAAAGTCTATTTCGATCCGAGGGTAAAAATATATAATGACGATGCGCGCGTTTTTATTAAAAGAACGTCTGAAAAATACGATCTTGTGGTTTTCGGATTTCTGGATTCTCAAGCGCTGGCGTCCTCGATGGCGAACATAAGATTGGACGGTTTTGTCTATACGGTAGAAGGCATCAGGACGGGATATAAGCTGCTTAATGAGGGTGGCATCCTTTCGCTATCTTTTTTTCTGTCACAACGCAAGTGGCTTGCCCATAAACTTGTGAATATGGTAAAAGAGGCGACCGGAAAAGACCCGCTGGTATACGAGAATATGGGTAAGATCATAATATGCGCGCCTTATGAGGACATCCCCGTTGCGCCGCGGAAAATAGGGTCTTTTTTGAGAATAACCTTGCTTCCCCCGCTGAAAGTGCCGTTGGCGACGGATGACTGGCCTTATTTATATCTTTCGCGGAAACTGGTGCCGGAAGATTATGTGATAGTTATCGCTACTCTTATCTTTCTGTCGTTATTGAGCGTGCTCATATTCAAACCGCGGGGATTGTCCCTTAATGAAGGCCATTTCTTTTTCATGGGGGTAGGTTTTCTTCTTCTGGAAACGAAAAGTATCGTGGACTGCTCATTGTATTTCGGGTCCACATGGCTGAACACGGTGCTGATAATCGTAGGGGTATTGTTAATGGTGTTACTGTCGAATTATCTCGCTATGCGGTTGAGGTCTTTTAGTAAGCTCTTATATCTTTTTCTTCTCGTGTCGCTGCTTCTGGTTATTTTTACCCCGAGGGACTCCATATTGTCTCTTGGTTTCTGGCAGCGCCTTTCATGGGCTGTCCTTGTCATGCCGCTCCCGATATTTTTTTCCGGGCTTATTTTTTCAACGACTTTCAGGATGAGCCGGTTTCCTGCCGCGTGTTTCGGGGCGAACCTGTTCGGGGCCACATTAGGAGGATTTTGCGAGTATTTGGGTATGGCCATAGGCTATCGCAAACTTTCGATGCTTGTCATAGCGGCGTACGCGGCAAGTTTTGTCTGCGTGCTTTTTTGGAAAAACAATAACTGCGGCAAAGAGAGAACTGGGAAGTCGTAGAGAGGTATATTTAAAGAAGTATGAATTTCAAGAGTTAAGCGCTAAGTACAGAATCAAGAGGCAGTAATTCAAGCGAGTAACTGACGTTTAAACGTAAGCTACATTGTGGATAGCTTTATGAGAAAGTTTTTTATCAAGACTTTCGGATGGCCGATAGCTACT
>JBDRAN010000020.1:0-28851 GCA_043823745.1 Candidatus Omnitrophota bacterium | reverse complement strand
AACTTACTTCAACAAACTTGGATTAGTAAACCTCACGACAAAACTGGGGAACTCTTAAAACCTTTATGAACCGCCGTATACGGAACCGTACGTACGGTGGTGTGAAAGGACGGCGGAAGTGATTCCGCCTCCTATTCGATCCGAGGGCGTCGAAGGCGTTGCTGATTGTTCGCAATTTTGTATTACCATATGTATAAGAAGTTTCTGTGTGTTACTTTAATATGAACCAAAAATTGCCACGACTTCCCGTGAATACGGGTTGTTGATCTTAGAGAGAGACGAGTGATTCCTTAAGACAATACAATGCGATATGATACAATATAGTAAACTAGATCGCACGGCAAAGTTCCCGGATGTAAACGCATTGGATGTGTAGAGAGGTAATGTAAGTTTTACCATGAAGGTATTGAAGGATACTCTAATAGCGCAGGACGGTCAGAAGATTTCTTATGAGCATACAGTGAATAACCACGACCGGGTTGTTATAATCGTGCACGGGTTTTATAATAGCAAGGATGCGGTTTTGCTCCAAGAGCTAAAAAATAACCTTCTTGATGTATATGATATATTAATGTTTGACTTCAGAGGCCATGGCAAAAGTAGTGGACTGTTCAGCTGGACAAGCAATGAAGGTAAGGATTTAAAGATAGTCTTAGACTATAGAGAGGGAAAATATAAAAAAACCGGCATGATCGCTTTTTCTTTGGGGGCAAGCGTGGCAATTAATGTTTTAGCGCAAGGTTCGCGAGTTGATTCGCTTATGTGTGTCAGCGCGGCATCAGATCCCGATAAAATTGATTATAATTTCTGGAATTTAGATGTGAAGGGCGACCTGGCGTATACATTATTTACTCTGGACGGGCTCAAAGGAAGAGGTTTTAGGCCGGGGGCCTTCTGGCGTAAGAAACAAAAACCAACCGACAATATAGATAAGGTACATATTCCAGTTTGTTATATTCACGGTGAAAAAGATTGGGTAGTTAAGCCGTGGCATTCGCAAGTTCTTTATGAGAAAACGCAATCCGTGAAGAAATTGATTTTTATTAAGAATGGTTCACACGCAGAGTATTTAATAAAAGACTCAAAAGAAGAATTTATCCGTGAAGTTAGAGAGTGGCTTGAGGCAACGCTATAAGGACACATGAAACGCGCTCAAATGGATCTAGGCAATTAAAAAGGGGGACGACAGGATGATTAAGTTTATTAAGGCATACGTTCAATCAATGCGGCTTTATTATTCTTTTGTGACTGGAATGGCTGGGTGGATTGGCGTCGCTTACTACGAGCTGTTGGCTAAAAATCATCCTGAAAGAACAATCGAAGTTCTTCCCAGTCAAGAGAAAAAGATTATCATTTTATTCCTACTGTTCTTAGGCTGGGGCGTTAATCAGATTATTAATGATTACTTGGGGCTTAAAGAAGACAGAATCAATGCCCCTGACCGTCCTATGGTTACAGGTGAACTTGATGCGAGCAGGGCGTTGTTCCTTTCAATAGCAATACTTTTCTTTGGTATTGGAGTTACCTGGTTTTATCTTGAGCCGATTGCGATAATTTTTCTTATTGCCGGAGTGCTGCTTAACATCGTCTATGAGTATGCAAAAGGGCATAGCATTCTTGGTAATGTTGTGTTTGGGCTAATGGTTACCATGGCTTCTTTTTATGGTTTTTATGCCTGCGGACCAACTCAGGCGACGTTTTTAGCGTCACATCGCGCCTCCGCACTATTACTAGTTTGGATTATTAACGGACTAATGACTTTCTACACATATTTTAAGGATTATCAAGGGGATAAGGCTGCAGGGAAGGAAACGCTTGTAGTAAAATACGGATTACATAACGCTCGTTTGATAGCGCTTTTTGCCACTTTTTTGCCAACAGCTGCATTTTTTATTTTAAAAGCCACAAACATTTTATGGGTAAAACTTAACAGTACGTTTATTCTATTGGGATGTTTAACCGTGTTTTTGCAGACTTGGACCGGTATACTTTATTATCGGAATCCTAGCGGCCCAAAAACATACGACTCATTAAAAACAAATTTTCGCGCATGCGTGTGCGGAGAGGCAACAATAATCGCTTTTTTCAACCCTGATCTTGCGCTGTGGTTATTTATCGTGTCGTATGTATTTGTGGGCTTTTTATTTGATTTGCATAGTAATCCAAAATCATGAATGATCTTTTTTCCCCGGCCCACATAGGCAAGGTAACGTTAGCAAATAGGATAGTGCGTTCTGCGACCTATGAGGGGATGTGTGATAACCAGGGTTTCCCAACTGATGCATATCTTGCTCACTATTCTGGTTTGGCAAAAAATAGTATCGGGGCAATTATTACAGGTTTTACGTATATATCTTCTTGCGGTAGGGCAATGCACCCGCGGCAAGGTGGTATTGATGATGATTCCAAAATCACGGCTTACAGGAGAGTAACCGATCATGTGCATTCGCTTGAAGGTAAAATTTTCATGCAAATAGCCCATTGCGGTCGGCAAACCGTAGCTAAAGCTGTACGCGGCCCTGTGAGGGGTGTATCTACAAAGAGATCATCATATTTCGGCGGTATCCCTAAGAAATTGACAACAGAGGAAGCGCTCGCTTTAGGCCAGCGTTTTGCAGATGCTGCCCTGAGGTGTAAAGAGGCCGGCTTTGATGGTGTACAAATACATGCAGCTCATGGGTATCTTGTGCATCAGTTTATTTTATCGTCTATTAATAACCGGAACGATATCTTTGGGGTAGACCAAAAAACCGGGATAGGTACTCATTTTCTGGAAGTTGTTATTGATAAAATACGGGAAATATGCGGCAGCGATTTTCCCGTAATGGTTAAAATAAGTTCCGGAGATGATTACCGGAATAATTTCAGCCAAGAGCATTTTATTCATCTAATACGCTTTCTGGGTTATAAGAGCGTGGATGCCATTGAAATAAGCTATGGGACTATGGATTATGCGTTAAGTATATTCAGGGGTCGGAGCGTTCCTCTTGATTTAATATTGAAATATACCCCAAAGTATGACACATATGGTATCGTTGGCCGATTTTTGCGGAAAAGGTTCCTTTATCCATTTGTAAAGTCACGACTCAAAATGTTTACCCCGATGTATAATTTGTCTTACGCCAAAATAGCCAAACAGTACACGGGAGTGCCAATCATATGCGTCGGCGGTTTCAGGAAAAAACAAGAAATGGCTGGGGCACTAGAAAGGAATGAAACAGATTTTGTTAGCCTGTGCAGGCCTTTTATCTGTGAGCCCGATCTTGTCTCCAAATTGATGGCAAATGATGGTTACACAGCAAAGTGCCTGGATTGCAATATGTGCGCGGTAATGTGCGATAGCTCTAATGCAACAAGATGTTATCTTGGAAAGGGTGCGTAAGATCAGGAGGATGCCGTGAGTCTCGAAGACAGAGTCATAAAAGCAATCGAAGAGAATCTTGAAAAAAGAACTAACGTAACGTTGAATACGGATTTGCGCAATGATCTCGGCTTAGATTCATTTGCCAGGGTTATTATCCTTAATGCGTTAGAGGACGAATTCGGTATCACGATTCAGGACTATGAATTTAAAAATATTAATACCGTAGCCGAGATCGTGAAGGGTTTAAGAGAGAAATTTCCTGATCTTAACACTCGGCGTTAGCGGAATTACGCCGGTGTGCCCTTTCTGGGCAAGGAGTCTGATGGAAAGAGCTGATTTTTATTCTGGCCTAAACATAGATCTAAGCCTCGCGTATAAATATGATTTTAATCCTTATTATTGCAGTATAGAGTCAAGCTTACGCGACCCGTTGATTATTGCTGGCAAAGAATTTATAAATCTAGCTTCAAACAACTATCTCGGGCTTGCCGCAGATAAGCGCGTTGCTCAAGCGATAGCTCGGGCCGCAGAGGAGTATGGTGCTTCTATGTGCGGTACGCCGATAACTACCGGTTCCATGGTCATTTTAAAGCGGCTCCAGCAACGATTGGCAAAGTTTGTCGGGCTGCAAGATTCAATTATCTTCCCATCGGGCTATCAGGCTAACTGCGCTTTGTTTCTGTCGCTCGCGCAAACGGATGATTTAATTATTATCGATCACTATGCGCACGCTTCGCTTGTGCAGGGAGTGCGCTTGGCGGGATGTAAGGTAAAACCGTTTTTACATAATAACGTACGTCATCTCAAGAAAATTCTAGAGAAAACGTCTGAATATAAGCGGGTGTTTGTAGTTACTGAATCGGTATTTTCCACTGAAGGGAGCATTGCGCCCTTTGATGCGATTGTTAATCTATGCTCGGAATTCAAAGCTGTGCCGGTTATTGATGATTCCCACGGCATTGGAGTTATCGGACGATCCGGTAGAGGCATTTTAGAAGAAAAACATATTGAACATTTTAACGGGATTTATACCGCCTCGTTAGGGAAAGCATTGGCAAATTCCGGCGGAATCATAAGCGGCAAGAAAGAATTAATAGATTATTTGAAGTATTCATGCCCAGGTTTTATTTACTCGACAGCTCTACCGCCACCGGTTCTCGCCGGCATTGAAGCCGTTCTTGATATAATTGATAAAGAGTTCTCAGTCCTTAGTGAGAGAATGTGGCGCTATAAGCGAATGATATGCGAATGCCTTATTGATAGCGGGTTTGACCTGACAGAAGGGCAGGCGCCGATTACCTCTATCGTAATAAAAGATATGGAGGAGTGTGCGCGTATCGCAAAGATGATTCACGTGAACAGTATCTTGGCAACACCGTTTGTGCCCCCCTCAGTGCCACGTAATGAAAATAAAATTCGGTTCATTGCCGGGGCTAATTTGTCCGATACCACCATCAACACGACGTTGGATATATTTCGGAAGATCGCTAAAGAAATTGGCTTACAATGAAATATTTTCTTATCTTTAATCCTGGCTCGCGTGACGGACAGAGCGAAAAACGTATTCCTCGCATACACCGCTTGCTCAAGGAGAGAGCAATTGACTATGAATATGGTATTACCGGATCCCCGCAGGATGCTTATGCGCTATCGCAAAAAGCTAATGCATCGGGTTATGACGTGGTGGTTGCAGTCGGAGGCGATGGTACTGTAAATAAGGTTTTGAATGGTTTCTATGATGATACGGGGTTGAGAACTTCTAATGCCCGGTTCGGTGTTATTTATACGGGTACGAGCCCTGATTTCTGCAAAAGTTATTGCGTGCCTTATGGCAATATTGAGCAGTCGATAAATGTACTTTTGGCAGGTACTAGCACAAAAATTCAGATAGGTAAGATAACATTAGCTGCGAGAATGAATCTAGAATTAAACGGGAAGTCCGCAAGAAGCGGACCCGATTTCATTGCACGCTATTTTTCTTGTTGCGCGAATATCGGACTAGGCGCAGCAGTGGCCCGTTATGCAAATTCAGGCGCACGAAAGATGGTCGGTGATTGTTTAGGCACCTTTTCTGCTTTGGTCAAGGTATTCATGAATTATCATCCTTCAGAGGTATCGATATCGTTTAACGGCAAAAAGGAGCTAGTCTCCAGACTGTATAATCTTTCCGTTGGCAAGACATTTCATGTTGCGTCCGGTATTAAGGTTAAAAATAACTTAGTAGAAGGGGATGATAACTTTTACGTATTGATCATACGAAATATTAGCTGGTTGAGAGTGCCCTATTGTTTGAAATGTATCTATAGCGGGAAAGAAATACCACGTACCGGCTCGGTTTGTCTTACGTATGCTCAATACATTGAAATATCTGGCACGAGCGACACTCCCGAGGTTGAATTTGACGGCGATCCGCAAGGATTTTTGCCGTGCCGAATTGAAATGGCCAAAGAAAAACTGGAGCTGATACATGAAGCAGATTAATGACGAGAAAAAGATAATCGAAATGATTACGGGCATGTTTCCGGAAAGTAGGCAACGCCTCAATAAATGCTTTGAGTCTGATGCGGAAGTTATCTCTTTTGCCGATAAGCGATTACTTTTTACGATTGATGAATTTTCATCGGAGGATATGTTCCGCGATAATGATCCATATTCTTTAGGATGGAATGTGGCGGCGGGAGGAATAAGCGATATTTCTGCATGTGCAGGCATACCGTTATTCTATGGGCATTCTATGGTCGTAAGCACTGCGTGGGATAAGGATTTTATAAAGAAGTTCACCAAAGGGGTTGCCGAGGTGCTTAAAGAAACCGATACAGCCTTCATCGGAGGTGATTTTGGCAAAGCAAAAGACTGGCATTATACCGCGGTTGTTATCGGTAAAGCCGGGGATAAGCTGCTTAATAGAAAAGGGGCTGCTGTTGGCGATGGAATATACCTTTCAGGAAAAGTTGGCTTAGGCAATCTCGAAGCGGCCCTCAAATTATACTCACATGATAATCGTTTGAAAATAGCATCTAATATTGTTAAATGCAGATTTCCTGTGCGCCTTAAAGAGTCGGCATTTATGAGCGATTATGCGACTTGTTGTATTGACACGAGCGATGGCGTATTCAACTCTTTGAACATCCTTGCCGAGATAAATAGCATCGGGTATGAAATAAGGGATTTACCGTATGTTGATATCGGTGCTGTTGGCGCCTCGGTGGCGGCTTTACCTAAAGAATTATTATTGTTAGGTGAAGCCGGGGAATATGAGCTTCTTTTTACAGTAAAGCCAAAAGATGAACAGATATTTTTACAGAGAGCAAAACAAGAAGGGTTTGCTTTTTACAAGGTTGGCAAGGTTGTTGATTCTTCGAAGGTGTTATTTGTTCGCGATGGATTAATAGATTTAGGCAGTTTGCGTGCGCGCGCCAGAGATTTTGATGACCGCACAGAGTATTTAGAATACCTTGTCAATTATTTGAAGGAGCACGGATAATGCGGCGGGTGGTAATTACTGGTATTGGACCGGTTACTTCTATTGGAATTGGCAAGGATGATTTTTTTGATAGCATTCTTAATAACCGCATTTGTCTTAAGCCAATACCCGAAATTTTTGAGAGAGGGTATACGTTTAAGTCCCGTTATTACAGCCCCTGTCCGGAAGTAGATCTCGCAGAGTATGGTTTTCCTCAATATTACGGTAAGGTTACCCAGGGCGAAGACAAGATGGCTTTAATTGCTTCATTTTTGGCCTTACAAGATGCAGGTTTTAAGGTACATAAGGGTGAAAACGGTTTTATCGCGTCAGAGCTTCGTAACTGCGGGGTAATAGTCGGAATAGGTATTAGTAGCTTGGAAACCGGCTTCCACTCCTATTTAGCCCATATTGTTAAGGATACGAGCGAAATCCCTAAAGCTTTGGATACAGTTAAAATTCGTTATAACCGCATGGTTGTCCCCATGCTTATGCCGAATTCTGTTTCCAGTTGGATTTCGATCACCTATGGATTAAAAGGAACCAGTTATACGGTTAATGCAGCCTGTGCTTCAGGAATTTTTGCTATCGGCAATGCCTACCAGAAAGTAAAGTATGGACCTGAAGATGTTGTTTTAACCGGGGGAGTTGAATATTTGTCTGATAGTTTTGGCGGAATTATGCGGGGGTTCGATGTGTTAGGTGTTTTGACGCAATCCCCAGATGGTGTTCCATATCCATTTTCTAAAGCAAGCACCGGTTTCTTACTTTCTCAAGGGGCCGCTTGTATTCTTGTGCTGGAGGAATATCAACATGCTATAAATCGCGGCGCACCCATGTATGCGGAAATAATAGATTTTCAAAGTAATAGCGATGCGTATAATATTGTTCAGATGGATCCAGCGGGCACTCAAATAAAACAGTTACTGCGTAACCTTATGCACGGCCAACGCATTGATTATCTTAATGCTCATGGTAGCGGGACGTTAGGTAATGATGGCATCGAGGCTGAAGCCATAGCCGAAGTCTTCGGCCCCAAAGAACGCCAACCGTATATTAATTCCACAAAAGGGATTCTCGGGCATACCCTCGGCGCGAGTGGGGCGTTAGAGACTGCAGTGACAGCTCTTTCTATTAGAAAAGCGCAGGTGCATGGGAATAGCGTTCCTGACCCCAGGGAGAATTTGAATTTAGTAGATAAGTCAATAGAATCTGAGGTAAACATAGCCATATCAACTTCCTATGGTTTTGGAGGGCATAACGCAGGTATTGTGTTGAAAAAACATGAACAATAAGGTAGTAATTACCGGCGCGAATGGGTTTATGGGAAGCCATATAGTTAAATTATTCTCTCACGAAGGGATTACGATTACCTGTTTAGTGCGCAAAGATAGTAATCGAGAGGCTATTAGGGAATTTAATGTCGAGTATAAATACGGTGATATCCGCGATCAACAAAGCATACTTGATGCTTTCAGGGGCCATGATTTTGTAATTCATAACGCTGCTTACGCAAAAGATTGGGGCGAATATCAAGCCTTTTATCAGACGAATGTCGACGGCACGCGTAATGTACTTACGGCCTGCGTAATGAATGGTATAAAGGATGTGATTATGACGGGCACTAACGCCGTGTACGGGGAAGAGCATTCAACAGCGATAAAAAATGAGGAGTCGCCTTATAACTCGCATTATCGATACTTCCTGGATAAAATTTTCCCTTGCAAGCTAAACTATTACCGAGATACAAAATGTATCGCTGCCCGACAAGCGATAGATTTTGCAAGGCGAGAAGGGATAAATTTGACCATATTAGATCCGGTGTGGGTTTATGGAGAGAATGGTTTAGACACAGTATTTCTTAAATATATTAAGTCCGCGACCCAAGGAGTTTCTGTATCCCCCGGATCTCGAAAAAATAAATTCCATGTGGTTTATGCCGGTGATGTTGCACAAGCCTATTATTTGGCTTATAGCAAACGGCCCAAGGGTATACAACACATTATTATTGGCGACCATGCGCCTGAATACATGGATACCATATTCTCTTTATTCTGCCAATACGCAGGCGTAAAAAAACCGAAGCTTTTGCCTAAATTGATGGCTTATCCTTTAGGCTTTTTCCTGGAGATGGTATATACTGTATTTAATGCGAAAAGCCCCCCGCTACTAACCCGGGGAAGGGTAAATATGTTTTATGATAATATTGAATATTCAACGCGTAATGCCGAGCTGGTGTTAGGTTTTAAAAGCAGATATAGTTTAAGCGAGGGCATAAGAAACACGGTTAATTGGTATAAACAGCAGGCCGCTTAATATGATAAAAGCGAGAAATGTAACCGGATTCAGGAAACCGTTATTTGCCTCCAGGGTAAAGCTATATATTTTGTTTTATTACCTCCCTGATGTTATTAAGGGAAAAGTGTCATTTCGTAGATATATATTATTTTTGAAACGGTTACTTTATTTTTTATCAAAAATCTACCATAACAAATTTGTGGGCATCGGCAACGCTGTGCGGCTTGGATTGTATATACCCCGTTTTCCCTCAAAGGCGTTTTTTACGGCCTGCCGTAAGTTTATGGTATTTGACGCTAAACTCCCCTGTACTACAGCGCTGATTTCAGTGACTTCGGCATGTCGGTTTAATTGCGAACATTGTTATCAGAAGAAAGACGTGGGTAAGGATATTGACATCGATTTAACAATTGCTGCGGTTAAGCAATTGCAAGCTTTAGGCGTGGCTTTTTTTAATATAGAAGGAGGGGAGCCCTTTTTAGTTTATGACCGCTTGCGCAAACTTTGCGCATCTATCGATCAAGGGGCAGAGATTTGGGTTAATGCTACCGGTGACGGTATGAGTATTGAGCGTTTAAAAGAGTTGAAGAGTTTTGGTCTTACCGCAATAATGTTTTCGTTGCATAGCGCTGACCCTGAAAAAGTTAATGCCTTTATGAAGTCTGATAAGGCCTGGGATACGCTCATTCAAGGAATTCGTTTGTGTCATGAAGTTGACGTCGCCGTAGCTTTTAATTCTTGCCTCAAACGTGATGATTTTTATAACGGTAATTTTCAGAAAGTTATGGATAAGGCGAAAGAGCTCGGAGCATGTTTAGTCCAGATCATCAAACCTAAGCCTTCGGGCGGCTGGCTTGAATCAGGAGTGGAGAGTTTTTGTAAAGTAGATTTGGAAAAAGTGAAGGAGCTGGTGCACGCGTACAATAATGATGCGCGATACAAAGATTACCCTTCTATTTCTGCGCAGATCATCGAAGAGGATGCTGCAGTGTTTGGATGTACTGCCGGTGGGACAGACAGATTTTATATTAACGCAAAAGGGGATGTCCAGCCTTGTGAATTCTTGAATATTTCATTTGGGAATATAGCTGAAGAAGAATTCACTATAATTTATAATAGAATGAGAAGTTTTTTTACGGGACCGGGGGAATGTTGGTTATGCGAAAAGTATTCCCCTGCGATTTTACAACTTTTAAAGGAAAATAAATTAGAAACTTTGCCGCTCGATGAAGAGTTGGCCCGGAAGATTTATTCGCATTGGGATCGCGGGAAGCTTACGGAAATGTACAGGATAATAGAAAATCGCATGAAGTAAGAAAGCAACACTCGGCCATATGGCTTTGGCTAAAGGAAGCCAAACCATTGCCTTTCTGGCTTATCTGATTGGCCGGCATGTCGCTTCGTGCGGCTGACACCCGTCATAAAACACCCGACGCTAAATGGTAAAGGCGTCGGTGTCGCCCTTCTGGGCGAGGAATTACGACGGTATGCCGCTTTCTGCGGCTGACACCCGTCGTTAAAAGGATACGACGGTATGCCGCTTTGTGCGGCTGACACCCGTCGTTAAAAGGATGCGACGGTATGCCGCTTTCTGCGGCAAAGGAGGGGAGATGGGAACACCTAAATGGATTAAGCCATTTTTTGTAGTAGCGGGTCTCTATGATGGCATCTTGGGGTTATTGTTTCTGCTTATGCCGCATCAGCTTTTTGGTTTGACTAACGTTCCTCCGCCTAACCATGCGGGCTATATTCAATTTCCCGCATTGTTGTTGGTTATTTTTGGGATTATGTTCCTTACTATCGCGAGAAATCCATTTGCCAATCGCAACTTAATCATGTACGGTATTTTACTGAAAGCAGCATATTGCGGAGTCGTACTATCTCATTGGCTCTTGGGCAATATGCCGATTATGTGGATTGTGTTTGCCTTTTTTGATTTTGTTTTCTTAGTCTTATTCCTTGCTGCCAGGAAAGTGCTAAGAAAACAAGCATAAGAAAAGAAGCGTTGTCCGGTATTCCGAAACAGACATCAGATAACGTTTTATTGAATAAAGAGTTAGAAGCTCTAAGTTCAAAAATAATCGGACATTTCGGCAAAATTTCTCCAAGAAATTACCTCTTTTGCCCCTCCGAATTCGCTTGATAATCGCCATCGCCAGTCTTATAATGCATAAACGTACATAGCGAAAGGTTTCCTTTTAACTCACGCGGCCGTGACCTTTATGTTAACGTACGGCAAAGTAAGGATATAACAGTATTCCTCATGGGAAATTTTAAAAATTTCAGGATTACCACCAAGTTTATTATCTGGTTTTTACTCATTTCCTTGGTTCCTTTGGTGGCCGCTATTGTTGTCAGCTACAGGAGTTCCCGTACGGTTTTGGAAGAGATTGTTAAAAACAGTCTTTTAGCGGTTGCGGATGATAAGGCGAACCGGGTTGAGGCATTTTTCCAGAAAGTAAAAAATGACGCCGTCAATCTTTCGTTAACTTCCGAGTTTATTGACGCCGCGGAAAAATTTTCTAATACCTTCCAGGGCAATGGGGCAAGATCCCCCGAATACAAAGCGTTGGCTCTGGAGTTAGTCCCGATGCTTCGCTATTATCAAAAGCTATCAGGGTATAGTGATATCATTTTTATTTCATCGGACGGCGAAGTCACTTTTTCGGTCAGCAACTCACAAGAAATTGAGTCGTTGTATGAGGCTGTTTTGAATAATAGAAAATCGGAGTTGGCCGAAACTTTCATTAAAGCCAAAGAGTCCGGAGAGATAGAGATATCTAATGTCGAGCAACGGTCCGGATCCGCCGAAGGCGCCATTTTTATCGTTATCCCTGTAACGAAACAGGCAACGCGTGTCGGTTTCGTTGCTTTTGAAGTAGGTAATAAGGGAGTTTACGAGTTTGTGCAAGATTATTCTAACTTGGGAGATACCGGAGAGACAATTATTGCGGCCGGGATAAACGAAGAAGCGGTCTTTATCGCGCCGACCCGGTTTGAACCCGATGCGGCATTTAAAAAGAAGATCAAGATTAAATCTCGAGAGGCACGGGAGATCGCAGCTGCCCTTGGAGGAAAACAGGGAGCAGGCTTATCAACCGATTATCGGGGTAGGAGCGTATTGGCGGTGTGGCGACCACTACCGACGTTCCGATTGGGTATGATTGTTAAGATTGATGCAAAAGAGGTGTTTACCGCCGCTGAAAAATTAAGAAACTCACTTATAAGGATCAGCGTAGTACTTATTGTCGTGGTCGTTATCATTGCCATTTTTTTAGCGCGTTCCATCTCCAGGCCTATTAAAAATTTAACGAATACATCCAAGATAATTTCCGGCGGTGAACTGTCTGCGCGGGTAAATATCAATACGAAAGATGAAATTGGAGAATTGGCTGTGTCTTTTAATCAGATGACCGACAAGCTCCTGGAGGCTAAGGCGAACGTCGAGAAGAAGAATAAGGAGATAGAAGAGCAAAAACGGCTCCTGGAGGAGTCAAATAAGGAATTAGATAGTTTTGTCTATACGGCTTCTCATGACCTGAGGGCTCCGTTGCGCGGGATCGAGGGCTTAGTAAAATTTATCGAGGAAGACTATGCCGATAAATTCGACACTCAGGGCAATGATTATTTAAAGAGGATTCGCATTGGTGTTACCCGGATGAAACAGTTGATCGACGATTTGCTGACCTTATCCAGGATCAGCAGGATTAAGAATCCGTTTGAAGATGTTGCTATGGGTGAGCTGGTGAGCTCAGTCATAAGCAGGGTAGAATTTGATATTACGCAGCACAATATAGAATTGGCGGTCGCCCGTAACATGCCCGCCGTGCGTTGCGACAGGATAAAAATGCAGGAGGTATTTTTTAATTTAATAAGCAACGCCATAAAATTTTCTTCTAAAAATAAAGACGTCCGGCCGAAGGTAGAAGTAGGGTATCATGATAAAAGTGATGCATATGAGTTTTATGTCAAAGATAATGGTATCGGGATCGATAAAAAACATCATAATGAGATATTCGGAATATTCAAACGTCTGCATACTCAGGAAGAATATGAGGGTACCGGTGCGGGCTTAAGTATCGTAAAGAGGATTATTGACGACCACAAAGGCCAGATTTGGTTAGAATCCGGTCTGGGGAAAGGCGCTGCGTTTTATTTTACTATCCCCAAGAATATTCCTGAGAAAATGACGGCTACGAGGGTAGCTGATGATGACGGTGTTTCTAAAGACGGCGCACCGGGAGCGCTTACCAAGCCGGAGAACGATGAGATGAGTGCATGATGAAGCAGCGCGCGCCGAGAGAGGAGCAAATAATATGGATAAAAAAATTTTAATTGTTGAAGATAATAAGACGGATTTTCTAATCGTTAAAAGGTATCTTGCTCGCGCCGGATATCATGAGATTGTTTCCGCGGAGAACGTCGCCGAGGGTATTAAAAAGGCGGAGATCGAGAAACCTGATTTGATTATTTTAGATACGGTGCTTCCGGACGGTAATGGGTTTGAGATTTGCCAGGCGATCAGGGAGAAGTATAATCAGACGAACCCGAAGATCATTATTACTACAAGTTCGGTTGACGCAGTGGACGCGGTAAGAGCCCGTAAAGCGGGTGCGGATGATTATTGTGCCAAAACATTTGATTGCGCCCCATTGCTGGAGGCGCTCAAAAGAATCACCTGATAGATTCGACGGCACGTAGGCTCTTGGTTCTGACCGTGAGCGTTTGTGCATTGCCGGCGTATCAATTCTGGGCGCTCAGATATCCTGGAAAGGCTCGTTTACCGAGATCGCGAATTCTCAATCGCACACGAAAAAGTGAGGAAATAATAGTATGGTTTTTGAAGCATTGCCGAGGCCGGTAAAATCATTGAAGTAAAAAATGGCAGACGAAAATAGAACGAAAGAAGAACTCATCGAAGAGGTAAAACTCCTCCAGGCGCGCATCGCTGACCTTGCAGATTTAGAGAGCAGATATAAAGGGGTAGAAGCCGAGCTTCAAAAAACAAAAGAAGAATTAGAGATACATATATGGGGATTGGCAAAGACAAACGAGACGATTAAATTCCTTTACCGGGAGCTTGATCATAAAAACAAGGAACTTCAGAAGCTGGATACGTTAAAAACCGATTTTATTAATACCGTCTCTCATGAGCTGCGGACGCCCTTGACGATAACCAAAGAAAGAATGTCGCAAGTCTTAGACGGAATTCACGGTCAGGTTACCCTTAAGCAGGAGGCGTCTTTAACTGTTTGCCTTACATCTATTAACCGCTTGCAATACCTCGTTGATGATATGCTGGATATATCTAAGATCGAAGCGGGTAAATTAGAGTTAAAAAAGGAATTAATTGATATTGTAGGTTTGGCTAAGGAAGTAAGCGCGCTCTTTTATCCGAAAGTCACAAGTGCCGGCTTAGAGTTACGGAGTAATCTTTGCAGTATTCCGGCGCTGGCCTATGCGGATAGAGACAATATTATTCGCGTTTTTACTAATTTAATCGGCAATGCGATTAAATTTACCGATCACGGCTACATTGAAATTTCAGTTATGGATAAACCGGATTGCATCCAGTGTCAGGTAACCGATACCGGCAGAGGTATCTCTGAAGAGGATTCTTCCAGAGTGTTTGGAAAATTCGAACAATTTGGAGATCACGAGGCAGTTAAGGAAAAAGGCACTGGCCTGGGGTTAAACATCTGCAAGAAGATTATCGAATTGCATCATGGAGAAATATGGCTGGAAAGCGTTCTCGGTAAAGGCGCCACGTTTATTTTTACGCTTCCCAAGAAGGCCTGATAATATACGTATTCTGTTTTGAGATGCTCCAGGGCGTATCAAGCTCTTAGCGAACCCGATTTGGTGTTTTGCTATGAAACGTCAGTCTAAAAGTCCTAGCCTGTTGCCTCAAGGATTCTAAGAATGATGGCCGTCGCCCTTGCTCAAGGAAAAGTCTTTTTTAAGCCTCTCCCGAGAATATGTTTGACAAAGCCGCATCATCACGTATAATGTAAGTAATCGTTCACTTACATAAGGATAGCAATGAAGACCAACCACAAAACTACCAGTATCCGCCGCGAGGAAATTCTTGCCAGCGCCCGCAACATCATCGCGCATAAAGGTTTTGAGCATCTGACGGTGCGTCAGATCGCCAGTGACGTTAAAATAACCGAGGGTGCGTTATACCGGCATTTTAACAGTAAACAGGAGATCATTAACTTGTTGATCGATGATATTGATACGACGCTGATGCAGGCCATTGAGCCGGCCGGTCTTAAGGAGATGACCCCATTAAACCAGCTTAAGCATATTCTCACCGCGCATCTTGAATATATAGAAAAAAGGAAAGCGACGTCGTTTATGCTTATGAATGAGATCCTAAATCTTAAGGATAAACGTTCCCAAAGGAAAATGCTCGCTCTTGTGCATAAATATCTTAAACGGATCAATGCGATTCTTCTTGAAGGCGTGAGAACTAAACAGTTTCGCGGTGATATCAACCTTACCTCCGCGGCAATTTTATTTTTCGGTATGATACAGTCCGTGTCCACGCTGTGGGCCTTAAGCGGATTTAAGTATTCCGCGTCACTTCGAGTGCGCCTGGAGGATTCGTTTGAAGTTTATACAAAAGGGGTTTTGAGGTAGTTCAACGCAGGATAGATTTGTGTTATAATCCCCATTGGCTGTAAAAAAGGAAGAGTTTAGGATATATACAATGAATACAAAAAGAGTTATTATTGAGCGTGTTAAACCTGAAATTGACGGGGGCGCATTTCCTATTAAACGTGTGGTAGGGGAGAGGGTTGTTGTTTCGGCCGATATCTTGGCCGACGGGCATGATGCGCTGGCAGCAGTTTTGCTGGTAAGGATCCCTCTGCATAAGTCTTGGAAGGGAATTCCCATGCGATTTTTGGGTAATGATGTCTGGGAGGCCGCTTTTACGGTTAATGAACTGGGTGTGTATCAATATTCAGTTTTGGCACATATTGACCGTGTTGGTACATGGCAAAACGATCTGCGTAAAAAATTTGAAGCCCACCAGGATATCCGGGTAGAGCTTGCGGTTGGCCGCGGCTTGCTTAAAAGCATAAGCGCACAAGCCATCGAGAAAGACCGGAAGATTTTAAAATCGTGTATCGAGACGATGCAAGACGGCGATATTGGTCAGGCAGTCGCCCGTTGCCTGGAAAATGATATTACCCGGATTTCACAGCGGTACATTGAAGAGAAAGAGAAAGTTGCGTACGGAAAGGAATTAGCGGTTATTGTCGAAAGAGCAGAAGCAGGATTCAGTGCATGGTATGAGATTTTTCCCCGTTCCTGCGGCCGGGGAGCCGCTCAACCGGGCACGTTTAAGGATTGTATCGCTTTGCTTGGCCAGATATCTCAGATGGGGTTTTCGGTATTGTATCTTCCCCCCATTCATCCTATAGGCCGGACAAATAGAAAAGGGAAGAATAACTCTCCTTCGTGCCTTCCCGAAGACCCCGGCAGCCCGTGGGCGATCGGGTCGATGAGCGGAGGGCATACCTCTATTGAGCCGTCGTTGGGAACGATGAAGGATTTTGAGATGTTAGTGCGAGAAGCCAAGAAGGCGGGCTTAGAAATAGCGATGGATTTTGCGCTTCAGTGTTCGCCGGACCACCCATACATACAAGAACACCCGGAATGGTTTACGAAGAGGCCGGACGGCAGCATCCAGTATGCGGAAAATCCGCCAAAAAAATACGATGATATTGTTCCTTTTAATTTTGGAACAAAAAACACCGGGGAGCTCTGGCGCGAGTTAAAAAGCATTGTTATGTTTTGGGTACAGAAAGGAGTGCGGATTTTCCGGGTTGACAATCCGCATACAAAACCTTTTGCATTCTGGGAATGGTTGATCAGGGAAGTAAAGAACGATCATCCCGAGGTAATTTTCCTCGCGGAAGCTTTTACACGGCCCAAGGTCATGTATCATCTTGCGAAAGCCGGTTTTAGCCAGTCATATACCTATTTTACCTGGCGGAACACAAAACGTGAATTTGTCGAGTATCTGACTGAGTTGACCCAGACCGAGATCGGTGAATATTTTCGTCCTCATTTCTGGCCGAATACGCCTGATATTCTTCCGGAACATCTGCAGTACGGGGGTAGGCCGGCGTTTATCGCGCGGTTTATTCTGGCCGCGACGCTTTCTTCCAACTACGGGATTTACGGCCCTGCGTTTGAGTTGTGTGTGAGCGAGGCGCTACCTGGAAAAGAAGAATATCTTAATTCCGAGAAATACGAGATCAAACAGTGGGAACGCGATACCGAGGGTAGTCTGCAGGATATCATTGCCATTGTCAATCGGATACGCAAAGAAAACCCGGCGCTGCAGACTACGCGGAATGTGAAGTTCTGCGAGGTTGACAACGATAATCTTTTGTTTTATATGAAAGCGACTGATGATTGTTCTAATGTGTTGCTTATCGTGGTAAATCTTGATCCGTATCATACTCAATCCGGATGGGTGCGCGTGCCTATCGCAGAGCTAGGTATCGATTCCCAGCAACAGTACTTGGTTGTGGATCTTTTGAGCCAGGATCGTTACTTTTGGACAGGAGAGCGTAATTTTGTTCAATTGGATCCCGCTGCGATGCCCGCGCATATTTTACGCCTTCATCGCCGTCTGCGCCGCGAGACGGACTTCGATTATTATTTATAAGGAGATTGATGTCTCAACCGGTTTATTTCAAGGAGAATGATTCATGGTTTAAGGACGCCGTTATTTACGAGCTGCATGTAAAAACTTTTTTTGATAGCAACGGAGACGGTATCGGGGATTTCAAGGGGTTAACGTCTAAATTGGAATATCTGAGCAGCCTTGGGATAACGGCGATATGGCTCCTGCCTTTTTATCCGTCTCCTCTTAAAGATGATGGTTACGATATCGCGAATTATTTTAATATCCACCCCGATTACGGAACCCTGAAAGATTTCAAGGAATTTTTAACCCAGGCGCATCGGCTGGGTATACGCGTGATTACGGAGCTTGTATTAAATCATACCTCCCGGGATCATCTATGGTTTCAGAGGGCCCGGCGGTCCAAAAAAGGAAGTGTGTTGAGGGATTTTTATGTCTGGAGCGACACGACAGATCAATACAAGGATGCCCGTATCATTTTTAAGGATTTTGAAACATCGAACTGGGCATGGGACCCCCTCGCGCAGGCGTATTATTGGCATCGTTTTTATTCTCATCAGCCTGATCTAAATTTTGATAATCCGTATCTTCAGAAAACGATGTTTCGTGTTATCGATTATTGGTTCAGATTGGGAGTTGACGGGTTGCGCCTGGACGCGGTTCCGTATCTTTTCGAGCGAGAAGGAACGAACTGCGAGAATTTACCTGAAACGCACGCGTTTTTAAAGAAACTGCGCGCGCATATCGACGATACGTTTAAAGATAAGATGTTGCTTGCGGAAGCGAACCAGGGCCGGAAGATGCCGCCGTATATTTTGGATCCGGTGACGAGTGCCACATGGCGTTTCATTTTCCTCTGATGCCGCGGATGTTTATGGCGATCCAGATGGAGGATAGCTTTCCTATCGCCGATATCTTGAGAGTCACTCCGGCTATTTCAGAGCGGTGCCAGTGGGCGTTGTTTTTACGCAATCACGACGAACTTACCTTAGAGATGGTTACTGACGAAGAAAGAGATTACATGTACCGTGCATTCGCGCAGGATCCCAAGGCAAAGATCAATCTTGGTATCCGCAGGCGCTTAGCTCCGTTGTTAGGAAATAACCGTCGAAAAATAGAGCTTCTCAATATTTTATTATTTTCTTTGCCCGGAACCCCGGTGTTATATTACGGCGATGAATTGGGAATGGGCGATAATTATTATTTAGGTGACCGTAATGGCGTGCGCACGCCGATGCAGTGGTCACCGGACCGGAACGCCGGTTTTTCCAAGGCGAATCCGCAACAACTCTATTTGCCTGTTGTCGTAGAGGCTGAATACAACTATGAGGGGCTCAACGTCGAGAATCAAGAACGGAACCTATCGTCTTCATTGTGGTGGATGAAGCGGGTCATTGCTATGCGTAAGAAATGTAAAGCATTCAGCCGCGGAGACCTTGAGTTACTTTCGTCTAACAATCCGAAGGTTTTAGCGTTCACGCGCCGCTATCAGGAAGAGACCATTCTTGTCGTTGCTAATCTTTCCCGGTTTGCTCAAGCGGTTGCCATTGAGATGCCTCAGCTTGAAGGCTACCGGCCTTCGGAAGTGTTCAGTGAAAATAAATTTCCCCTTATTGATAAAAACCCGTACGTGGTAACTCTTGGCCCGCACAGTCATTATTGGCTTACATTGAAAAAAGGGCAAACCCTGCAGAACGTTTTATCGGAACAAGGGATGAGCCTTGAGTGTTCTCGCAAGGAATGGGCATTGCCGATTACGGGCTCATTACAACGCGCCCTTGAAGGTATCCTGCCGGGCTATGTTGCCATGTGCCGCTGGTTTGGCTCAAAAACGCGCCTCGTGAGAAGTTGTAAGATCATTGAGGATGCGGTGTATCCATGCGGTTCGACCTGTTTTCATCTGTTGTTGGTGGAGTTGTCCTATAATGACGGCGTTCCTGAAATTTATTGTGTTCCCCTGGGCTTGCGGCTTGCAAGCGAAGCCGCGGTACTTTTGGAGAAGAGCTCAAAGGCGGTGATCGCGCCGGTGCGCATGGAAGATGCGCGGGAAGGCATACTGTTTGACGGTATGTATGATGAGGAATTACGCAGTGGCCTGCTTTCAGCAATCGCGCAGAGGAAACGGATCAAAGGGTCGCGCGGATCTTTTTCCTGTGTGCCGACAAAAGCATTGAAACAGAATCTATTGAACGCAGGAGAAATAAAAATATCCCAGGTTGTGCAGGCAGAACAAAGCAACACGTCCGTGATCTTTAACAGAAAGATCATTTTAAAGCTATACCGGCATCTCGACCACGGCATCAATCCCGAAGAAGAGATTTTGAGCGCGCTCACGGAGTCCGGGCATGCCGTCGGCGTTCCGCCGCTTTTGGGGGCGGTCGAATATTCCGGTATAGGAAAAGATCTGGTGACCGTTGCGATGCTGCAGGGGTTCGTCGAGAATACCGGCGATGCCTGGGCATACACTCTTAACAATGCCCGTTCTTATTACGAATATTTATTATCTAACAAGAAAGAGCTGCCCGCGGCCTGCGTGGCGCCGGGGCTATCCTTAAAAACCGATGCACCGGTGGTCCCTGAGTTTATGCGCAATGCCATGGGTTCTATGTTTTTAGAAATGGCCGGTTTGTTAGGTAGGCGCACTGCCGAGCTGCACCTGGTGTTGGCATCGCATATCGATAAGGAAGAATTTGCGCCGGAACCTTTCTCGCTGCTGTATCAGAAGTCGATCTATAAGGCGATGCAGGGGCTTGTTAATAAAACAATGCAGGTGCTTGGTAAAAACATTTCCCAGATACGTCCTGAATGGCGTAATGACGCTGGATCCGTTCTTTCTGCCGAATCGCGAATCCTCGATATGTTGCGCGCGGTAACGCAGAAGAAAATCTCCGCATCAAAAATCCGTATTCATGGTGATTATCATCTTGGGCAGGTTTTATTCACGGGAAAGGATTTTGTGGTCATCGATTTTGAGGGTGAGCCGGCGCGTCCTTTAAGTGAACGCAGGCTTAAGCGCTCTCCGTTACGTGACGTGGCAGGGCTTATACGCTCGTTTCATTATGCCGGGTACGGAGCGATCTTTCTGCAGTCTTCCTGGCGCAAAGAAGACGTTGTTTTGCTTGAGCCGTGGGTGGCTCCGTGGTACGGATATATAAGTGAGGTATTCCTGTCGTCATATTTGGCGGCAGCACAAGTCTCCGATTTTCTGCCTAAGGATAAAGAGGATCTCCATATGCTCCTGCAATCTTTTCTTTTGGAAAAAGCGGTGTATGAGTTGTCTTATGAATTAAATCATCGTCCCGATTGGGTAATTATTCCTATTAGGGGGATACAACAGATCCTCCTCGAAGCGCCGCAAGCACAGAGGAGAGTATAGTATGGCGAACAACAAAACAAATCGGACGCAACAGCAGTCATCATGCGAACAAGGAGTTGTTCACGGAGTAAGCTTATTCTCTGACTATGATATTCATCTGTTTCGAGAGGGTAATCACGTGCGTCTGTATGACAAACTTGGCGCCCATGTTACCAAAGAGACAGGCGTGGACGGTGTTTGTTTCGGAGTATGGGCTCCAAATGCCCAGGCCGTTTCCGTTATCGGGGACTTTAACAACTGGGATAATAAAAAACATCCGTTATCGGTACGCTGGGATGGTTCCGGTATTTGGGAGGGTTTTATTCCCGGTGTAGCGAAGGGAAGCCATTATAAATACCATGTCATTTCCCGGCATAACGGCTATTGCGTTGACAAGACAGATCCGTATGCGTTTCTGTGGGAGCTTGCTCCTAAAACCGCATCGCGCTTATGGGATTTGGAATATCAATGGTCAGATGCCGACTGGATGAAAACAAGAGGCACGCACAACAGCCTTCAGTCGCCGATGTCTGTGTATGAAGTTCATCTGGGTTCCTGGCGCCGCGTGCCTGAAGAGGGTAATCGTTTTTTGACCTATAGAGAAATGGCGCATCAGCTTGTTGACTATCTTCGTGAAACCGGGTTTACGCATGTCGAGTTTCTGCCGGTCATGGAGCACCCTTTTTACGGTTCGTGGGGGTATCAAACTCTCGGATATTTCGCGCCGACGAGCCGCTACGGGATACCCCAGGATTTTATGTATCTGGTTGACTATCTTCATCGGCACGGTATCGGCGTGATCCTTGATTGGGTTCCGTCGCACTTTCCTTCTGATGAGCATGGGTTGGCGTTTTTTGACGGGACGCATTTATATGAACACGCGGACGGAAAAAAAGGTTTTCACCCGGATTGGAAAAGCTATATTTTTAATTACGGCCGCCATGAGGTCCGGGCTTTCTTGTTGAGCAGCGCAGTATTCTGGCTGGACAAGTATCATATTGACGGTTTACGTATGGACGCCGTTGCTTCTATGTTGTATCTTGATTATTCGCGCAAAGAAGGGGAGTGGATTCCCAACGAGTTTGGCAGTAATGAGAATCTTGAGGCGGTTGGTTTCTTGCGTAATTTCAATGAAACCGTGTATAAAGAGTTTCCTGATGTTCAAACGATCGCGGAGGAATCAACTTCCTGGCCCATGGTCTCGCGGCCGATATACCTTGGGGGTCTGGGTTTCGGGATGAAATGGAATATGGGGTGGATGCATGATATACTGGATTATTTCTCTAAAGATCCTGTACACCGTAAGTATCACCATAATCAGTTGACGTTCAGCATTTGGTACGCATTTTATGAGAATTTTATCTTAAGCTTGTCTCATGATGAGGTGGTGCACGGCAAAGGTTCCCTGCTGGATAAGATGCCCGGAGACTATTGGCAAAAATTTTCCAACCTTCGGCTTTTGTTCGGTCATATGTATGCCCACCCGGGTAAAAAACTTATTTTTATGGGCCAGGAATTCGGGCAATGGGCTGAGTGGGACCATGACGCAAGCCTCGATTGGCATTTGCTCCAACATTCCTTTCACGGGGGCCTGAAGCGCTGGTTATCAGACTTAAATGCCCTGTATAAACAGGAACCGGCCCTGCATGAACTTGATTTTCAAAATGAGGGTTTTCAATGGATCGATTGCAACGATGCGGAAAAAAGCACTGTTTTGTATCTTAGAAAATCGCGTTCAGGCACAGCATCTCTTTTGATTGCCTGTAACTTTACCCCCCTTCCGAGGTTGAATTATCGGATCGGCGTTCCGAAAAGAGGATACTGGAAAGAGCTCTTAAACAGCGATGCGCAGGATTATGGAGGAAGCGGGCAGGGAAATTTCGGCGGAGTGGACGCGGTGCCGGTCTCCTCTCATGGACGGTATTATTCGATCTCTCTTACTTTGCCGCCCCTGGGTATGGTAATCTTAAAGAATATGATTCCTTGAGGTAACGATGGCTAACATACTCGTATACATAAACGACATAGCACAAAAGGTAAAGCCGGTGGATATTATCGATATAGGCTTTATCGCTTCTTTTATCTATTTTGTCCTTATCGGGGTACGCAGGACCCGCGTCAGGTTTATCTTTACCGGAATCGTGTTCGTTGGCTTGGTGTATATCGCGGCGCGCATACTCGGTCTTTACCTGACGACGATCGCGTTACAGGCTTTTTTTGCGGTTTTTATCGTGGTGATGGTGATTATTTTTCAGGATGAGTTGAGACACTTATTCGAACGCCTTGCTCTTTTGGGTATGCTGAGAAACAGGGAAACCAAGAAAAATATCCCTTTTAACGATTGCGCCGAAATGCTCACCAGCGCGGTAGCTGCCTTAAGCCGGAAAAGGACCGGGGCATTGCTGGTGATCAAGGGTAATGAGCCGATCGAGCGCTATATCGAAGCAGGGAAAGAATTCGATGCTTTATTGAGCCAGGAGATCGTGGAGGGAATTTTTCATACTGAAACTCCCACTCACGACGGAGCGATTATCATCGCCGGAGAACGAATCGTCAAGTTTGGATGCCATCTGCCGCTTTCTACGAATGTCGGAGAAGTCGGCCGCTCGGGAACGAGGCATGCCGCAGGCGTGGGGTTGTCTGAGCGGACGGATGCATTGTCCCTTATTGTATCAGAAGAGACCGGGGAGATCTCGGTAGCGGAGAACGGGCACCTTACGAGCACAAGAGACTTGGTACAGCTTAAAGTACGCTTGCTCAATTTCTATTTGAAGCGGTTCGTTTCTCCTAAAAAAAAGGGGTTGTTAAATATGATAACCTCACATTCCCTGGAAAAAGTAATGGCGAGCTTCCTGGCGCTTGGATTATGGCTTGCGTTTGCCCATCCGGGGGAGATGGTACGGCGCTATTTTATTGTACCCGTCGAATACAGGAATTTAGGCACCGATATCGTGATCACGGAACCGAAATTAAAAGAAGTAACGGTTACCTTAAGCGGAACGGAACAAAAATTCAACCTATTAAATCCGAAGGAGCTCAAGCTTTCCTTGGACGCGGCGCAAATCAAAAGCGGAGAGAACAAGATAACGTTAAGTAACGATCTGGTGAAAGGAGTGGCCGGCGGCGTATCAATTGTGGATATTGAACCCGATCAGACGGTGCTCAATGCTCATAAGCTTCTTTCGGTCAGCATACCGATACACGTTGCTACCAAAGGCAGGCTGCCGGCATCCTTGGTGATAAAAGAGATAAGGGTAGCTCCCAAACAAGCTGAAGCTTTATTGCCGAGCACGATTTCTAAAGAAGGGTTGTCAATCGATACCGAGCCTATCGATCTGGGTGCCATCAATGAAACGATCGTTGTAAAGCCTTCCTTGAATGTCCCCGACGATATCCGTTTCAAAGATAACAAGCTTCCGGACGTAACGGTTACGGTTGAAGTGGAGAGAAAGGATAATGGAAAGTAAGCGGACAGAGGTAAAAATAGGAGCTCACTATTCTAAAGGAAACGGGTGTGAATTCAGCGTATGGGCGCCGCGCGCGAAAAGTATGTCGTTACGTATTGTGGGCCCATCGCGGCAGAAGGTTGCGCTTACCCGGGATGACAGGGGCTATTGGAAGGCTGTGGTGAGCGGTATTAAGCCGGGCGCCCGGTATCTCTATGAGCTTTCCGATGGCGCAATGAGGCCTGATCCTGCTTCTTTTTTCCAGCCCCAGGGGGTGCATAAAGCTTCCTGCGTCATTGACCATGCGGATTTTTGCTGGCGTGACCGGGCATGGCGCAACATTCCTCTTAAGGATTATATAATTTATGAGTTGCACGCGGGCACATTCTCGTCTGAAGGGACATTCGAGGCAATCACAAAGAAGCTCAGGTATCTTAAGCGATTGGGCATTAACGCGATAGAGTTGATGCCGGTTGCGCAGTTTCCCGGAGAGAGGAACTGGGGGTATGACGGGGCATATCCTTTTGCCGTGCAGAATTCATACGGCGGACCGCAAGGCTTAAAAAAGCTTGTTGACGCCTGCCACCGGAATTCGATAGCAGTGATTCTTGACGTCGTATATAATCATCTTGGCCCGGAAGGTAATTACTCAGGCCAGTTCGCCCCGTACTTTACGGATAAATATAAGACGCCCTGGGGAAGTGCGGTAAACTTTGACGATGCCTATAGCGCCGGCGTGAGAAATTATTTTGTGCAGAACGCGCTTTACTGGTTTGAGTATTACCATATTGACGCACTGCGCCTTGACGCGGTACACGGGATATTCGACATGAGTGCAAAGCATATTTTGTGGGAACTAGCCGAACATACCGAGGAGTTTTGCGCAAAGAAAGGAAGCAAGCATTATCTTATCGCGGAGAGCGATCTAAATGACACCAGGCTGGTAAGAACAAAGGCTCAGGGCGGCTATGGCTTAAGCGCCCAATGGTGCGATGATTTTCATCATGCGTTGCATGCGTTGCTTACCGGAGAAGATGAGGGGTATTATAAAGATTTCGGCAGCCCGGGAGATTTACATAAAGCTATTACAAGCGGTTTTGTCTATGACGGGAACTATTCTTGTTTTAGGAAGCGGTTCCATGGGTCAAGCTCAATCGCCATACCCGCTTCTCAATTTGTGGTTTTTTCTCAGAATCACGACCAGATCGGTAACCGTCTTTTTGGCGAACGGTTGTCTTCATTGGTTTCGTTCGAGTACTTGAAGCTTTCCGCCGGAATGGTTATGACGGCGCCGTATATCCCGCTTTTATTCATGGGCGAAGAATACGGTGAGGAAGCTCCGTTTCTTTACTTTATTCATCATTCCGACTCCGCGCTTATTGATGCGGTCCGCGAGGGAAGAAAGAACGAGTTTAAAGATTTTAAATGGGAGAAAATTCCGCCCGATCCTCAGAGCAAAGAGACGTTCGCGCGATGTAAGCTTGGCTGGAGCAAACTTTCCGGAAAACGGCAACGCGCAATGTTTAACTTTTATCGGGCATTGATCGCGTTGCGTACCAAGACTCCCGCGCTGGCGCATCTTTCTAAAAATAACCTCCGGATACATCAGCTTGGAAACGAACGGGTTGTTGTTATCTATCGAAGTCATGCCGCAAGTCGCGCAATGGTGATTGTTAACGTATCAGCGCAGGATGTGCAATGTCCGGTGAACATTCCCGGAGGCAGGTGGCAGAAGCGAATTGATTCAGGTGACACGTGTTGGCTGGGGAAGGGTTCGGCGCTTCCTAAGGCGTTGAGCGGGAAAGCAGTATTACATATGAGAAGCGGAGCGTTTGCAGTCTATCTAAAGGGGTCGTGATGAGTAAATTTATATGTGTGCATGGGCATTTTTACCAGCCTCCGCGCGAAAATCCGTGGCTCGAGGAAGTTGAGCTGCAGGATTCCGCATACCCCTATCATGATTGGAATAGCCGCATTACTGCCGAATGTTACGGCCCTAACACCGCGTCTCGTATTGTGACCGGCGAGAAGCGTATTATTGATATTGTTAATAATTATTCAAAAATCAGTTTTAATTTTGGGCCAACGCTTTTGTCCTGGATGCAAAAGCATAAACCGCAGATCTATCAGGCGATTCTTGACGCGGATAAAAAAAGCCGCGATAACTTTTCAGGTCACGGCTCCGCGCTGGTCCAAGTGTATAATCATATTATTATGCCGCTGGCTAATAGCCGGGATAAGCGTACCCAGATTGTCTGGGGAATTGAAGATTTTCGCAGCAGATTTAAGCGTGAGCCGGAGGGCATGTGGCTGGCAGAATGTGCCGTTGACACTGAAACACTTGAGATATTAAGCGAATATAATATAAAGTTTACCATTCTAGCGTCTCATCAGGCAACGCGCGTGCGCAAAATGGGAGAGGAAGAATGGCAGGATATTTCGGGAGCCCGCATTAATCCCCGTGTTGCATACCTGTGCCGGCTTCCCTCCGGCAGGAGCATTACTCTCTTTTTCTATGACGGGCCGATATCACAGGGGGTCGCGTTTGGCAGGCTCCTTGAGAAGGGAGAGAATCTGGCCGGGCGGCTTTCCTCAGCATTCCCTGCGGATAATGGCGAAGGAGAATTGGTACATATTGCGACTGATGGAGAAACATATGGCCATCATCATCGCCATGGCGATATGGCGCTTGCGTATTGTTTATACTACCTGGAGGCGAACAATTTGGCACGTGTCACGATATATGGGGAGTATTTGGAGCAGTATCCTGCGCAATGGGAGGCCCAGATCAAGGATAATTCCTCATGGAGTTGCGCGCATGGCGTTGAGCGCTGGAGGAGCGATTGCGGGTGCAATTCCGGCACGCATCGAGAATGGAACCAGACATGGCGCGCTCCGTTACGTGGCGCTATGGATTGGTTACGGGATAACTTAATACGTATCTTTGAAGAGCAGTCCGCCGGTTTATTAAAAGATCCCTGGGCAGCGCGGGATGCCTATAGCAGCGTTATTCTTGATCGTGCCCGGGAACATACGGAAGCTTTTCTGCAATCGCATTCGGCGCGGGAGCTTTCCGTCCAAGAAAAGATCAAGATTTTAAAACTTCTTGAAATGCAGCGGCACAGCCTTCTTATGTATACAAGCTGTGGGTGGTTTTTTGACGAAGTTACCGGGTTAGAAACAGTTCAAGTGATGGCCTACGCCGCGCGCGCAATGCAACTGGCTCAGGAGGTAAGCACTATTGCGCTCCAAGACGCATTTCGGGGGCTCCTTGAGCGCGCGCCGAGTAATGTCCCTGAATTTAAAAACGGCGCGTATGCCTATGAGAAATTTATTACGCCGCAGGTACTTGATTTGCTCAGGGTTGGCGTGCACTATGCGGTATCTTCCTTGTTTTCGCGCCAATCCGGGCCAACGCAGCTGTACATGTATGCGGTTACTCCGCTTGCGTATTCTTTGAGCGAATCAGGGAAAAAGCAGCTCGCCGTAGGTAAAGTGCGTTTAAGCTCCGAGTTGACCTGGGAGGAAGACGAAATAAGTTTTGCGGTGCTGTACCTGGGGGATCACAACGTTGTAGGCGGGGCGCGAAGTTTCCGGGGCGGCGAAGCGTTTGAGCAGCTACAAAAAAGTCTTGAGGAAGCGTTCTTAAAAGGAGAGATCCCTGAGGTTTTACGGTTTATCGATAACAGCTTCAGTTCTCATCATTTTTCTCTCTGGCACTTGTTTAAGGACGAGCAGCGCAGGGTTATCAACCAGATATTAGAATCGACCCGCACCGAGGCTGAGGCTTCTTTTCGGCAGATCTACGAACGTCAGCACCCCTATCTTCAGGCGTTCGAAAACATAGGTGTACCGTTACCGGAATATATGCGCGCGGTCATGACGTTTATATTTAACAGCGACTTGCGCGCTCTTATGGAGCAAAGCGAGTTTGACATCACGCGGCTTGAGAAGCTATCCCTTGACGCCAAAAGGTTTTCGTTACAGATTGAACGCAAGAATATCCAGTTTCTGGCCAGCCGTAAAATTAATCGGGTCATCGATGATTTTTTTCACGCCGGCGCGCAGGATGCCGGGGTGCTCGAAAGTATTATTTCTTTCATGACCACCCTGGATGCTTTTAATCTCGATCTTAACCTGTGGGAGGCGCAAAACATATATTTTTCTCAAGGAAAGAAATATCTTGAAGAATTCGCCGCGAAAAAGCCCGAAGAGCAGGAGTCTGCAAAACGATGGCGGGATGACTTTATTCGTTTG
>JBDRAN010000019.1:0-42462 GCA_043823745.1 Candidatus Omnitrophota bacterium | reverse complement strand
ATTTCGCAAGAAATTCAAGAGTGTTTACGAGGTATCCGGAAAAATGCACCTTAACCTTTTGGTGCGTTTGCGTTTTTGTATAACCATTGCAACAGCAATAAGTTATATATCAAGCGCATATCCAAAAGCATTTTTCCGGTTTACTGTCCGCGTAAATTCCTATCGCGCCGCGAGTCCTGCTGTAGGATGCCCCGTCGGGGAGGTACGTGGTATGGTTACGTAAACCCTTCCGCTGCCAAGAAACATACCACATAAAAAAGATTTCCGAATAGTGTATTCTTTTATCGTTGGATATTGACAGCCGCGTGTCCGACGGTATGATGCATGCATGCACGTACGCGTCAGGGTAGCGATCGTTGTCTTTTGTATCGTTTTTCTCTGCGTCCACGGGCAGGCGTTTGCGCGTGATCAGTGCGTGGCTATCTATGGTGATTCACGAACTAACCACAATACGCATCGCGCACTATTGAGCGCTATACTCGCGACTAACCCCATAGCGATCTTTCATACCGGCGATATAGTTACTAACGAGTACGATCAAAGGGATTGGAAAGCGTTTCGCGATATTATTTCCACGCGCAGCGCCAGTATTCCTTTTTATCCTGCCCGTGGTAACCACGAGCGCAATTCACCCTTCTATGGTAACAGCGTTAGTATTTCCGGTGATCGGCCTTTCTATAGCGTTACGATCGGCCGCGCGCATTTTATCGTTCTTGATAGCGCCTCCGGCATGCGTGCGCGATCAGGCCAGTATCGCTGGCTTAAAGCTGAGCTTGCGCAGGCCCGGAAGAATTCCAAATTTATTATTGTTATTATGCACCATCCGCTGGTAAGCACAGGGAAACATCCTCAGGATGAGATGAAGCTTGGGTCACTGCTTTTTCCGCTTTTTAAGGCTTACGGAGTCCACATTGTCTTTGCCGGCCATGATCATACCTACGAGCGCTCGCTGTATCAGGGTATTTATTATGTAACAACCGGCGGCGGAGGAGCCCCGCTGTATGCGTCAAGCCGCGCGAGTCCCTATAGCCAGCGGTATATGCCCGTACATCATTTTTGTCAGGTTTGTATAAGCGAAACAGGAATTTCTTTGGCGGTTATTGACGATAAAGAGCGCGTCATTGATGCGTTGGTTCTGCCCGAGAAAAAAATGCCTCAAACACCATAGAGGTTTGCGTTGCATAAAGCAGGTAGCGTGGTATTATTAAATCTAAGGTAGTTCGTAATTTGTAGTTAGTAGTTTGAAAACACGAAAAATATAATGATTTAACCAACTACTAAACAAGGAGGTTGATATGAGAAAATTATGCTTTTTTTTGCTCTGTGTTTTGCTGTGTGGGATGAGTGTACGAGTGCGCGCAGAAAATAAATGGACTGCGTTGGTTGAGGAGTCCGGAAGAGTTTTGTCTGAAATTCAGGAGATTCCTGAGCAAAGCATCCCGGAAAGCTTACTCAAGGATTGCGAGGCTATCGCTATATTCCCTTCAACGATTTCTGCCGGCCTTGGTATCGGCGGGAAATACGGTCAGGGTATTATTATGGTTAAGAATCGTAAAAACAAGCGTTGGTCTGCTCCCGCTCTTTTTACGATTGCCGGCGGCAGTATTGGCTGGCAAATCGGCGGTCAGGCCACCGATGTGGTTCTTTTAATTATGAATGACCGGAGTATTGATGGGCTCCTGCAGGGAAAATTCAAGCTTGGTGCTGATGCTGCGGTTGCTGCCGGTCCGGTAGGTAGAAACGCCGAAGCCTCAACCGACATACAGCTTAAAGGAGGGATCCTGTCGTATTCCCGTAGCCGCGGCCTTTTTGCGGGCATTAAGTTTGAAGGTGACGTCATTAGCCAGCATTGGGAAGGCAATAAAACATTGTACGGCAAGGATGTTTCCGCGCGCGATATATTACTTGAAAATAAGGTAAAAACGCCCAAATCAGCCCAGGAGTTGAATACGATACTAAATAAGTATCGATGAGGTTACATGAGAGCATTATTAGTCGTCATTATTTTGAGTTTGGTGTGTGGGGGCGTGGTTTTTGCTAATGAAGCGGGCACGCAAACCAGGATATTTAAGATAAAACGTGCGGACGCGCAGTCTCTCTGTGCGGTGATTACGGATGTTAAGAGCAGTGAGGGAAAAGTAACGTTTGATAAAAATACGAATAGCATTATCGTCGTGGATTATCCCGGTACGCTTGATACGATCGCGTCGATTGTACGTGAGCTTGATGTAGCGGGGGAGCAGGTAGAGATAAAAGTTTTAGTGATCGACGCTGGGGATGATTTTTTCAGAGGCGCAGGTATTGGAGTGGGGGAATTGGTTATCCCGGCAGCTCAATTTTCCGTATTTGTTGCGGCTGCCCAGAATAGTTCCCGCGCGCATCTTCGTTCGCAGATGATGCTGCGAACGTCCAGTGGTTCTCCCGCACGCCTGGCGGTAAGTTCGGATGAAATATTTGGAGAGACTGCTACGTATCTTCCTGACGGATCCATCGTTGTCACGCCCGATCGTCGCGCGGTGGGCGATTTTCTTGAGGTTGTGCCGACAGCGCAGGGCGATGGAACGATTACCGTTGCGCTCAGGCCCAGCTCAAGCTCCTTGAACGCCCAGGGAGTTCCCCTGGAGCGTGCGATTTTAACACAGGTAAATGTAAGAAGCGGTGATACGGTAGCGCTGGGAGGTCTTCAGAGTATCAGTGAGGAAGAGACGCACGAAAAAAGTTTTGGTTTTCTGAGCGTACAAAAGATTAAGAACGAGCGCAGGGTAATGATGTTTTTGACTGCGACCGTGATGAAATCATAACGCGACGTGCGCAAGCTGCGCTTAAACCGGGCGACCACTTAAATTTCAACCCAGATTTTTCCTGCCTGCTTTGCAGGCGAGAAAAATCTGCCCGCAGGGCAGCCCTTTCTTGAAAGGGCTGGGTTAACCCCGCCCTAATTTTATTGAGAGGCAGGGTATTAAGAAAAGCATTGATTTTATCTATTCGGTTACGCGTAGCCTATAAACTTATGTTTATAAAATTAGGGCGGCCATCCTTAATATTTATATTAAGGTAGGTAAATTTGCATTGTAGCTTTTTGGTACAATGATGTTTCGTATAACTGCACCATTTTGAATAGGTTATAACGATTCTCAATTTCTAATGCAAATTTTTGGTTCAACAGCATGGCGAAGATAAAAAGACAAAGTATACGGGCAAAAATCAGGATGTTGGGAGCATTTTTTCTTCTTGAGATATGCGTCTTGACTGTGTTGCTTTTTGGTGCGATAAACCGCTATCAGGAAGGCGTAACAACATTTTCTCGTATTGGAGCCAAGCTCGAGTTAGTGCGTAATCTGGAAGTTTCCCTCCTTGAGGTAGTGGCGCCTGCCCATGACTTTCTTATTCAAGGAAGCGAGGCTAATGAATCATTAAATTTTAAGGATGCTGTCGTACGCGTGGAATCCTCAATTATTGCATTGAGAAAAACAGTAACCTCCTCAGAAGCAAAAATATTAGCCGACATCGAGAAGCAATATCTTCAATCAAAAAAAATTGCGCTACGTATTTTTAATCTTCCTGATGTTATCCGGGAACGTGAGGGCGGGGCGCTTATGGAAAAGATGGACGCTCTTATCGCGGTTGACGCTTTAGGGAGTTCGCGGCAATTGTATTCATATATATCGAGTGAATTTGAACGCGCCCGTAGCTTTTCCCGAACCTTTGGTATGACGGTTGTTTCGTTTATTATCACGGTAATTTTTGTAAATGCAATTTTTGTTATTCTTATTATTGTTGTTTTTGACCGGCGCATCGTATTACCGATCATGCAGCTTCAGTCAGCGGCTCTTGAGTTTTCGGCAGGCAACTTGAGTCGTCGCGTTGCCCTTGATGTGGACAACGAAGTGGGCGATCTTGCGGTGATATTTAATGAGATGGCAGTCAAGCGACAGCTCGCCGAAGAGGAGACGAGGCAAAATTATCATGTACAGAGCGTTCTTAATGATATCTTGAAGATTTCCCTAGAGGACATTTCTCTGGATGAGTTGCTTAAAAAAGTTTTGGCGCGTCTTTTCTCAATTGTGTGGTTTGCGCTGGAGAAGCGGGGCGGAATATTTTTGGCTGATGAGGCTGGGCAGATGTTATTGTTGAGAGCCCAGGAAGGTTCGTCGGAGCGTTTATTGAGTATGTGCGCCTGTGTTCCGTTTGGTAAATGTTTATGCGGCAGGGCTGCCGTTTCGGGAGTGATTGAGTTTGCGCATTGCATCGATAGCCGCCATGAAGTAAGCTATACCGGCATAAGCCCGCATGGTCACTATTGTGTGCCGATTATCGCTCGTGACAAGAAAAATCTTGGAGTAATGAATCTTTATTTAAAAGAAAATCACCAGGATTCAGTTGCCGAGAGGGAGTTTCTTGTGGCCGTTGCCAATGTGCTTGCCGGAATTATTGAGCGCCGCCTGACCGATGAGCGCTTACGCCAGGCATACGAGGAGTTGGTTAAGACTCAGGAAGAACTGATTCAGGCTGAAAAATCAAAAGCCATAGGACAACTTGCCGCAGGTATAGCGCATGAGGTGCGCAATCCGCTTGCCATAATCATGCAAAGTGCCGACTACCTGGAAATTAAATTAAGTAACGACAAAGAGATCTCTGAGGTGGCACGCCTCATTAAAGACAATATCAAACGCGCGGATAACATTATCTGCGCCCTGGTTGATTTCTCAAAAGTAACTCAGCTTGGATTAGAAGCTCTTAATATAAATTCCGTAATCGAAAATTCTCTTTTACTGATTCCCCGCGGCTCTACATTCGAAAATGTTCAGGTGGTTAAAACGCTCGGAGAGCCTTTGCCCAAAGTCTTAGCCGACACTAAAAAAATGACGCAGGTATTTATCAATATTTTTTTAAATGCGATACAGGCCATGCCTGAGGGAGGAAAGCTTTTTGTCCGTACCTATACAGCACAATTCAGCAAACCGCTTCATGATTTAGAAGAGCTAAACCTTATAAAAACCGGCGAGACAATTGTGCGCATTGAAATAGAAGATACAGGGGAAGGCATTTCCCCAGAACATCTTAAAATGATTTTTGACCCGTTCTTTACCACCCGTGGCCCCCAGAAAGGAACCGGGTTAGGTTTAACGGTCACCAGAAACATTATTCAGATGCATAAAGGTTTTATTGATGTGGAAAGCCAGGTGCAAAAAGGTACAAAATTTATTATTACCTTAAAAGGAGTGGGTGAATAATATGGGTAAAAGGAAAGTGATGGTTATCGATGATGAGGAAAATTTTTTAAAGATAATAAAGTTGAATTTAGAGGGAACAGGGCAGTATGAAGTACTTGCTCTATCGAACGCCAAAAATATACTTGATGAGTTACACCGGTTTAAGCCCGATATAATATTTTTAGATCTTCTGATGCCTTCTATAGGGGGGATTGAGATATGTGAAGAGCTTAACCGTGACGCTCTGGGTAGTAAGACTCCCATCATTATTGTTTCCGGTCTTGATAAGGAACAAGACAAACTTAAAGCCTATAAGCTAGGGGTGATTGATTACCTTAATAAACCCATAGACTTAAAAACGATGCTTAATGTTATCGATAAGGCATTATGCGAATTTTAAGGGGTAAGCCAATTCGGATTACCCATTTTTTATTATAAACCTAAAAACAGGGAGTGAGCAATGAATAGGGTTCTGGTTGTAGACGATGAGACGGGAGTATTAGAAACGTTATCTTCCAGCCTGACGCGCCGCGGCTATCTGGTGAATGCTGTCTCGAGCGGCGAGGAAGGAATTGCGAAAGTAAAAGTAGAAAGATTTGACGTAGCGCTCATTGATATCAAAATGCCGGGTATGGATGGGATAACATTACTTGAGCACATAAAAAAGATAGATTCTGAAATAGAGGTCGTTATGATTACCGGCTACGCCTCGATCGAATCTGTTAAGGAATGCATGCAGAAAGGAGCGTACGATTATATCGAGAAACCATTGGATGCTAATAGAATCGGAATGGTGATTGAGAAAGCGCTTGAAAAGCGCCAGCTTACAACAACCGTTGCCTTATATGAAATAAGTAAGGCGATTTTTTCTACAATAGAAATGGATGAGCTTTTGAAAATAATTGTTGATTTGGCTATGAAGGTTTTACGGGCAGATGACTCTTCGATAATGCTTTTTGATGAAAATGAGAAATTATGTATTGCATTTTCCCATGGGCTGGACGAAGATATTAAAAAAAATACCAGTTTAGCCATTGGAGAAAAAATTGCAGGATGGGTTGCAGAAACCAGGCAGCCGATAATTCTGATTAATGGCTTAACGAATGATCCCAGGTTTGCCGACATACAAGGAAGAGACAATATTAAATCAGCCATTGTCAGCCCTTTATTGAAAAATGATAAACTGCTTGGCATTCTTACGGTCAACCGGAAAGAGATAGACGAAAATTTTACTAAAATTGATTTGTATAAAACAATTGTATTTGCTTCTTTGGTAAGTTTGGCTTTAGATAACGCCAATTTGTATAAAAATATTCAAAAATTGCAAAATGAACTAATTTGGGTTAATAAAACCTTAGAAAATAAAGAAAAAAATGCCTTAGCAATGGTTGCAAGGCTAGAGGCCGCTCAAGAAGCATTAAAAACTAATCAATTCCAATTGTTGCAGTCTGCAAAGCTTGCCGCTCTTGGCCGGCTCGTCTCTGATATGGCTCATGAAGTAAATAACCCCTTGATGATAATTTCCGGTAATGCCCAGCTTTCTCTCATGGAAGAGATATCAAGCGAAACGGTAAAAAATAATCTTAAGATTATTTTTGAAGAAAGCCAGCGCGCAAAGGATATTATGCAAAGGTTGCTCAAATTCTCCCGGCCCAGCAAGGGCCAGGTGAAAAAGGTAGACATTAACACAAGCATAGAATCGGTGGTAAGCCTTTTGGAGCATCAATTTACTTTATCGAATGTGGAAATAAAGAGGAATTATGCTAATGGTTTGCCTCCTCTTGCAATAGATGAGTGCCAAATGCATGAAGTATTCATGAATCTTTTAAATAACGCCAGAGACGCTATGCACGAGGGCGGAATTATCACCATCAGCACTTCTATCCGGGATAATTGTCTGATAATAGATTTTAGCGATACCGGATGTGGTATGTCCGAGGAAGTTATAAAAAAAGTATTTGAACCTTTTTTTACCACCAAGGAAAAAGGCACAGGGCTTGGTTTAGCGGTGTCATACGGAATTGTCAAGGTACATAACGGTGAATTAAAATTAAAAAGTGCTCCCGGCAAGGGCACTACCGCTACGATACTCTTGCCATTAAAGAGCAACTGATGTATACGATTTTAGTTATCGACGATGAACCGAAAATTGCTGATATTTTTCGGCGTTTTTTGATTAAGTCGGGATTTAAAGGGATAGTAGCTTTCGGTGGAGAAGAAGGGACAGGTGTTTTACGTTCCGAAGTTAAAATAGATCTGGTAACCTTAGACATGAAAATGCCCGGAATAACCGGATTTAATGTTTTGAAGGAAATGAGGAAAATAAATAAGAAAATCCCGGTCATTATTCTTACCGGTTCAATTGATTTAGAAAATTGCCTTCTCGCCGACTTGCAGGAAGTGGGCTTCTCGCGAGAAGACATTCTTTACAAACCTTTAGATTTATTTGCATTCTTGGCGACGGTTAAAAAGAAACTGGGGATATAAAAACAGAAAAGCCCGTTCATCGATCCATAAGAAGCAGTATGCTTAAAAGCGTTTTGTTAGCTGATAGCGATCTTACATTTAGAGAAAAATTCCACGAGATATTATGTTCCATCGGGCATAAGGTTGATTGCGCAGCAAAGAGCGAAGATATTTTTACGCGGCTGCAGACTGAAAAACCTTATCTGCTTATCGTGGGGCAAGATTTAATTTCGCAGGCAACATGTGGGGTTCTTGAGAAGATAAGGGAAGTCGAAAGGAAAATACCGATTGTGCTTTTAACAAAAGAATTTCCGAGTATCGATGCGGTATCAAAAATTAAAAGCTTAGGCGCGGTAGACATCGTAAAAAAAGACTTTTCTACCCATCATATGCTTAAGACAATTCTGGAGATTATACGCGAGCCTAACGAAAAGGTTGAGGAGAACAAGTATTCAAATTTGGGGAAAATACTATTCGTAGATGATAGAGCTGAGATAAGGACACAAGCCAAGGCTTTATTAAAGCTTCGCGGTTTCGATGCTTATGATGCGGCTGACGGGAAAGAAGCTTTAGCGCTGGTAGAAAAACAAAAGCCTCAATTAATCCTTTTGGATGTGAGAATGCCGCAGATGGATGGTTTAGTAGTATTAAAAAAAATTAAAGCATTTGATAATTCAATAAAAGTCGTCATGCTAAGCGGCCTCGAGGATGAAGAAGTCGTCAACGAAGCGCTTAAGGCGGGGGCTTGTGATTTTCTCGTCAAACCGTTTGATTTTAAAAAACTTGAGGCGTTAGTTTTATCAATATTTATTTCAGCATAACGTTTTTCTTCCGTCGCCTTCGTTGTGTCGCTAATGTTAGGCAAGGACAAAGACCCGATAATTGTAGAAGGCGAAAGTTTTCCTTATATATCGTGATAAGGCAAGACAGTCCCCCTTATCTTAAAATTCTTGCTTCCTGAATACATTTCATATCGTAAGAGACGGCATTCAATCTGGGCGTTAAAGAACGTCAGGCGCCGATTACTGCGTAGCCCTACCTTTTTAGCACATTCATTATTTCCGGTAAAAATATAACAGGCATAGCTGTTGCAGCGTTGTTTGAAAAAATCACCAAGCCGCTTGTAGATTGCAGCGAGGTCTTCCGTTTTCCCTAAGCGTTGGCCATATTCGGGGTTAACGATAACAATACCATTTCCCGGGGGGATAGGGGTATCCGCAACATCACAGATCTTAAATTCTATGAGGTGTGCGACCCCCGCGGTTTGAGCGTTATTACGCGCTGCTTCGATGGCGTTTTGATCGATATCGGTTGCGATAATGGGCGCGGGAAGTATTTTTTTTGTGTTGCGTATTACCTGGGCGCGAAGAGTATCCCAGCGGTGACGTTGGAAACCACGGATATGCATGAAACCAAAATTATCGCGCAAGGAGCCTGCGGGCCTTGTAAGCGCGCGCAGAGCAGCTTCAATGGCGATAGTCCCGCTTCCGCACATAGGATTTACAAAGGGCTGCGTTCCGTCATAACCGGTAGCCATGATAACCCCCGCGGCTAATGTTTCTTGCATCGGAGCCTTATAGGGATTTTTACGCCAATTGCGGTCGGAGAGTTTTCTTCCCGACGTATTAAGATAAAGCCAACAGCGGGCGTGTTCCCAATACAGGTGAATCACGATATTGCTTTTTTTCGGTCCTGAGTCGGGGCGTTTTCCCCGGCGGCGCGCCAGCTGGTCAACAATGGCGTCTTTTGTTTTCTGCGCCGCAAAAAGAGAGTTTCGTATCACCGGTGTATGGGTGTGGGCGACGATGCTTACGTATTCATCGTCAGGGATAATATCGTCCCAGTCGATGGTACCCGTTTCCCGGTAGAGGTCGTCGGAACTTTGCGCATTGAATTCTTTTAATAAATAGAGGACATTGTAGGCTGTGGATAGGTTCAAATTAAGACGTAATGTATCGTTTAAGGAAGCGTTTGTAACCAGGCCGGTCTTATGACGTGACAGAATGGGAAATTCCAGCGAGGTCATTTCCTGCTCGAGATAGGGCGTAAGACCTCTGGCGCAGGTAATAAGAACTGAGCATGAGCGGCTAAAATCCATGCTGTTATTATAATCGAAAGAGTATCTTTGTCAAAATACCTCTGAACAATCAGGTTCTCCGCCTTTGCGCGGTCAAGCCTCGTGGTGTATCCGGTGACAAGGTTTTCCGGCCTTTCGGGGGAGGACTATTGTATCGACGGCGGCGCGGGGTCGTTTTTAAGAGCCAAGACCGGTTGGTTTTGATGATTTAGATAGTTTTATAATTTTAATTTCTGGCGATAGCGGACAGATTGAGAAAAGACATTGTTTATATAGCTTTTTAGGCATAAAAAAAATGAAATTTTAGTTGACAAGCGTAAAAAGTAGTGTATACTTTAAGCCGTACGAAACAGGTGCAGAAGTCTGAGACCGTAGGGTTCAAGAAGTTCCACCTTACGGTTTTTTTATTGTCTCCACTGTTTAGTATAATCAACAAAGAAGGAGGTAACAGTATTATGGCAAGAGGTAAGGTCAAATGGTTTAACAACAAGAAAGGCTATGGATTTATTACCCTGGAGTCTGGTAACGATGTGTTTGTGCATCACACAGCAATTCAGGGTGAAGGCTATAAGTCACTTGAGGAAGGCCAGGAAGTTGAGTGCGAAACTCAATCAAGCCCAAAAGGCGAACAGGCCACGAAAGTAACAAAAGTGTAAACCTGACGAAAACTCGAAAAAGCCCGGTAGCAATGCCGGGCTTTTTCTTTTTTTGGCTTACGCCATGATTACGCCGATTAGGAGAAAGATTTCAGATGTTTCCGATCGTTGCCCGCTCGCGGTATCCTCATCCTTGGCGCCTTGAACGTAAATCGCCGATTGTAGCTACGCAGGGTTTGAATAAGCCGTTTTGGCTTTATGTGGCAGCGGTTGCCTGTCTTGCCGCCGGGTTTGCCGATTTCCCCCTGATTGCATATCGCTGCAAGAAGCATGCGATTGCGCGCGATGCGATTATTCCCATTTTTTATGCAATGGCAATGGGGGTTGATGCTCTTGCCGCGCTTCTCTTCGGGCGCCTTTTTGACCGTATCGGAATTCGAGCAATGGTTATCGCGGTTTTCTTTTCCTCATTTTTTGCTCCCCTGGTATTTTTGGGTAATTTTTGGATGGTTATGGGCGGTATGGCGCTCTGGGGTATTGGCATGGGCGCGCAGGAGTCAATCATGCGCGCGGCAATCGCCGACATGGTGCCCAGTGTTCGCCGAGGGTCTGCCTACGGTATATTTAATACCGGGTATGGTCTTTTCTGGTTTTAGGAAGTTTTTTTATGGGCCTGGTTTACGATATATCGTTACCCTTACTTATTACTTTTTCTGTGGTTGCCCAATTGGCAGCTATTCCGATATTTCTTGCTTCTGGGAGAAAGCGTATCAAGACTACGTAGAGCAGCGCTAGCCTGCTCCGTATCTATTCTAAAAAAGACTTGCTATCCTGGGGGCAACTTGCTATAATTTTTAATACTTTTGAAGGGCCCGTAGCTCAGTCGGTTTAGAGCAGTTGACTCATAATCAATTGGTCCGGGGTTCAAGTCCCTGCGGGCCCACGTTATGAGAGAAGGATCAACCAGAAAGAAGTAAGTACCGAGAGGTCACGATACAAGAACCACGGACCAAAAAAGAGATTTTCTGCCAAAGGCTGACAGGCGAGAGAAAAGAATTTTCGCTTTAAATAGATATTTGAACTTCATGGATTTAGCTTCGGGGTGACAACGAGCCGTGTTTGACATCATTGGTTTTCTTGTAGGCGAGTGTCATAAGGGGCAGAGCCCCTCTTGAGGACGAGCGGAGCGAGGACCGGTCGGGGGTTTTAGTCCCTGCGGGCCCATATTATGAGGGAGTAGCGAGATAAACGTGGGACGCAGGACGTTCGCTTCACTGGGACGTTGGACGCGAAGAAGATAGAAAGCTCATAGCTCATAGAGAAAAATTAGAGTTTTGAGTGGTTGGGCACATAGCTCAGTTGGTTAGAGCGCTACGCTCACATCGTAGAGGTCGCCCGTTCAATTCGGGCTGTGCCCATGTTTGCTGATGAAAGAATCAAAGTAGTGTTCTTATCATGAAGACGCGCGCTGCGATGACGCGAAGGTAAAAGTTTTGATCTGGATGAGCTTAAAAGAAGAAATTTATAAATTAGTGCAGTTGCAAAAACTCGATTCCAAGGTTTATCGTTTAAATCAGGAAAAAAATATACAAATTCCGGCGCAACTTGAAAAGCTTACCGCAGACTTTGAGGTTAAAAAGAAATACCTTGAAGCCGCCGATAAATCGTTTAAAGAGTTACAGCTGAAGAAGAAAAGCAAGGAGCTTGATCTGGCCAGCAAAGAAGATGCGGTGCGCAAGGCCCAGGCGCAGCTTTACCAGTTGAAAACCAATAAGGAATACCAGGTAAAATTAGCAGAGATCGCTTCACTGAAAGCTGATGTTTCGCTCCTGGAGGAGGATGTCCTTACGATTATGGATAGCTTTGATGCGCAGGAAATAATGGTAAAGGAAGAAAAAGAAAAGCTGGCGCAGGAAGAAAAAAAGTTTAAAGAAACCTGTCAAATAGCGCAATCACGCGCGCGCGAGATGGAGGCAGAGATTAAGGGGCTCATTGATCAGCGTGACGTGCATGCCCGTGGCGTTGACGTGGCAATTTATCCGAAATACGAGCGGCTTCTTACCACGCGTTCAGGTCTCGCTATTGTTCCCGCTGACGTCGAACAGGAAACATGCGGGGCGTGCCACATGAGGGTTACCGCCCAAACGATTAATGAGATCAAGATGTACAAGGAGCCTGTTTTTTGTGAAAGCTGCACGCGCATGCTCTATGTTGCCGAGGATATTCCCGTATGATTACGATTTATACTGACGGTGCCTCTGCGGGCAATCCGGGCCGTGTCGGCATCGGGTATGTTATATATAAAGATAAAAAAATTGTTAAACAGGAAGGTGTGTATCTGGGGGTGCAAACCAATAATTTCGCCGAGTACATGGCTTTTATCTTCGCCCTTACCGAAGCGGTAGGGATGGGGGAGAAGAGCGTTGCCGTGTTTTCCGATAGCCAGCTTTTATGCGAGCAGATCAATGGTAATTATAAAGTTAAAGACAAAAATATTTACGCTCTTTTTGTTTTAGCAAAAACGTTGATCGGTAAATTCGAGCATTTTACGATTACGCATATTGATCGGGAAAAAAATAAAGAAGCGGATCACCTCGCGCAGGAAGCGTCTGGTTTTCTCACATGAAGCCAACATCTTTCCAAACCAAAGGTGCAGGAAAAATGTTAGGCTGAATTTGACCCCGCCCCTTTGGGTGTGGAAAAGCGGTTACTTTAAAGTTTATTTTATTCACTTACATAGCGGGTTATTATTCTCAACGTTGATAAATAATTCTGCCAAAGGGGCGGGGTTCAATTCACAGAGCCTCACCTGGACGTGGGGCGAAATGATGTTATGAATTTTTAGTGTGGGGCTATAACTTACGTAAGAAAGTATTCTTACGTAAGTTATCTGCTCATTGAAGGAGGTTAATTATGAGCGGTCATTCAAAATGGGCAAGTATTAAACACAAGAAAGGCGCTGCGGATGCCAAGCGCGGTCAGCTTTTCACGAAGTTGATTAGGGAAATTACGGTTGCGGCTCGTGAAGGCGGAGGCAATCCTGACACGAACGCTTCCTTGCGTACGGCAATCGATCGCGCCAGGGCCGCGAACATGCCCAGCGATAACGTCGATAAAGCTATCAAAAAGGGTACGGGCGAGCTTGAAGGCATAACGTACGAGAGTTGTCCTTTTGAAGGGTACGGTCCGGGCGGCGTGGCTATAATGGTTGAAACATTGACCGATAACAAGAACCGGACGTCCGCGGAGGTCCGGAATATTTTTTCCAAAAAAGGCGGCAACCTGGCCGGCGCCGGAAGCGTTGCGTGGCTTTTTACCAAGAAAGGATATTTTTTGGTTGATAAAGCCGCTCGAAGCGAAGATGAAATATTTTCTATCAGTGTTGAGGCAGGTGCCGAGGATGTGCAGACCGGCGATAAGAATTATGAAATTTATTGCGACCCGAAGAATTTCGAAAAGATAAAGCAGGAACTGGCCTCACAAGAGATTAAGTGGGAAACGGCGGAATTAACGCTGGTCCCAAACTCTAAAGTCAAGATCGCGGGTAACGAAGCTAAACAATTACTTGCGCTCATTGAGGCGTTGGAAGAACAGGATGATGTCCAAAAAGTTCACGCGAATTTCGATATTCCCGATGAAGTGATGGAAGAGATCGCCAAAGAGATTTCGTAAGCGGGTGTTTGAGCGGTGTTCCCCCAGGGGCGCGCGATGAAAATATTGAGTATTGATGTTGGGTTTCGCGTTTGCGGTTATACGGTATGTCAGGTTCGTAATCTTGATGTGTCACTCGTCAGAGAGGGTGAGATCAAACCCCCGCATGACGCTACGCTTCCGCAGAAACTTAACTACATTTTCGAGACGCTCTTGGCTGAGGTAGAATTTCATAAACCCGAAGCGCTGGTGGTTGAAACACTGTATTCTCACCATCGCCATCCCACCACGATGGGGTTGCTCGCGCAGGTGCGGGGTGTTATCGTTCTGTTGGCCGAGCGTGCCGGGCTCGCATTCTATGAGTATGCGCCTACGCGTGCGCGCAAATCATTTCTTGGTAAAGGGAATGTTAACTCGTTCCAGGTCAAAAAAATGGCCGAGAATGTTACCGGTAAAGAATTTTTGTCGATCCATACTGCCGACGCTTTTTCGTTGGCGGTGGCATTTTCTCATACCCAAAAATTGGAGCGTTTACGCGCAAGCCTTCCACAACAGCTTCAGGAAGCGTTGCGCGGGAAACATTCCCATTGATCGCGTCGATGCGCCATTATGATTTCACGTCTGAGGGGAAAGCTTCTCAAGAAAGAGGAGGATAAGGTTCTTGTGGAGGTGGGTGGGATTGTCTATGAGGTGAATATCCCGCGAACCGTCCATGCGTCGTTGCGCGACGACCCCCATGATATAGATTTCGTCATTTATCATTATTTTTCTATAGACGGGAATCGCGGAATCCCGGTTCTTATCGGGTTTAACGATGAACTTGAACGTGACTTTTTTGAGAAATTTATTAGCGTGTCCGGTGTAGGGCCAAAGGGAGCGCTTCGCGCATTTGATAAACCGATTGCGCGTATTGCCCGCGCTATTGAAGAAGGCGATGTCGAATATCTGACCACTCTGGTCGGTATAGGGAAACAGAAGGCGAAGCAAATTGTCGCGTATCTGCAGGGTAAAGTAGGCCGTTTCGCTCTCATCAAGGAAGGCACCCAGGCGCCTATCCCCGAGAAAAAGGAAATCGTTGAAGAAGCGCGTCAGGTTTTGCGCCGCCTGCAATACGGCGGCAGGGAGATGGAAGACATGATACGGCAGGCGCTCGCCGCGCGGCCGGCTGCCGAAACCGTCGAAGATCTTTTAAACGAGATTTATCGTCAAAAGCGTTAAGGAAAAGCATGGAACATAGCGTATACCGTTTGGAAATTGCCAAGATCAAAGCGATTGTAGAGTCGCTTTTGTTTGTCAACGAACGTCCCTTGGGCCTTGACGAGCTTGCCAGCGTGCTTGAACTTGATAAGAAAGAGATTGAATCCGTAACGGAGGAACTCATCGGTGAGTATGCGCAGCAGGCAAGCGGGGTTTGCATCGTTAAGGTTGCCGGTGGCTACCAGATGTGCTCGCGGCCTGACAATGAGCCCTGGATTAAGAAAATGTACCGCGAGCGCAGCAAGCAGAAACTTTCGGTCGCAGCGCTTGAAACCCTGGCAATTATCGCCTATAAGCAGCCGATTACCCGTATGGAGATTGAGTCGATCCGTGGCGTGAACATTGACGGCGTAGTAAAACATTTAGTTGATTTAGGACTCATCAAGACCGAAGGCCGCAAGGAAGTCATCGGGCGGCCGTTTTTGTATATCACAACACGAAAATTTTTAGAATACTTCGGGCTTAACCATCTCAAGGATTTGCCGAAGCTGGAGGAATTTATCGCGTTGGCAGAGCATGAAAAAGTAACCGTTCCCGATGAAGCATCAGGAGAAAATGGTTCGGGCGCCGAGCGGCGCGATCATGCGGTTGGTGCGATGAATAACGAAAACGAGACACCAAACAAGGAGGAGGTAACCAGATGAAATATTTTTTTACGTCTGAGTCGGTAGGAGAAGGGCACCCGGATAAAGTATGCGATCAGATATCCGACGGAGTTCTGGATGAAGTATTGCGTCTTGATTCCAATAAAAAACATAGTCGTGTTGCCTGTGAGACGTATGTGACGATGGGTCTTCTTATTGTGGGCGGTGAAATTACGACCAACGCCTATATTGATATACAGAAGCTCGCGCGGGGCATCATTAAGGATATTGGCTATACGCATCCTAAATACGGTTTTGACTATGAAACCTGCGCTATCATTAATACCATTCACAGCCAATCTCCTGATATCGCGCAAGGCGTTAACGTCGGGGGTGCCGGAGACCAAGGAATTATGTTCGGTTATGCGTGCAATGAAACTCCCGAGTATATGCCGCTGCCGATTGTCCTGGCGCACAAATTAGTCAAACGCCTGGCTGATGTGCGCAGGGCGGAAACGTTACCGTATCTTGGTCCTGATTGTAAATCGCAGGTAACCGTTGAGTATCATAACGGAGAGCCTAAGCGTGTTGATTCAGTGGTCATAGCCTGTCAGCACACTGACGATATCCTTGATAAGACCGGTAGGCATATTACTAAGCGCGCTCGTCAGGAGCTTATTGATGTTGCCGCCATACCCGTCTTGAAGCACATTGTTGATAAAAATACAAAATATTATATCAATCAGACAGGGAAGTTTGTTGTTGGCGGCCCGCAGTCAGATACCGGCATGACCGGTCGTAAGATTATTGTTGATACGTACGGAGGAACCGTACCACATGGCGGTGGCGCATTTTCAGGAAAAGATGCGACCAAGGTAGACCGTTCCGCGGCGTATATGTGTCGTTATATCGCTAAAAATATGGTTGCCGCCGGCCTTGCGGACAAGCTGTTGATTCAACTTTCGTATGTCATTGGTTATGCCGAGCCCCTATCGATTTATGTCAACACGTACAATACGGGAAAGCTTGCCGATGAGGAGCTGGTAAAACTTATCCGGGAACATTTTAAACTTACGCCGCATGGTATCATCGAATCTCTGGATCTGTTGCGTCCTACGTATCGCAAGACCGCTTGCTATGGACATTTTGGGCGGACCGATGTGGAATTTTCCTGGGAGAAATTGGATAAGGTTGCCATGCTTAAAAAAGCGGGAGCGAAACTTTAAAGAGCCACCAGTTGTCAGCTTGCAGCTATCAGCCTAAAAATTTAAAGGCTGAAGACTGGTAGCTGAGGGCTGAAAACTATTAAATAAAGGAGACCCATGAAATATGACGTCAAAGATTTAAGTTTAGCGGCAAAAGGGGCGCTCCGCATCGAGTGGGCGCGCAACAATATGCCGGTGCTGGCGCTGGTTGCCGAGCGGTTTTCCAAAGAAAAACCCCTTAAAGGATTAAAGCTTGCCGCCTGCCTGCACGTTACGACTGAGACTGCCGTGCTCATGGAGGTCTTACATGCCGGCGGAGCCAAGGTGCGTTTGTGCGCTTCTAACCCCCTATCGACACAAGACGATGTTGCGGCATCCCTTGTTAAACATTTAAAGATCCCCGTGTTTGCGATTAAAGGAGAGAATACGAAAATTTATTATCAACATCTTAACGGGGTCCTGGACGATCTTCCTGAAATTACCATGGATGACGGCGCTGATCTTGTCAGTACGATTCACCAGCGCCCGGTATCGATGCACGCCAATATCATTGGCGGCACTGAAGAGACTACCACGGGTGTGGTGCGCTTACGCGCGTTAGCTGCCGCTCGGAAATTACGTTATCCGATTATCGCGGTCAATGACGCCCAGACTAAATACCTTTTTGACAATCGTTATGGAACCGGTCAATCAACACTCGACGGCATTACGCGCGCTACCAACAAGTTACTTGCCGGCTCCAATCTTGTCGTTTGCGGGTATGGTTGGTGCGGACGAGGCGTTGCGATGCGCGCTAAGGGTATGGGGGCAAAGGTATGGGTGATCGAGGTTGATTCCGTGCGCGCTCTTGAGGCGGCAATGGACGGGTTTGAGGTCACGACGATTGCCGTCGCCGCAAAGAGCGGTGATATCTTTGTAACCGCGACCGGCGATATTAATGTTATTCGACGAGAGCATTTCGAAGTAATGAAGGATGGCGCTATCGTCGCCAATACCGGACATTTTAACGTTGAGATAGAAATTAAAGCGCTCCAAGCGCTCTGTAAAAAGAAAAAAGTTATCCGCGATTTTGTCGAAGAGTTTGTCATGTCTGACGGAAGAAAGATCTATTTGCTCGGCGAGGGGCGCCTGATCAATCTTGCTGCTGCCGAGGGGCATCCCGCGCAGGTTATGGATATGAGCTTTGCCAATCAGGCCTTAAGCGCCGAATACATGGCGCGGCATCATGCCACACTTACGAAGAATGTATATAAAGTTCCCGCGGATATCGATGCCACCATCGCTGCGCTTAAACTGAAATCCATGGGAATTACCATAGATACGCTCACGCCAGAGCAAGCCAAATATTTGGCGAGTTGGGAGATGGGAACGTAGGGGAAAGCGATTAGCGCTTAGCGAGTAGCGTATAGCGTAGAGAGAATAAGAAATTCTAAGTTTTTTAGTAAACGCTAACCGCTATATGCTAAACGCTCAATGAAGGAGACGGTATGAACAAAGGGATGCATATAATTTTTTTAAGCGTTGTGTGCACTTTTTTAGCTGTGCCTCTTTTTGCCGCTGACATTATTGCCACCTCTTCTATTTCCGAGGTTACGGTATACCCTTCGACGGCCTTAGTCACCAGGACCGCAAGTATAAAATTTGATTCGGGCACGCATAAAGTGATTTTTAGCGATATAATCCCCGAGATTGACGAAAATTCCCTGCGTGTCAGCTCAGGCGCCGGCAAAGGCCTTAAAATTATCGGCGCTCAGGTGACCAAAGAGTTTTCCGCTCAAGAAGTAGAGGCCCAGGTGCGGCAGCTTACCGATCAGATTCGTGGCCTTGAGGATGAATTGACCAGGCTTGATAATGAGCTTGCCGTTATTGCGCAGAAGCGTAAGTTTCTTGATTCATTGCAGCTGTTCTCACAGAAAGAACTTCCTAAAGAGCTCGTTACGAAAATGCCCTCTCCTCGCGAGCTTGAGGAAACATTTTTATTTCTGGATAGCCGTCTTCGAGATACCTATGCGCAAAGTCTTACGATTGCAACCGCAAAGCGTACAACCGGCGAAAAACTCGAAGCGCTCAGGAGATCGTTGCATGAGATTTCAAGAGTAAGTCGAAAGGTTAAGCGGTCGATTATTGTCGAGGTCGAGGCCCCGCGGGCGATATCTGCCACGCTTGCGGTTTCGTACCTGGTCCGTGGCGCTTCCTGGCGGCCCCTTTATGATGCCCGGGCGGATTTCGAAAAATCGGAAATTGAGTTGTTTTCCTATGCATTCGTGCGCCAGCAGACAGGCGAAAACTGGGATAATGTTTCTTTGTCCCTTTCAACAGCCCAGCCTACTATCGGCGGTAGGATGCCGTATGTGAGCCCATGGGTCCTGCGCCCTTTGGTCCGCAGAAAGACGGATATGGAATATAAAAGAGAATCTCGTAGTGGTTTCTTTCAGATGGAGGCTCTTGAAAAAGTTGCGGCTGATAAACCGCTTGCAGAAGAAGCTCCGTCAGCGCCTGCGTACAGCACGGCTCAAGAAAAAGGAACCGCAGTCGTCTATACCCTTGCTCAGAAGGCAGAGATTGCCGCTGACGGCGCGGAACATAAAGTGCCGGTATTCTCTCAAATCTTAAGCGCCCGGTTTGAATACTCAACCTATCCGCGCGCGGTGCTCCATGCGTTTCTGGGTAGCCGGGTGACCAATGCCAAGGATCTGCAATTACTTGCCGGTAACGTCAATATCTTTTTAGACGGTGATTTTGTCGGCACATCAAGCATTGACGGTATTGCCTCCGCAGAGGAGTTCGATCTATACCTTGGCGTTGATGAGAGCGTCAAGGTTAAACGAGAGCACGTTGAAAAGAAGGTTGATGAAACGCTTATCGCCGGGATCCCTGCATCGACCAGGCGCACGATCATCAAATACAAATTGACGGTTGAAAATTATAAAAGTAAAAAAGCAACGGTTAAACTTTTTGAGGCGATGCCGGTCGGCGAGGATGACCGTATTAAAGTTAGGGTTGACAACGTGAGCCTCGCGCCGGTCCAGAAAGACTGGAAAGATAGGAAAGGGGTGTGGCTCTGGGAGCTTACATTGAATCCTCAGCAGAAACAGGAAATTTTTTATACGCTGATTATAGAGCATCCTCGTGATATGGCGGTTGAAGGTTTATGAGTACCATGAAGCGAATTGCTTTAGTAACAAGGGACTGCGCGGGAATTAATCCGTGCATCCGTGCGGTCGTGCGTTCCGCAGACTCGTACGGCATTGAAATTAAGGGAGTCTTCCGTGGTTATGACGGGCTCATCGATAACAAGCTCATACCTTTGACGCGCCGATCAGTTTCAGGAATTATTAATCAGGGTGGCACGATACTCAAGGCGTCGCGCTCTAAGCGTTTCATGACCGAGGCCGGGCAGCTCGCGGCGCTTCGTAATCTTAAGAATAATCAAATCGACGGGCTGATTGTTGTTGGCGGCAACGGGTCTTTAACAGGGGCCTGTACGTTTGCGGCCAGGTGCGATTTTCCCGTGGTTGGTATTCCCGCTACTATTGATAATGATATCAATGGAGTTGCGTGGGCTATCGGTGCCGACACGGCGGTTAATGTTGCACTTGACGCGCTCGATAAGATACGTGATACGGCGATCAGCCTTGAACGGATATTTGTCGTAGAGGTCATGGGCCGCGATTGTGGTTATATCGCGTTGCGCGTGGCGCTCGCCGGGGGGTGCGAAGAAGTGATTTTACCCGAACGTGAATTCAATATCGAAGCGATGTGCGAAGAGATTACCGAAGGTAATCGCGAGGGTAAGATTAGCTGGATCATCATCGTAGCCGAGGGAAAAGCTAAGGCGCCGATCGTCGCCAAAAAGATTAATGAGGTAACCGGCCTTGAAACACGCGAAGTCGTTCTTGGGCATATTCAGCGCGGTGGCAGGCCTACCGCGATTGACCGGATTCTTGCGGCGCGCTACGGAACGTACGCGGTTGAGCTGATAAAAGACGGCGAGCGGAATGTGTGCGTCTCGTTACAGGGGAACACCCTGACGACGATACCGCTTGACGAGGCAATTAAGCCCAAGGATGTTGAGGTGGATGCTTTTTACCGTCTTATTAAACTTCTTACCTAGGGTTTTCTTGGTGCGTGAATAAAAAAGGAGGAACGAACAATGATATACAAAACGGAAGGTCAAATTTTAAACAACGGGTTGTTCAATGATGCCGGGGGGCAACTTCAGATTAACGATGTAGCCGCGTTTCGCGAAACCATGGTTGATAATCTGGTTGAGACGATCATCATGGGTAATTTCGATCATATGAAAAAGTTCTGTTACTGGGTTGCCTACAACGCCGGTTTACAGTATGGAGTCGTGTCTTCATCGATTCAGGGGCTGTATGATGCGATGGGCAAAGGTGCGGTAAGTGGTTTTACCGTGCCTGCCATGAACATCAGGACGCTTACCTACGATATCGTGCGCAGTGTTTTTCGCGCGGCGGGGAAAATCAATGCTGGAGCGTTTATTTTTGAAATCGCAAAGAGCGAAATCGGCTACACCGATCAGCGACCCCTTGAATATTCCACGATGATAATTCTTGCCGCGATCAAGGAAGGGTATAAAGGCCCGATATTTATTCAGGGCGATCACTTCCAGGTTAAAGCGAAAAAGTATCTTGAGGATGCCGCCGCTGAGGTTAATCCGCTTCAAGAAATCATCAAGGAGGCGATCGACGCCTCGTTCTACAATATTGATATTGATACGTCTACCTTAGTTGACCTGGAAAAGAAGACGCTCGACGAGCAGCAGAAACTTAATTATGAAGTGTGCAGTCAGCTTACACAGTATATTCGCGCGCTCGGGCCCCGTGGTGTTGAGATTTCTGTCGGAGGGGAGATCGGTGAGGTTGGCGGAAAGAACTCCACGTCTGAGGAGCTTCACACATTCGCCAAGGGGTATTGGGGAACGCTCGGAAAAACCAAAGGGATCTCTAAGATCAGTATTCAGACCGGTACATCGCACGGCGGCGTCGTGTTACCGGACGGTTCTATCGCTAAAGTAAGTATTGATTTCGATACCTTACGGAAGCTTTCTGAAATTGCGCGTCGCGACTATCATATGGCCGGCGCGGTGCAGCATGGCGCTTCAACCCTGCCGAATGAGGCATTCCATCATTTTCCTGAAGTAGGATGCGCTGAAATTCATCTTGCGACACAATTTCAGAACATCGTGTATGAGTATCTGCCTATTTCCTTAAAAGAAAAAATCTACGCCTGGCTCCATACAAATTGTGCTTCAGAGAAAAAACCCGGATTAACGGACGATCAGTTTATCTACAAGACCCGCAAATCAGCGCTGGGGCCGTTTAAAAAGGAAATTTTCGGTTTGCCGGCGGAATGGCGTGCAAAGATTTCCGGAGTCCTCGAAAAAGAATTCTCATTTCTCTTTGAACAACTTAATATTAAGAATACTAAGGCTTTGGTTGATACGTATGTTTCGTGTGTCCCGGTGCCTAAGGCTAAAGAAAATTTTCTGAAAGAAGAAAAAGATCTCGGTGATTTAGAGGGAGCGGATTAAGAAAGCGGATAGCGTTTAGCCCCCTTCGGGGATCCCCTAGCGGGTAGGCTTTGCACGGCTTCGCACCGTGTAGCGATGAGTGAAGAGAGGGTATTGAGTATCGAGTGCAGGGTGTTGAGTGTATAACTCTAAAGCGCAATACTCAATGCGCAATACGAAAGCAGGACAGTTCAAAGCTTTCGCGAAGGAGAATCATGCGGTCTGATATTATCAAAAAAGGAATCGAGAGAATGCCTAACAGGGCTCTTTTGTATGCGACGGGTCTTCATGAGAGTCATATCAACCGGCCCTTTGTCGGTATCGCGTCGTCGTTTACCGATTTAGTTCCGGGGCATACGAACATGAGAATCCTGGAGCGATACATCGAGCGCGGTATCGAGAACAAGGGCGGCACTCCTTTTATTTTTGGCGTTCCGGGAATTTGTGACGGTATCGCGATGGGGCATCTGGGTATGCGCTATTCGCTTCTTTCGCGGGAACTGATCGCAGACATTATAGAAACGATGGTAAGCGCAAACAGCCTTGATGGGCTCGTGCTTCTTACGAATTGCGATAAAATTACTCCCGGTATGGTGATGGGGGCGTTACGGGTGAATATCCCAACCATTGTAGTTACTGCCGGACCGATGCTGGGTGGTCATTACGGAAAGAAGCGGCTTGCCTTGGTGCGTGACACGTTTGAAGCGGTAGGCAGGCTTAAAGCCGGCTCGATGGGCGCGGCGGAGGCAAAAATTGTAGAACGCGAAGCGTGCCCTTCGTGCGGCTCATGTCAGGGGTTGTACACCGCCAATACGATGGCCTGCTTGCTTGAGACAATGGGTTTTTCTCTTCCCTATTGTGCGACAACTCCGGCAGTGTACAGTCGAAAACTCCGAATTGCGTACGAGAGCGGGCAGAAGATCATGCAGCTCATCAAGAAGGAAATAACCCCCCGTGGTATTGTTACGCGAAAGTCACTGGAGAATGCTATTCGTGTCGATATGGCGCTGGGTGGTTCAAGTAACACCGTACTGCATCTTATGGCAATTGCCGAGGAAGCGGGTGTCACGTTAAATCTCAAAGATTTTGATCGAATCAGCAAAGAGACCCCCAATATTTCGCAGCTTGAGCCTGCGGGTGAGTATTATATGGAGGACTTAGACAACGCCGGAGGCATACCGGCAGTCTTGAAGCGTTTCCAGGCGGTGATGAATGCAACGCCGACCGTCAGCGGCAGGAGTATTACCGCGATCGCCAAAGCCGCGCATATCTATGATGAGGATGTTATCAGGCCTCTTAATAAGGCCTACCGCAGCGAAGGGGGTATCGCGATACTCTATGGAAATCTCGCCAAGGACGGATGTGTGGTAAAACAGGGCGCGGTGGAAGCAGACATGCTTACATTCAGGGGCCGCGCAAAAGTTTTTAATTCCGAAGAAGATGCCATGCAGGCGATTCTCGGTGGAAAAATAAAAAAAGGAGATATCGTCGTCATCCGTTACGAAGGTCCTTCCGGAGGGCCGGGTATGCGCGAGATGCTTTCACCGACCGCAGCACTGGTAGGAATGGGCCTGCACAAGCATGTCGCGCTTATAACCGACGGCCGTTTTTCAGGGGGAACGCGTGGCCCGTGTATTGGTCATGTCGCGCCGGAAGCAGCGTGGGGCGGCCTTATCGCGTACGTAAAAGACGGCGACGAGATTCTCATCGATATTCCTGCGCGGCGGCTTGAGGTGCTCATCAGTAAGGCAGAAATCGCATCGCGTAAAAAGAAGATTAAGCTTCTTGGTCCGAAAGTGAAGTCGGGATATTTATACCGATATTCGCGTATTGTTGGTTCCGCGTCGCGCGGCGCAGTCGCAGGGCAGGTTTCTTAAAGAGAAAATGAGCGCGATCATGGCTATCGCGCGCGGCTTAAACTAGTTGACAAGTAAGGACCGCTTTGTTATTATTGCTATACGTGTCTTTGTTGGCTTTTTTTCGTATAGAGTTAACACAATGAAAATCACTGATTTTGTCAGAAAAAGTTTTAGCAATATCCTCGGAGCATTCTCGAGTGATATCGGGATTGATTTGGGTACGGCGACTACCCTCGTCTATTTAAGCGGCGAGGGTATTATTTTGTGTGAACCATCGGTGGTTGCGATTTATAAGAATACCGGTAAGGTGCTTGCGGTTGGCGAGGAGGCCAAGCGGATGCTGGGAAAGACTCCCGGTAGCATTGTTGCAATACGGCCGATGAAAAACGGTGTTATCGCCGATTTTGATGTGACTGAAGAGATGTTGCGTTATTTTATTAAAAAAGCGCAGCCGCGTAAACTCCCGGGCATGCCTCGTATTGTGGTGGCGATCCCATCGGGAATTACTGAAGTTGAGAAGCGAGCAGTAAAAGACTCGGCAATTCGTGCCGGCGCCCGAAAAGTACTGTTGATCGAACAATCGATTGCCGCGGCAATAGGCGTCGGTCTTCCGATCGCTGAGCCTCAAGGGAATATGATTATTGACGTCGGCGGCGGCACGACAGAGATTGCGGTTATTAGTTTGGGGGGCGCCGTCTATGCCTGTTCGATCCGCGTGGGCGGAGACGAGATGGATGAAGCAATTATTGGTCATCTCAAAAAAGCATATAATCTTATGATTGGTGAACGGAGTGCCGAAGAAATTAAGATTAAGATCGGTTCTGCCTGGCCCCTTGAAGAAGAGCTTTCGATAGAGGTACGGGGTCGCGATTTGATTACCGGCCTTCCTAAGTTTATCCGGGTTTCATCCGAAGAGATCCGGGAGGCGTTATCGGCGCCAATACGGCAAATTGTCGAAGCGACCAAAGTGACGCTTGAGCGGACTCCACCGGAACTTGCCGCTGATCTGATTGAGCGGGGGATTGTACTGGCGGGAGGAGGGTCGCTCTTGCGGGGTCTTGATAAGTTGCTTGCGGAACAAACAGGGCTTGCGTGTTTCGTTGCCGATGATCCTTTGACTGCGGTGGCGCTCGGTACGGGAAAAATTTTAGAAGAACCGAGGTTTTTGAAGAAAATCTCCCTCGCTTCAACCTTCTAGAACGCATGACGCATGCGCTGCGTCGTAGGCGCTCTTGTCGCTTATAAAAAACGATACCATTAACCGGAACTTCCTTGTATCCATCGTTTAGGTTCAAATCAAGTTATTTACTTCTCGCCGCAGTCTTGATATTGGTATTCATTCTGCCGGTTAAAGGTTTTATTCAGGGTTTTTTTATCTCATTTCCTCGCCATCTGCTGCTTGCCCCCCGTCAGTATACCCGGCGCCTTGAGGAACTCGAGCAACGCAACCTGGCGCTTTCCGTCGAATTACAAAAACTAAAAGGCTTGCGGAACGAGAACGCGCGCTTACGCACCGCGTTGCATTTTAAAGCAGAGCGGAAAGCAAATCTTGTCGGAGCCGACATTGTCGCCTTTGATCCATCGAGTTGGCGCCGCGTTGTTATTGTTAACGCCGGGAAAAATTCGGGAATCGTCGAGGGTTTGTATGTAATAAACGAAGAGGGTTTTTTAGTCGGTAGAATCACCGAGGTTAGAGATGATTTCGCGCGCCTCGTGCTCCTGCATGATTCTGATTTCAGCCTTTCGGTATTCGTGGGGGAGAATTCGTTTGGTCTTTTGCGCGGAGGTCTTGAGGGGCTTAAGGTTTTTTATATCGAGGCTTCAGAAAGCGTCGGCCAGGGTGATACGATATGGCTTACGATTCCCGGTTTCGGCATCCCTTTGTATATCGGCGATGTAAAAAAAGTGGCCAACAGCAACGATAATCTTTTTCTTGATGTTGACGTGCGCGCATTCGCTGGGACCAGCCCTCCCCGTAAAATCTTTATTATTCGATGAGGAACAGTCGTATGCTCCCCATTGTTTTCCTGAGTGTACTTTTTCTTTTGGATATTACAAAGCCATTTGAATACTATTTGCACGCGGAGTTCTTGCTTGTGGGGATTATCGCCTGCGCGTTTGTGTTCCCGTTTTCGTTTACGATTGTGGCAAGTGTTATCAGCGGTGTAATGTTTGACTGTGTTTCATCGGGGACTTCCTTGCGCAGCGTCGAGTTCCCCCTGTATGTTCTTATCATTCACTCCGTTACGCGTAGCTTTAAAAGCGTTCTTATCCGGCGCATGAGCGCTTTTTTTTGTATCGCGTTTCACGTCTTATTTGTTTCTCTGCTGACGCAGCGCTTTTTTGTTGTGTATAGTATTTCTTTTTTTCTTCAATCGGCAATCCTACTTTTTGTACTGCGCTATACTTTAAAACAATGGACGAGACGTATATCCGTAGATTCTATTTAGGCGGTTTCTTGATTCTGCTGGGTGTGCTTTTTTTTTACCAGGTGTTGCGCGGCGGATACTTTTTTGACCGCGCCGAGAATAACTATGTTCGCGTTATCCCGTTGCGTTCCTTGCGCGGCGATATTTTTGACCGAAATTCAAAGCTTTTGACCTCTGATATCCCTTCATATAATCTTGCCGTTATTCCCTATCAAATAAAGAAAAATAAAGATGCTATTTTAGCACAGATCGCGACAGGTTTGAAACAGCCTCCCCGTACGGTTGAACGCGCGTACCGGAGGCGTTTTCGAAACATGTTTAGTCCCGTTGATATTGCGGTGGATCTTAAGAAAACCGACATTCTTGAATTAAAAGAGAGATTGAAGAATCTTGTTGTTATTAATCCTCAGCCTCAACGGCACTACTATTATCCCTATGTTAATTCGCACCTCTTAGGATATGTTAAAGAGGCTGCTTCTTTTTATGAGGAGCTCAAAAAATACGGCTATAGTCCCCTTGAGCGGGTGGGGTTTATGGGGGTTGAGCAATATTATGATTCGTACCTGCGCGGTGAGGACGGAGGAAATCTCATCGAGGTCAACGCCCGGGGCAGAATTGTGGGGTTTCTGGGTCAGCGTCAGCCCACGAAAGGAAAAGATATTTATTTGACCATTGACGCACGGATGCAGGAAATAGCGTATGCGGTGCTTGAAGGTCGGCGCGGAGCGCTGGTGCTGATGGATTCAGAAACCGGTGAGATTCTTGCGTTTGTGTCTTCTCCGGGTTTTGACGCTAATAATTTCACCAAAGGGAAAGATCTCGACGCATTCTTTCACGATACGAACAAACCGCTTTTAAATCGTATCACCCAGGCCCGGTATCCGCTTGGTTCGACCTTTAAACCCGTGGTTGCCCTCGCGGCGCTTGAGATGCGAAAGATTACTCCTGCCACAAGTTTTGTATGTAAGGGGTCATTGAGTGTCGGAGGAGCTGAATTCCGTTGTCTAGGGAATCATGGCAGTGAAAATATGTATGCGGCACTGATGCATTCCTGTAACGTTTATTTTTATAATGTCGGTAAAATTACCGGCGCCGATGCGATTTCCCGTTATGCCCGTATCGTTGGGTTAGCCTCCATGAGTGGTATTGATATTCCTTACGAGAAGAAAGGTTCCGTTCCTGAACCGGGGAAAATCCCGCGGTCATGGTTTATGGGTGATACGATTAATTTATCCATAGGCCAGGGTTATCTTGAAAGCACACCGCTTTCGGCGCTGATTGCCATGAATGTTTTCGCAAGCGGCGGCTATCTTGTTAAGCCCCATCTTTTAAAGAGCGTTGCCGGCATCGAGGTTTCTGCTCCAACCAAGACGAATCTTACGCTTTCAGCCTCGAGCCTGGAGGCGATCACGCAGGGACTGGTGGATGCAGTGGAGAAGCAGGAGGGTACCGCACATCCGCTTGCGGACCTAAACCTAAAAATCGCCGGCAAAACTGGTACCGCACAGACGCGCGGCGCCGCGCACGGTTGGTTTCTTGGGTTTTTTCCATATAACCAGCCACGCTACACGATTTGTGTTTTCATGGAGAATGCCGGGTCAAGCCACGAAGCGGTAAAGGTCACGCATGTTTTCTTAAAAGCACTACAAGAGGAAAAAAAATTTAAGGAGTAACGTATGTTTCCCGTATTTTCGTTTCGTCTTTCGCCGGTAAAAGTCATTGGCACCTGTTTGCTGCTTCTGAATGTGATAAGCCTCGTCGCCGTCTATAGCAGCCTGCATCAGGCAGGAGCATTTACCGAGCATCCGATCTTTACGAAGCAAGTTATCTGGATCATCGGCTGCTGGTTTGTGCTCATTATTTTCTCATACATCGATTATCGTTTTTACCTTAATATCGCTTTTATTCTCTACGGGGTGAGCGTTATCTTGTTGCTTGCGGTTGATTTGTTCGGGAAAAAAGTCATGGGGGCGCAGCGCTGGCTTTCCATATCCGGTTTTAGTTTCCAGCCCTCCGAAATCGCCAAGATGGTAATGATCCTGGTGCTGGCGCGCCTCTTCTCGGGACAGGGTAAGCGGGGTTTCATGCGTTCCTTTGCTATTCCGGGGATGCTGACCGCCGCAAGTAGCATGCTTATCTTCAAACAACCCGATCTGGGAACAGCGCTTATCCTGATTTTTTTATTTTTTATTATCGGCTTGGTCTCGGGGTCACGAAAACGATATTTTATTATTTGTATCGTGTGTGCTCTCGCGCTGGCGCCATTTGCTTCAGGAGTGCTTAAGGGCTATCAAATGAAGCGCCTTATCGTTTTTATGAATCCGAATGTCGATCCGCTGGGGGCAGGGTATACGATTATCCAGTCAAAAATCGCCATTGGTTCCGGGCGCCTGCTCGGTAAAGGCTTTCTTTCGGGAACCCAGAACCAATTCAATTTTCTTCCTGAACGGCATACTGACTTCATCTTTACGGTAATCGCCGAAGAGTGGGGATTTTTAGGCTCCGTGTTTCTTTTGATGGTATATTGGACCATTCTCTCATCCATGGTGAGTGTCGCGCGGGATCTTAAAGACCCCGCAGCAAGACTCCTTATTCTGGGAATAAGCGCATTGTTATTTTTACATATTTTTATCAACATCGGAATGACCTTAGGGATTTTGCCGGTCGTTGGCGTCCCGCTTCTTTTTGTCAGTTATGGGGGCACCCACCTTTTGACTATGTTTATTCTGCTCGGGATTTTTTTTAATATCTATCGCCAAGAGATCCACGCCTAACTTGCCATGCTTGATTACTCCCGTTTTCAAAAACCACAGCGGTATATCGGAAACGAGTGGAATGTGGTTCGTAAAACGCACGATGGTCGGATTCCTGTTTGCATCGGATATCCGGATATCTATGATGTCGGGATGAGCAATGTCGGCTTACGTATTATCTACGGGCTTCTTAACTCATCTGATGCGATGGTTTGTGAGCGCGTGTTTCTTCCTGGACCTGATTACATCGCATATCTTCTCACCCAGCACCGGTTGCTTTGTTCCCTTGAGACAAAAACGCCCCTTCGAGAGTTTCAGGTTCTCGGATTCAACTTAAGTTGCGAACTTAACGCCACGAATGTTTTGCGGATGCTTGAGCTTTCGGGTATTGAGCGTCGTGCGTTGAATCGTACCGATCTTATTGTTATAGGGGGAGGAGTGGCGAATCCGGAGCCGATGGCCGCTTTTTTTGACGTATTTTGTTTGGGTGAGTTTGAAGAGGTAGCATTAGAGTTTATCCGCATCCTGCAGAGGCATCCTGATAAAGAGGCCAGGCTTGCGGCTCTTTCGTGCATACCGGGATTCTATGTTCCGGCGTTTTACCGACACACGCGGCATGCGGGTGGTTACTCGGTAGAAAAGTCTTATGGAGCTGCCCAGTTTCCCTTACGGCGCGCGTATGTGAAAAGCCTTGATGAGGCGTATTATCCGATTGCCTGGCTCGTGCCCCATACCAGCATTGTCCATGACCGTGTACAAATCGAGATCGCGCGAGGCTGTCCCAATCGATGTACGTTTTGTCAGGCCCGAGGGCTGTACCATCCGTACCGTGTCCGAAGCCCACAGGTTATCGGCAATCTCCTCCGGAGCATGTACGCGCAGACCGGGTATGAAGATTTCTCGTTCCTGGCACTTTCCGCGTCGGATTATCCCGGCATTGAAAATCTTGTCGATGAAACGATTGACTATTGTAGGGAGCGCGCGATAGGCCTCTCGCTACCCTCATTGCGTATTGATGATATAATCGGCGGCCTCTACCGTAAACTCATCCCTCTTAAAAAAACTTCTCTTACCTGCGCGGTCGAGGTTGCGGGCGATGGCTTACGCGAATCTTTGAATAAGAAAATTGATGTGCGTAAGCTTTTTGAGGCAGCCCACATTTTGCGGTCACTTAAAGTAGGGCATTTGAAGCTTTATTTTATGTTCGGGTTTCCGGGTGAGACCGAGGATGATCTGATCGCAATCGGAACCTTTTTACGGGAGCTTCAGGGGCGCTCCCGCTTAAGTCTTAACGTGAGCATCAATGCCTTTGTGCCTAAGCCGTTTTCACTCTGGGAAAACGTTCCTATGATCGGGATAGAGCATCTTCTCGATAAACGGACTACTATTCTAAGGAATATTCCCTCAAGCCGCTGGTTTGATGTTTCGATTGCGCCCCTGGAGCGCACTATCCTTGAGGCGGTTATATGCCGGGCTGATAGAAGATTTGCGGGAGTTATCGAGCGTATTTTTTTAAACGAGGAGGCCTCCGGGGGTCTTGAGCAAAACCTCGCATGGAATGCGTGGCAAGAGGCAATGTGTAATGAGGGTATTGACTACCAGGAATACCTGGCCGCGGGGGATAAAACGCATCCGTGGTCGCATATCGAATGAATGTCCTATGAATAGCGAAAAGTTTACTTTACGGGCGAGGCTAGCAAAAAGCGGGGAGATGATCTATTTTTCCCAGCTTGATATCAATAGAATTCTTGAGCGCGCGCTGCGCAGGAGTGGCCTGCCGCTTTATTATACGCAAGGGTTCAGCCCCCGCGTTAAATTGAGTTTTGGGATCGCCCTAAAACTGGGGATAGCCGGTGTTGAGGATGTTACCTTTTATTTTACCAGGCCTGTCGCATACCAGATATGTATTGACGCGTTGCAGCCCCAGCTACCCGAGGGTTTGACGCTTTTATCAATAGATCCCGGACGTGTTGATCAGGCACAAAGAGCGCTGGTTTGAGGTTATCGCACCAAGAAACGCATGCGTGCGCGTTTCGCGCCGAAAAATTCTTTAGTGAATTTTGCCGCAAGCGTATGGTCGTACGGTTTGCAGGAGAAGATATTGATGTAGGACTTGCGCCAGTATTCCGAAAAATGTCCGGTGATGGAGCTTGTCTCGATAAACTGGAGCATCGAATATCCTTTGGTGTGCGGTTTTTCAAGACCAAAATAGGGGAGGAGTACCTTACCGTATTTTTTCATATCGATGAGCGTGCAGAGCTTGTCTACATACTCCGCAAGCTTCTTCTTTGAGCTCATAACGGTGATATCGCATTCAGAAAGATCCATAACCAATTCGAACCCAAATACCACTTTTTCCTTTTTCTTCATTTCTCCTTGCTCCTTTTTAAATAATGAAATATCCCCCCACCGAAGAGCCCGTCATATTTTTTTGTGGTTAGCGAGGTGAGGATGGGGTGAACACACCAGAAACGAGAATGCGCGCGTATACACCGCGCGCCGTTTTCATCTTCGATACCCAGAGGGTCCGTTGTCGTATTCATCAATTTAACTCATACCGAAACTCAATACGATTTTTTTATAACACAATTTTATATTCTTTGCAAGAGTTATTTTGCTTTTTTAAGCTCCGCAATCCATCCAACACGATGTATGGAAAAAAAGCGACGTCTCGGTTGAGGCGTCGTGTCTCGTGAAGTGATTAACGATGTTTTACCGGCTCAGCTTCATGAGTTTTTTTTGCAGGAATTTTTATTTCTTGAATTTCGGTGGGCAGCCCCATTCCGTTAAGGAGCGCGATAAAAGGATCGGGGGGAAGCTCTTCGACATTTACCATCGTTCCGACGTCCCAGGTGCCCTGCGCGATAAGGATAGCTGCCGCCGCAGGTGGAACGCCGGCGGTATATGAAATAGCCTGCGATTCTACTTCCCTGTAGCACGCCGCGTGATCGCAGACATTGTAGATAAACATTTCCTTTTCTTTACCGTTTTTCTTCCCTCGTATGAGATTGCCGATGCAGGTTTTTCCCGTGTAGCCAGGCGCAAGGCTTGACGGATCGGGCAGGAGCGCCTTGAGCACCTTCAGGGGTATTATTTCAATCCCTTCAGCGGTTTTGACAGGTTTTTCCGATGTTAAGCCCAAATTCGTCAGAACGGTAAACACATTGAGGTAATGATCGCTAAAGCCCATCCAGAAACGAATGCTGGCAGCGTCGATATTTTTCGAAAGTGAGTGAAGTTCGTCGTGGCCGTTTAAATACACTGTTTGCGTGCCAACGACCGGGAAATCGTACGTGCGTTTGACCGCGTGGACTTTTTCCATTACCCAGGCGCGGTCAATCCATGTCCAGACTTTTTTAAATTCTCTGAAATTAATTTCCGGGTCAAAATTGGTTGCAAAATATTTACCATGGTTTCCGGCGTTGACATCCATGATGTCGATGGTATCGATGAAATCAAAGTGATGTCGAGCGGCAAGCGCGCAGTAGGCATTTACTACTCCGGGATCAAACCCGGCGCCCAGAATCGCGGTAACCCCGGCTTCTTTACAGCGGGCTTTGCGAAGCCATTCGTAGTTCGCGTACCATGGCGGATCTTCACAGACTTTATTGGGTTCTTCGTGTATGGCGGTATCCATGTAGGCGACACCGGTCTTGATGCAGGCTTCAAGAAGCGACATGTTTACGTATGATTGTGCCAGGTTGATTACGATTTGTGATCCTGTTTCCTGAATAAGCTTTGCCGTTGCCGGCACATCAAGCGCGTTAAGTGCACGGGAATAGACCTTTTTAGTTTTGTCTTTATGGTGGTTTTTTCGTTTGATGCTTTCAGCGATCGCGTCGCATTTTGAGACGGTACGGGACGCAATGCAGATATCACCCAGGATATCGTTATTCATCGCGCACTTATGCGCCGCCACATGCGCAACTCCGCCGGCGCCGACAATCAGAATATTTTTTTTCATCGTTCGTTTCCTCCTTGTCTTAATTGCATTGCATGTTTGATTACGATACGCTATCCACAAAATTATTATAGGTAAAATTACGAATTACCTTTGTCGTTCCGTTTAAACGGCGCACGGCGATGGATGGCATGATAAGGCCGTTAAACCAATTTTTTTTAACCATCGTATATCCGGCAGCGTCGGCGATCCTGATGCGTGAACCGATGTGTAGTTTTGTTTTAAATCGATAGGTGCCGAAAATATCGCCGGCCAGGCATGATCGTCCCGCAATGATGTAAGAAAAAGGCCCCTGGCAGCCGCGCGGTATTTTAGCGCTGATGCGGTAGATAAGAAGATCAAGCATATGCGCTTCGGTCGAAGCATCGATGATCGCGACATCCTTTTTATTATGAACGATGTCCAGGACTGTCGTTATTAATTCCGTTGACTGGGTGATGACAGCTTCGCCCGGTTCAAGATACACTTGAACGTCGAAGGACGACGAGAAGTCTCGAAGCGCCCGCGCGAAGCGGGTAACAGGATAGCCCGCTCCGGTAAAATGAATTCCGCCCCCAAGGCTGACCCACTCCAGTTTCTTTAAGATTGTGCCGTATGTCGTGGCGATATGCGCCAGATGCCCAGAGAATGCGTTGAAGTTGCTGTTCTCACAGTTGAAGTGGAACATGATGCCGCTGATGAGGGGCAGTGCTTCTTGTAATGCCGTCCGGCCCGTTACTCCCAAACGAGAGAACCGCCGTGCTGGATCAGCCAAATCAAAATGAGAATAACTGACGCCTGGATTGACGCGTAAGCCTATTCGCCGGGAAGGAATAAGGCGATGAAATCTTTTAAGCTGCGTTATTGAATTGAAAATGACGGTATCCGCGTAGCGGGTAGCCGCTATGACTTCGTCGCGAGAGTACGCGACACTATAGGCGTGCGTTTCTTTTCCGAATTTTTCTCTTCCCAGCCGGACCTCGTAGAGCGAGCTTGAGGTGGTGCCGTCTAAGTATTGTTTCATAAGATCGAAAACACCCCAGCTGGAAAAACATTTAAGCGCCAAGAGAAACTTCGCACCGCTTGCCAGTCTGATAGCTTGTATTATCTTGAGGTTTTTTAGTAACGCTCGTTCGTCAATTAAATAGTAAGGTGTTTTCAGTCTCATGGTGCAATCTTCGGTTAACGATAGAGTAGTCTTTTAAAAACAAAACAATAGATGAATGATGACCGAAGGTGCGCATGGGGGCGTTATGAGTATTCCCTCCCTTTTTTCTTTTTGAATTCTTTTCTTGAGATGTCGTACGCTTTCTGTTAAAATTATTTTAATATTTTTCGCAGGATATGCAATAAAAATCATTGATTTTTTGAGTAGAGCGTTTGGCGCGACCCCCACGGCCGTACGAACGCTTTCTGTCGTGGCGATATGCCGAGGTAGCTCAGTTGGTAGAGCAACGGTTTCGTAAACCGTAGGTCGAGAGTTCGATTCTCTTCCTCGGCTTTCTTTTTTAAAGAATGATTAGGGGATGATTACAGCGATTGGAGGAGCGATTTCAAAGATTCCAATCTCTGCAATCTTTTTCTAATCTCTGAAATCATGGCGTAAGCCAATTCTTGTTTTAAAATATGATCGGACCGTATATCCATCTTTTGCGTAAGCGTAATTTTTTTCTGCTCTGGTTTAGCCAAATTGTTTCACAGTTTGGCGACAAACTGACTCAAATCGCTCTTATCGGCCTTGTTTCCCGCGCGACTGATTCATCGGCGAGCCTTGCGTATACGATCAGTATGACCATTATTCCTGTGCTTTTGTTTTCCCCTGTTGCCGGGGTGTACGTCGATCGCTGGAATAAGCGCACGACAATGTATATGTGTGATTTTTTACGGGGCATCGTGATCCTTCTTATCCCGCTGGTATTTGTCAGGTACAGGCCCCTTCCGCTTATTTATTGTGTGGTTTTTTTGACCTTTAGCGTCGGACGCTTCTTTATACCCGCAAAGATGGCTTTCCTGCCGCGCCTGGTGGATAGCAAAGAAATTTTTTTGGCAAATTCTCTGATCTCCGTCACCGCGACAATCGCCGCGGTATTGGGCGTGGGTCTGGGTGGCATCATTGTTGACAGGTTCGGGGTCGATTCCGCTTTTGTTATTGACGCGGCAACATTCTTTATCTCGGCGCTTTCTATCTTTTTTATCAACGCCCGTGAAAAGGGGAGATTCAGCCCCGAGGATATTGTGGATATCGCAAAGAGCGCGGCGGAAACCATTAAAAGCTCATTTGTGAATGATTTTAAGGAAGGTCTGCGCTATATCGCGGCCTCAGCGCAGACGAGGTATGCGTTTATGATTTCTCTTTTTCTCTTTTCTTGTGTGGGAGGGGTCTTTCCCGTATTTACTAAATTTATCCAAGGAGCGCTCGGTACGCTGACGAAGGATATCGGTTTTATCGGCGTTTCTCTGGGGCTTGGAATTTTTATCGGCTCACTTCTGTACGGGAGATTCGCTCACATTGTTTCGGTGAAGAGGGTCATTAATTACGCAAGCCTGGCTGGGGCTCTGTACCTTATTGTTTTTTCATTGCTTATCGCGTATTATCCCTCATCGAAACTTGCGGTCCTGCTGTCTTTTGTACTGGGATTGATTTTATCGCCTATCTTTGTGGGGGTCAACAGTCTTCTGCATAAGGAGACCAGTGGAGCGCTGTTGGGTAGGATTTTTGGAAGCTTAGAGTTTATTTCGCATTTAGGGTTGCTTATTTCGATGTTTATCTTTGCCCATCTGGCCGATCTTTTTAGTCCATTTACAATCATGATTTCGCTTGGTATAATAAGCTCGTTTTTTGCCTTATTTTTTGTCCTAAAGTATCGCTCAGCATGATTCTGCTACGCAGGGAGAGGTTTTGATGATTCACGTTGTTGAACATAAAGAGCCCCAGCACTCTATTGCAAGTGAAAAATTCCATACCCCTCAGAAGCTGTATCTTCCTTTAGCGCAGGCAACAGGAAAGCCCTCAGCGCCGACTTGCCAGCTTGGCCAGCAGGTTCAGGAAGGAGAGCTTATCGCGGCCAGCGACGGTCTGATCTCCGCGAATCTGCACGCGCCCTGTGCCGGGAAAATTTCCGCGTTCGAGCAGTGGTACCATCCGGCGCTTAAACGTTCTTCGGCAATAATCATCGATTGCTGTCCGTCACCGAAAACCTATCCTTGCGTTAAGAGTCCCGATGCGCTCACCAAGGAAGCGTTGCTCTCGTGTATCCAGAAGGCAGGTATTGTCGGTATGGGCGGCGCCGCATTTCCTACGCATGTGAAGTTGCAACCCCCCAAGAAGATTGATACGTTGATCGTCAATGGTTGCGAGTGCGAGCCGTATCTTGCTACGGATTATCGATTGATGGTGGAAAATACGGAGGAGATACTGCGTGGTGTTGAGATTGTCACTCGCATTGTTGAACCGACGAAGGTGATTATTGCTCTTGAGGATAATAAGCCTCAGGCAATAAAGAATATCCGGCGCATCGTAAGCACAAAAAAGTATACGCTTTCCGGCGCCGAGGTCGTTACGTTGAAGGCAGCGTACCCGCAGGGTGGCGAGAAGCAGCTTATTGACGCCGTGTGCGCGCGAAGGGTTCCGGGAGGAAAACTTCCGTTTGATGTGGGGTGTCTGGTGCAGAACGTCGCTACCTGTTTTGCGATCTATGAAGCTGTTTTTTGCGCTAAACCGCTTATCGAGCGTCTTGTTTCTTTCGCGGGTGATGCATTGGTGAAACCAAAAAATATTTGGGTTAAGATAGGGACGTCATTGAAAGAGCTTTTCGATAATAAGATACTCGAGTTTCGCGTGGCGCCTCAGAAAATCATCAGCGGCGGCCCGATGATGGGTGTTGCGCTTGATGGTCTTGAATATCCGATTTTAAAAGGGACCGGCGGTTTTCTTTTCCTTGCCGATGGCGTTGCCGCGTTTGAAGAAACCGCGTGTATCCGGTGCGGTCGTTGCGCTGATGCCTGCCCGATGCGTTTATTGCCGCTTGAGTACGCCAAGCGTATTAAGCGGAATGAATTTGACGCGTTACATGAATTGTATATCAGCGATTGTATGGAGTGCGGCTCCTGCGTCTATGTGTGTCCGGCGCGTATCCCGCTGGTGCACTATATTAAGGTGGGAAAAAAGTATGCCCCTGCTTATAAGTAATAATCCTCATCTTCGCGCTAAGCCAGATACGCCATATCTGATGCGTCAGGTTATCATTGCGCTTTTGCCGGCGGCGGTTGCTTCGGTTATTTTCTTTCGTCATCACGCCTTATTTTTGATTGCAAACTGCGTTGTCAGTTCCGTCGCCGCCGAAGCTCTGATTGTCATGGTGAGAAAAAAAAGCGTGCGCGCGCTGCGCGATGGTAGCGCCGTCGTAAGCGGGCTGCTTCTGGCGTTTATTCTCCCTCCTTCGACTGCCTGGTATGCGGCAAGCCTGGGGGCATTCTTTGCGATTATCGTTGTTAAACATCTCTTTGGCGGCCTGGGCGCTAATATTTTCAACCCCGCTCTAGCGGGGAGAGCTTTTTTAATGGCCGCGTACCCCACGATTTTAACGCGCTATAGTGAGCCGGGCAATGTTGATGCTGTCAGCCGCGCAACGCCCCTTGCGCTTAATAAATTTAGCCACGTTACGACACCGCTTGCGCATCTTTTCTGGGGTACTGTCTCGGGCAGCTTAGGTGAAACGTCAGCTGTCTGCTTGCTTGTCGGCGGTATCTATCTTTTGAGCCGAGGAGTTATTGAATGGCGTATTCCGGCCAGCGTTTTGGCGGCAGTGGCGATCGTTTCCGCTTTATTTTATAAAATTAATCCGGCTCACGGTTCTATGTTGTTTCATTTGTTAAGCGGAGGGCTCCTGCTCGGCGCTTTCTTTATGGCAACAGACCCGGTAACGACCCCGGTCACGAGCAAGGGAAGAATTATTTTTGGTGCCAGCTGCGGTTTGCTTATTATGATCATACGGTATTTTGGCGGCATGCCGGAGGGTGTGATGTATTCTATCCTTTTTATGAATGCCTGCACCCCGCTTCTTAACCGTTACACCCGGCCCAAACGTTTTGGTACATGAAAGAAAATCTTAAGATAATACTGGTTTTGACGGTTACCTGCATCGCATGCTCTTTTTGTCTTGCGCTGGTTAATGGTTTAGCCAAGGATAAGATAGAGGCGAATGGCAAAAAAAAGATAGAAGATGCGATCGCCGTGCTTATGCCCCGCGCCGCGCGCATTGACGTAATCGCGGGTGATATGCCGCTATGGAAGCTTTCGGATGTTTCCGGCAAACCGCTTGGATTCGCGTTCCTTATCAAAGGTGACGGGTATCAGGGAACGATTAAAATATTGGGCGTTGCCGATGCCCTGGTTACGCGGCTGGAAGGAATCGAGATTATTGAGTCGGTAGAAACTCCGGGCCTGGGTGCGCGCATTAAGGAGGATTTTTTCAAGAAGCGGTTTTCCGGTTTGGATATCCGAAATCCTATCGAATGCGTTAAAGAAGAGCCAAATCGCGCCGGCCAAATCAAAGCAATTTCGAGCGCCACGATTTCCTCGAAAGCGGTTGTAAGTATTTTAAACAAAAATATGGACGTCGTTCGCGAAAGGCTTAAGGAAGAATCGTAAGATTATGAAGAATATTTTTTTACGAGGGTTATGGAAAGATCATCCGGCCCTGCGGCAGCTTCTTGGTATGTGTTCGACGCTGGCGGTGACGACCACCGCGATTAACGGTATCTCTATGGGCCTGGGTGTCATGTTTGTCCTGGTGTCATCGGCATTGCTGGTCTCGCTTATCAGACATATCGTTCCGCCCCAAGTGCGTATTGCGGTTTATGCAGTTATTATCGCTACCTTCGTTACGATCGTCGATATATTTTTAAAGGCGCAATTTCCGAGTGTGAGTGAGTCGCTGGGGCCCTACGTACCCCTTATTATCGTAAACTGTATTATTTTAGGCCGGGTCGAAGCGTTTGCCTGCAAAAACGGGCCCCGGCGCGCCGTGGTTGATGCGTTTGCGATGGCGATCGGCTATGCCTGGGTACTTCTGGTTCTTGGAGCAACGAGGGAAATCTTGGCCGGCGGGACTGTTTTTGGCCATTCTATTCTTCCTGAAACGTACAATCCGTTGATTGTTGCCGGGCTTCCGGCGGGCGCATTTATTTTACTTGGATTTCTTGTGGCTATTATGAATAGAGTGGAACAGACAAAGGGTCAGGGCGCGTGAAAAATCTTTTAGTTATTTTTATTTCTACCGTTTTAATTAATAATCTTGTACTCTATTATTTCTTAGGGATATGTCCTTTCCTGGGGGTTTCCGGCAAAATACCCTCAGCATTCGGCATGGGTATTGCGGTTATCTTCGTGATGACAATCGCTAACGCCATAAGCTGGCTCATATATCATTTAGTTCTGGCAAAGTTGGGGCTCACCTTTCTTTCGTACCTTACCTTTATTTTAGTTATTGCCTGCCTGGTGCAAATCGTGGAGATGGTCGTGAGGAGGTATTCTCCGCCGCTCTATAGCGCTCTGGGGATCTTTTTGCCGTTGATTACGGTTAATTGCGCTATTCTGGGCGCGTCGCTCCTGATGATAACCAAGAATTATAATTTCTTGGAATCGGTAATATACGGTTTTTCCGGCGGGATAGGGTTTACCTTTATCATTTGCATTATGGCCGGTATACGCGAAGAGCTTGCGTATACGGACGTTCCGGTTGTCTTTCGCGGCGCCGCAATCACACTTATTATTACAGGCCTTTTGGCATTAGTGTTTATGGGCTTCGCTGGTCTTATCAGTGCATAAGAGTTACTAAGCGCTCATCGCTAGGCGCTAAACGTTTCCTACCATGAAAGAACTTATAAGTTCATCTATTGTGCTCGGTGCTGCCGGATTTTCCTTCGCGGCGTTGTTGGCTTTCTTAAGCAGGAAATTGAAAGTCGAGGAGGATACGCGGGTCAGTGAAGTTTTGCGTATTGTGTCGGGCACCAATTGCGGCGCATGCGGTTTTGCCGGCTGCCGCGGTTTTGCCGAGGCTGTTGTGAAAGAAGGAAAGATCTTTTCCGGTTGTATTCCCGGCGGCGCCGAAATTAATGAAAAAATTATCAAATCGCTGGGCCTGGGGGGCGAATATACGAATCGCACGCGAGTCGCGGTTTGTCAATGTGGCGCACGCGCAGGAGAGAAAAAAATTTCCTCCCGATATAATGGTCCGGCTACCTGCAAGGCAGCGGAAATCAGCAGTGGCGCGCTTGATTGTGTTTATGGATGCCTGGCGCTCGGAGATTGCGTCGGAGTCTGTCCGGTTGGTGCGATTACCTTGTCTGATCAGAAGATTACGGTAAAAAGCGCCCTATGTATTGGCTGTGGCAAATGCGTTGGTGCCTGTCCCCGTAAGCTTTTTACGCTTGTCCCCGTTAAGAAGGATTTCCCGGTGATCTTTGTCGCGTGCAGCAATAAAGAGAAAGTGCGTAATGTAAAGAACGTATGTAGCCGCGGGTGCATTGCCTGCGGTATATGCGTTAAGGTTTCCCATTCACCGTTTGCGCTCGAGAATAACCTTTCCCGTATCGATTATAAAAAGATTGAAGGTCCCGAAGCACTCCTGGAAGCAATCGGTAAGTGTCCGACAAAGTGCATACTGAGAAGTAGCGAGTAAGGTTCTATCAGATAAAGTATTGAGTGTAGAGCGGGAGAGGTTTAGAAACTCAATACTCGATACCCATTACTCAATACGCAAAGAGATGATACAGGAAACCGTAGAGGTTGTGGATATCCGCGATGGCCGTGCTACCGTCACGTTTAGCCGTAAATCCCTTTGTGATTCCTGCAAAGTGAGTTCTCTCTGTGGCGCAGGGAGTCACGAGGTAACCATTGACGCAGGCAGCGTTTCTTTGGCAAAAGGGGATACGATCGAGGTTGGAATTGAGGAGCGCAAGACGGTTCTTGCCAGCGTGCTTGTTTTTTTTATCCCTGTTGTTATTTTTATCGCGGCGTTAGTGCTTTTTCAAAAAAAAGGGGAGCTTACAAGCTTTCTAGTCAGCCTTTTAATTCTTGCTGTTTATTATATAATGGTCATGTTTCTGGTCCGTCGCATGCCCCAGAAATTTGATGTTCGCATTATACGTAAATTGTAAACGCAATTGTTTTATAGGTTAGCGGTCATGTGTATGTTTTAATTCGCGGTAATTCGCGTTTTTCTAAATTAGCGTAAATTCGCGTCTATATGAATATCGCAATTCTCGCCTCAGGTAATGGCACTAATTTCCAGGCTCTAGCGCAAGCAGTAAGGAACGGCTCTATCAAGGCCCGGATTTCCGTTTTACTTACCGACAACGAGGGGGCCTTTGTGCGCTTGCGCGCGCGCCGGCACCATGTGCGCGACATATTTGTTGATCCGAAGGAATATGCCTCGCGCCTTCAGTTTGACGCCAGGCTCATTGAAATTTTAAAAAAAGAAAAAATTGATTTAGTGGTGCTGGCGGGGTTTATGCGAATCGTAAGCCCTCGCTTTGTGCGAGTGTTCAAAAATCGGATACTCAATATTCATCCTGCGTTACTCCCTGCGTTTAAGGGCGAGCGTTCCATCGAGCGGGCATTTGCCTATGGTTGTAAAATAGCCGGCGTTACCGTGCATTTTGTTGATGAAGCCGTTGATCAGGGGCCGATCATCCTGCAGGAAGCGATTCCGATCAGACCGGGGATGAGCCTTGCCACGCTTGAAGATAAAATCCACCGCCTTGAGCATCGGTTGTATCCTTTGGCAGTGAAGCTGTTCGTCGAAGGAAAACTCAAAATCTCCGGCCGCGTAGTCAAAATCAAATAAAAAAATAAGGTAGAGCATCCTTTCCCTTGCGGGGACGCGCTGGTGCG
>JBDRAN010000018.1:0-6820 GCA_043823745.1 Candidatus Omnitrophota bacterium | reverse complement strand
ACGTTATTCCTCAGGCATGTACGTGCGCCTTGCCTTTGCCGTGGCCGCGCACCTTGAGCCGGAAATCTTACTTGTTGATGAAGTGCTTGCAGTGGGGGATATACAATTTCAGAAGAAATGTCTCGGAAAAATGGATGAAGTTGCCAAAGGGGGAAGGACGGTTTTATTTGTGAGTCATAATATGGGGGCGGTACAGCGTTTGTGCAGAAGCGCTTTGTGGTTTAATGGCGGCCGCCTGCAGATAGAGGGAAGGTCAAAAGAAGTGATTGAATCATATATGACGGATAAGAATGTGGGAATCAGAGAACAATGTTGGCAGGATCGGTCACAGGCTCCCGGTAACGAAGAAATAAGCCTTCGTGCTGTTCGTATACGGGATACAAGAGGAAAGTCCATCGACACGATCGATCTATCTTCGTCGTTTGCAATAGATGTTGAGTATGAAATTTTCATAAAAGTACAGCACATGCGTATTGTCGTAAAGATTGAGACCATTGAAGGGACAGCCGTTCTATTAAGCAGGGATAATTATGAAAATGAATGGGCAGAAAAGCCAAGGCCGCCGGGCCGCTACATAAGCACATGCAATATGCCCGGGCACCTGCTTAATGCCGGTCATTACGTTGTTACTGTCAGCGCCGAAACCCCCGGCATCAAGTTCCTATTTTATGCAGAAAACGTTCTACGATTTTTTATCCATCCTTCAAGCGGTATGCCTGCCCAATATAGTGAACGATGGCCTGGTATCGTATGTCCCAGGCTGTCATGGGATGTTACGATACAGAATCAAGAACCCCGCTAACAACAGCGGTTTACGAAAAAATTATGTTTATGGAGCAGGGTTAGCCGTTGTTCCGGAGCAATGCCTCTAAGAACGAACATGTCCTTGTTCTTTAGAAAATTTATGTATATTCCTCGGGCAATTCTAACGCATAGCCACCAATGGTTTTCTTGGCGGGTTCACCAGAAAAGGCATGTCAATAACATAATCTTTTTAGTGACAAATGAATGCAATGCCCGTTGTTCACATTGCTTTCTTAAAAGTGCCCTCAACAAAGACAGCAATCAAAACCTAACGCTTGAAGAAATCAGAAAATTTTTTTCATCTCTCGGTAGAGTCGATAATATAGTTTTAGGCGGCGGGGAGCCTTTTTTGAGGCAGGACTTAGAACATATATGCAGTCTTCTTGAGAACGTTTCAAAGCCCGCTACCATAAGCATACCAACCAACGGATCAATCCCGGAAGTTATATGTCAAAAAACTCAGCATATCCTCGACAATTCCCGTTCAGATATCAAGATTTCACTTTCACTCGATGGTCCGCCTGATGTGCATGATCGCATTCGTGGCATCCCCGGGCTTTTTGCCAATGTGGAGAAGACCTATGATATGCTCGTGCTGCTGCGCACAAGATATTCTCCGCGCTTGCACCTTCAGATAAATGCCACTATCCATAGAGAAAACTATCCGTATTTTCGAGAGTTATATTCTTTGGCGCACGGGCGGTTCAAGGAAGCCGTGTTTATGTTTGAAACCATCCGGGGTGATTATGATGCCGGCCTTGTCGCGTCGATAAGCGATGCTATGTACAGCGATCTCGTAGATTTTATCGTTCACGATGAGCGCTACCGCGCAACAAGCTTTTTCCAGTTCCACAAAGTTGCGTTGGAAATAATCAAGCACAAACGCCAATACGTGCCGTGCAACGCAGGAGTTAATTTTATTGTGTTGGATTTTTTCGGTAATCTCTACCCCTGTGAAATTCTCCCCCCGGTCGCAAATATCCGGGAGGTCAATTACAGTTTTAAAAAAATCCTTCGTAGCAGACAGTGGCAAGCATCGATACGGAAGATACGAGAGGGTCAATGTTATTGCACCCATATGTGTTTCTTAATGTCTAGCTTACAGGATGCAAAAAAGTAACAGCAGCGCGAGAGCGCCGGTAATACAACCGTATCATTCTTCGGAACGCATGTACGCGACACTACGATGCCCCCGATGACAGATACCCCTATCGATATATTTATAATTTGCTTCAAACGCACATCAAGCTTGGATGCATGTTGCGCGAGCATTGAGAAGCATACCAATACCATTCGGTATAGGCTGCGCATCGTGGAAGGAGAACGAAGCGCCGCAGAAAATAGAAATAGAGCTTTGGCACAAGCTACCTCGGGGTGGTTTGTTATAATGGACGATGATGTCGTTGTGACACCGGGCTGGCTCGATACGATTCTGGCCCATAGGAATGAGGCAATAGGGCAGATACAGCCGAAATTACTGTTTCCCGATAACCGTATCTTTTCAGCGGAAAAAATGTTCATCAATCCCTGGGGGGATAATGTAGTGGTCGGAAGAGGTCAAAACGATAACGGCCGATTCGATTACATAAAAATTGTTGAGTTACTTTCCGGTACGTGTTGTTTGTACAATAAGAAGATACTCGATACCTGCTTTTTTGACACACGGTATGTTGGAACACAATGGGAAGATTGTGATTTTTCTCTACAAATAAGGAGGAGTGGTTTTGATCTTCTCTATTGTGGCGCATCCGCGGTCTATCATCATAATTTATATCGTAATCCAAGCACTGAAAACTTTTTGTATTTTAAGGAGAAATGGTTCAGCCATCGCAGCATATCCCGCCGGGGCGTTCTTCGCATCGCTTCCGCCCGGGATAAAGCGGGCAAGCTTAAAAGCCAATGCAATAAGGTAAAGTTTTTTTATGGTAATTCAGGCGTGGATATTTCCGGCCCCGCAGCGTTGACGTATCCGGATATCGATGAACTTGTCGGTTATTGTAAGGGGATTGATCTTAAGCCGACTATCGTAACGCAAGGGCAAGGATTTTCCGTTGAACTTCTGGAAAAACTGAAGTCCGCCGGCGTCGAGGATTTTTCAGTGTCATACTGCGAACAAGAAAATGTATGTATCGGAAGTACGGCGGGGAAGAACGAACATACCGTTATGCGTCAGGCCATTCAGAGCCTTTCGAAAGTCAACATACCATTCCGCGTTACGGTAGCCGTGGCCCCGGCTAATTACCAAGCAATTCCGGCGCTGGCGCGCGAACTGGCGGCGGCTCACCCGCACGCAGTTACTTTTAGTATGCATAACGTTCCTAAAAAAAAGGTTGCCGTACCGGATCGCACTTTTGCGTTGCGCTATACTACCGCAGCACCGTATATTATCGATGCGATTTCGATGTTGGACTCAAATAGTATAGCTGCGCGCATACGACATGTTCCGTTTTGCCTTTTTTCCGGATTTGAAAAGCATATTATCAATTATGCGCAGCTGCCATTCGATACTTGGGCAGAGGGCATTTCGTGCGGATACGTCTTGCATGGCGAGGCTGATTATCTTTATTATCACCTCGGCAGCCGCTCACGCTATGCCTACGCTCCGTCATGTCGCCAGTGTTCTTTGCGTTTGATATGCGACGGAGCAGAGAAAAAGTATCTTAAACAATTCGGTTTTGGTGAGCTGAAGCCACGCGGCGGCATGCTTGTTCGCGATCCGCTCTATTTTAATACTTTGAAATATAACCCTGCCATAGAAGATTCATATTACACTAAAAAATCGCTGATTAATAATATTGAGGATTTCCTCTCCGAGCATCCGGATTTAAGAAAGACCGATCCTCTTTTTCTCTACCAAGGAACGCCCCCAGCGCTTTTTCCGTGTCTTTGCGCAGCATCTCGTGCCCGGCAGGGGTATCTTTGGGGATTATTGGCTCGAATGAAGCAGAGGATCATAAGAGGTTACATTCTCAATGGCAAAAGTAATTCTTATTGACCCCCTGGGTTTCCTCAATATCGATCAAGGTGCGCATGTTTTCCCCAATGTCGGCATTGCCTATTTGGTTTCTTCGCTAAAAAGCGCCGGACATGAGTGTTTGGTTATCGATTGCAATAATAATGTGGTTTCTGACGCGTCTGTATTCGATCGGATACAAGATTATCGCCCCGATCTCGTGGGTTTTTCAATTAAGTCGTCAACTGCCGCCGAAAGCAGGAGGTTGGCCGAAGAAGTCAAGAAACATTATCCAAACATCCCGATAATTGCCGGAGGGCTTCACGCAACCATCGCGTGGCGCGATCTTGTAGTGCAGCCGTGGTTCGATATTGTATTTATTGGAGAGGGAGAAAAAATTCTTCCTGAAATTTGCAAACGGCTCCTTGCGGGCACGGATATTATGAATCTCCCCGGGGTTCTGACAAAAGGTAATTACGAAACGGACGTATCCGGAAAGCAATATTTAACGCCGGCACTAGAATTAAACGATCTTCCGGTGCCCGCGTATGAATTATTCAGCGAGGGTGTGCAGCAGTCGCTTAAGAAAGAGTATCCCTTGGTAACAAGCCGAGGGTGCGTATACCGTTGTGCCTATTGCAGCGTTCCAAAAATCAATGGGAAAATATGTAGAATGCGTTCTTCCGCCAGCGTTATCGCCGAGCTACAAGAAGCGCACAGGAAATATGGCACCACTGCATTTCAAGTGATCGATGATTTATTCAATTTTGACACCTCGCGGTGTAAGCAGATATGTATGGTGCTCATCGAATCAGGCCTCTCGATGCAATGGTCATGCCCCAACGGCTTAAGGGCCGATCGCATTGACTCTGAATTAGCCGGCCTCATGTATCAGGCTGGCTGCAGGAGCGTGAACGTCGGGATCGAAAGCGTTGACCGGGACGTGCTTGCTGCTATTAGTAAAGGAGAAACAATAGAGAGTATTGAACGAGGCATTCGAATCTTTCAGTCCGCTGGCATAAGCGTCGGGGGGTTCTTTATCATAGGACTGCCGGGTGATTCGCTCAGAGCGCAAAAGCGTAATCTCGCATTTGTCAAAAAAATTGGTATCGGAGCTTTATTCGGCATGTTCGTTCCGTATCCTGGTACAGAATTGTGGGATTGGGCAAAGAAAAACGCCCGCTTCACGCGCTCCTTCGAAGACGGCCTCCATTATTCGGTGACAAGCGCTAAACCGGAATCCATTATCGAAACGGTCGATTTTTCTGCTGCGGATCGTCTGCGGGCATATGAGATGATTTATACCAGGATGGGGCAGTTCTCGCGGCTCATTCCTTCTGGTGTACGGGGCTTGCGGTCTCTCCTGCGGGTTATTACGTTGCTGTGGAAGTACGATAAGGGCTCTCTGGTGCCGTATATCGTTAAGGCAATGATTAATAAGGCTAAAAGAATGGCGAAAAGATAGTACGAGCGCACGCGCTTAGGTATCGAGGTGCATGCCGCAGGAGACTTTTGTTGATGAAGCTTTATTGTTATTACACTTCCGCGTACGAGGTATTACTTCAGGAGTGGTTCTTGCCGTCCCTGAAGGATGATTATACGGTGATCCTTAAACGCGACGATTATGGCGAAAGCTGTGTAATGTACAAGGATAAAGGCTGGCACCATATTACGCGCGAAAAAACTAATTTTATAATCTCCGCGATCAAAGATACCTGGGGAGATATTTTTGTATTTACCGATCCCGATACACAGTTCTTTAAGGAAACGAAACAAATCGTGCTGCGTTTGTCGAAGCATAATGATTTAGTGTTCCAGCGCGATAATCCCCAAGGAGTTCTCTGTTCAGGTTTTTTCGCGTGCAGGGCCAATAAAAAAACACTACGACTGTGGGAAGATATACGCAACTATATAGGCACAAACGGGAGCGATGATCAGGATTCTCTCAACCATTTGTTGCTCTCAGGGCCTTTCTTTAGACATTGGTCTGCGCGCAAACGAATAATGCTTTCACGATGGGGAGTGAATACGTATCGAATACCCTGGGGATATTTTCCTGCCGAATTCTATGGGGCAGGAGCGCTGACGGGAACCGTGTGGCAGCCGGGGATGGCGTTGTCGATCCCCGAATCTATCCGCATGCATCATGCCAATTATGCGCGGGGTATTAATGATAAAATTGCGCAGTTGCGTTTTGTTAGAAACATAATTCAATCGCGCAAGAGCCTTTAATTTACATACATCACCATGCGTTCCCCGACCCTACAAGAATTACCGCCGCCGCCTGAAGGAAAAACCGGCTGGCCATGGACCGCGAAGAGCCCGCAACTTCCCGAAACCATGCCCGACGGCTCCCCCTGGCCGCGCATCAGCATCGTCACGCCCAGCTATAATCAGGGAAAATTCATCGAGGAGACCATCCGTTCGGTGCTTCTTCAGGGGTATCCTGATTTAGAATATATCATTATCGACGGAGGCAGCTCTGATGAAAGCGTTGCAATAATTAAGAAGTACGCCCCGTGGCTAAGCTACTGGATAAGCGAATCGGATAACGGTCAGGCGCACGCGATCAATAAGGGGTTTAGCAGGGCAACGGGGACAACGATCGGCTGGCTTAATTCCGATGACACGTATTTATCTGGTGTGTTCCGGGCAATAGCTGAATACTTTAGTGTTCATCACGATAGGCAGGTCGTCTTTGGTGATTGTCATGCAGTTGATGAATGCGGCAATGTTATAAGTGTATGGAAAGGGCATTTTTCAAACCGGCGCGATCTGATTCGATGGTGGAAAAGAGAGCGCGTTACGGGGCCTATCTGGATTCTACAGCCCAGTGTTTTCTTCTCTCGGGATGCGCGCGCGCGGACAGGATTTTTAGATGAGAGTTTGTATTACGTTTTGGATTACGAATTTTGGATCCGCCTGAGCGGTGTGTATAAATTCTTTTATATAGAGCATACACTCTCTACGTACCGCCTTCATAGTACCTCAAAGAGCGTCACCAGGGACGAGGAAAAGCAATTGGCTGAATGCGAGCGAGTAAGTAAAAGAAATTGGGGAAGA
>JBDRAN010000017.1:0-3612 GCA_043823745.1 Candidatus Omnitrophota bacterium | reverse complement strand
CTCCTTTTTAAGCTTATGGCGCATGGGCGGATACAGCCACGATAGTATATTCTACAATAAAATTTTCATTTTTCAGCACATTTTTTTAATGAGACTTGCCTTTTTTGCATCAGCAAAAAAGGCTTAGCCGAATTAATCCCGCCGCAGTCAGAGGGAAATTTCAAAGGAAATTTCCCTCTGTATTGAGCGCAGGCGGGATAATGAGACAAAAAACAGGACGGATTACTCCGATTTTAATGAGGCTTAGCCGAATTAATCTCCCAACATATCACAATACTCAAAAAATCTCTTCGATATTTTTTGAGAATATGTCGGGACCATGGCCTTCGGGGCGCCTCGATATCATAAAAATTTCGTTAGGAAATTTTTATGAAACACCACCGAAGCCTATCGGCCGAAGCGCTCCGGTTACATTTCAGAGAAATGTAACCGGTATTAAAGGCGCGAGGGATAATGAGACAACAATTATCAGTAGGTATTTTTTCCAAACCTTTTTATGCTGTTTGCCTGTGACAAGCTATACGGCACACATCCTGTTGCGATATAATTATTGACTCCAATGCAAATTTGGGGATAATTACTTTTATATGAAACGGCTTATTGTGTTTGCCCTTCTTTTGTGCCCCGTATATTCTCTCTTAGCCGCGGATACGCTTGAGGTAACCCTTTTTTATTCACCGCAGTGTAAACATTGCGTTGAGTTTAAGAAAGAAACCCTTCCCGGTTTTAAGGAAAAATATAAGAACGAAGTCGTCTGGCGCGAGCTCAATACACTTGAAAAAAAAGAAAACCAGGCGCTCCTTATCGCGGTATCCGGACAGTTTAAGCGCCAGGGAGCACTTATCCCTTCGGTGCTCGTCGGCAATACTTTTTTGGTTGGTGCTATCGAATTACGAGAAAAGCTCGACGCCGCCATCGATGAGGCGCTGGAGCATAAAACTGCACCGTTGCACATTGAGGCAGCAAATTTAGTTGATGTTTTCAGTACGTTTTCTCTGGCGACCGTTATCAGCGGAGGACTCATCGATGGGATCAACCCGTGCGCGTTCGCGGTGATTGTATTTTTCGTCTCATTTCTATCAGTCTACGGGTACCGGAAACGGGACATTGTGTGTGTGGGTATATTTTATTGTCTGGCGGTTTTTGTCACCTATCTTTTACTTGGCTTAGGGGTATTCCAGTTTCTATACACGATTTCCGGTTTCTATGCCGTTCTTAAGATCTTTTATTGGTTTGTCGCTGTCTTTTGTTTTGTGCTGGCCGGTCTCTCCCTGCGAGATCGCTTTATCATCACCGCAACCGGAGAGAGCCAGGATTTAATTCTCCAGTTGCCCGGTACCTTGAAGAAAAAAATCCACAACGTTATTGGGGGGCAATTACGCCGGAAAGAGCGCAGCCTGTTTGGCTTGGCAATGTCTTCGTTGGTAGTGGGGTTTCTTGTCTCGCTTCTTGAGGCTGCCTGCACGAGCCAGGTATATATACCGACCATTGTCTTTATTTTGCAGAACGCTCCCGTAAAAACCAAGGCCCTCGGGTATTTACTGCTGTATAACCTCATGTTTATTCTTCCCCTGGTACTCGTTTTCCTCCTGTCGCTTGCAGGGATGAGTTCGCAAAAATTCAGCGACTTTCTCAAAAAAAATCTCGGCGCAATAAAAATAATTATGGCGGCTCTTTTCCTTGGCCTGGGACTATTGGTTATCGGGGACGACGTTTTATTCGCCCTCAAATTCTACGCTTCCTTTATACAGCGGATTTTTGTTTCATTACGTTTCTAGACTATGCGGATACTCATCGTTTTTCTCATCGGGCTGGCGTGTGCAGTACCCTGTTGGTGTGCCGACGTGCAACGCGTGCTCGAGCATGATTTCGGCATTATCCCATCGACCGCGCCGGTATCCTATACGTTTGTATTTGATGAAGAGGTCAAGAGTGTTGTCACGCTCTGTGATTGTGTCAAAGCCAGTGTTGTCAAAACCGCCTCCGCCGGCAAGCATTCTTCAAGCATCCTGGTAGAGCTTGATCCCGCCTCCTATCAGGGACCGATGAGCCAGGAGATTTTTCTCCTTGATAAACATAGCAAACGTATTACGTTGCGCGTAAAAGCGTTTGTGCAGTAATCGTTTCTATGAAACTTCCTTTTTTAGTCTTTGCTGATTGCGACGGAAAAATTTATTCGCACCCCCGGCTGCGCATGGTTGCCTCATCCGCCGCCGTGTGCCTGCCATCGCCGTCGGCGTTGATCCGTCTTCCTGAGGGGAGCACGCGTTTTTATCTTCCCGGCCGCCTGCCGATCGGGTTTGATCCCGTTACAAAAAGTTTCCAGGTACTTGAGTCCTATCGCGGCCGCCGCACGTTCGCCGTAGGAGCTTTTTTAATCCCGGCATACCTGCGATTGTATCATCCGGCCTATCAGGTTGTTAAGCCCGCTCGCCTGCCTTTGTGGGCATACGCGGCGTGTGGTTTTTGGCGGGGAGAATTTTATGTTGCGGCGCAACGCATTGATCGTAGAATCCGCCAGAGCCCCCGTTTCTACGATAATGCGTGTATTGAAAAAAAAGTGCACCGTATCGTGAAGCAGTATCCGGCCAACCGGCTCTACCGGCATCTGGCGCACTGCGCGCTCCATTATAATTGTCTTGCAGCAAAGAACTTATTTTTAGGACGCTGGGAAGCGCCTCTGCCGACGGCGCGCGCCTGTAACGCTCGCTGTATTGGATGTCTGTCGCATCAAGAATCCGATTGTGTTACGTCGCACGAACGGATCGGGTTTAAGCCTTCGGTCCGCGAAATAGAAGAGGTTGCCCTCCCGCATTTGTCAGGCGCGCGGGAGGCAATTGTAAGTTTCGGCCAGGGCTGCGAGGGAGAACCGCTCCTTGAAGCAGATACGATCGCAGCAGCGATACGTTCGATACGGAAAAAAACCAGCCGCGGTACTATCAATATGAATACCAATGCCAGTCTTCCGGCAAACGTTAGGCTACTCTGTGAGGCGGGTATTGATTCGTTCCGGGTCAGCCTCAACAGCCCGACTCAAGCGTTGTATCAGCGTTATTGTAAGCCTCGCGGTTATGCGTTTGGGGATGTCCTGCGTTCGATTGCCATCGCCAAGAAATATAATAAATTTGTTTCAATAAATCTTTTTGTTTTCCCGGGCCTGACAGACTCCGCACGCGAGGTCAGGGGATTGTGTTCGTTTATTAGAAATCACGGCATTGATATGATCCAGTGGCGTAACTTAAATATCGACCCTGATTACTATCGGTCAAAGGTCCCGAAACAATACCTGGCTCGTCCGCGTGGTGTGAGCGCCTTGGTAACGTATGTCGGTCGTTTATTCCCGCGCCTTAAAATGGGTTATTTCAATCTCGCCAAAGAGCAGTTTTCAAGCTTTCGTAATCTGACCACATGAATCATCGCTCACGAAGAATACTCTTTTGCCCACCATTGCAATAGTTCGAGTGTCTGCGCTTACCCAAATAATGCGTTAGCATTATTTGCCCGGAGGGTCGTTCCTTGAATTTCGCAAGAAATTCAAGAGTGTTTACGAGGTATCCGGAAAAATGCACCTTAACCTTTTGGTGCGTTTGCGTTTTTGTATAACCATTGCAA
>JBDRAN010000016.1:0-66724 GCA_043823745.1 Candidatus Omnitrophota bacterium | reverse complement strand
CGCTATCTTCACCAGCGTCTCAATCGATGGCATGGAAATCCCGTTCTCATACCTCGAAATGCTCTTCTGCTTCGCTTTAATCTTTACTGCCAGCTCGGTCTGGTTCATGTCAAGTTCAACCCTAGCAATCTTAATCTTCTTACCTAGCTTTTTGGCGTCCATTTACCCTCCTAAAATAAGACTTGACAAATATACCTCAAAAGGTATAATTTAGTCATTATTGGAATATTAGATTTTTATACCTTGTGAAGGGTAATATATACCCGTTCCGTGGAAAAATCAATGTTTTTATGGATAATGCGACTTTGACGGACAACACAGAAAAAATCACCCAAAAAGAAGGGCTTAGCTTCAATCGGAAAAGCTCCCCCGCTATCCAACGCCTGCTTGATGTAATTTCGTCTATCGTAGCTCTAGAATACATCGCGATAGCTAAACAAAATCCCGATGTATTTCTCAACAACACCCCGCACTTATCGGAACTGCTCGAGTGTGCATCTTCCGGACTAGGAGACAAGAAATGAAAGCTGCCATATACGCCAGGTACTCTTCTGAGAATCAAAGCGAAAAAAGTATCGATGACCAAGTAAGGGTATGCCGAAACTACTGTAACGAACACGAAATCACCGTCAGCAATGGACATATCTTTATTGACGAAGCCTTGTCCGGATCCCTCGTTAACCGCCCCGGCCTTCAAGCTTTAGACAAGGCAGCTGAAAATAAAGAATTTGAAGCGGTACTAGTGGACGACCTCTCCCGGCTTTCAAGAAGCAACCACCAGATGCTTACCCTGGTACTTAAATTCAACTACTACCAGGTAAAGCTTATCTCCGTCTCTGATGGCATAATTTCTGACGATGAGAATTCTAAACTTGGGATACAAATGCGCGGGCTTATTAACGAACTATACTTAGATGACCTAAGAAAAAAGACCTCCCGTGGCCTTGAAGGACAGAAACTGCGCGGGTTTAGCGCTGGAGAAAATGTCTATGGTTATTGCACAAAACCTGTTGGAGAACTTAGACTTAATAAAAAAGGACAGGCAAAATACGATGGCATGGTCCATAAGATAAACCCCGAAGAAGCTGAAATAGTGAAAAGAATATTTAAAGAATTTGCCGATAACAGCAGCATTCACAAAATAGCAACGCATCTCAATGAAGACAAGACGCCCACTAAGAAAAATATGCGCGGTGGCTGGAACGTATCTACTCTTTCGAGAATACTGAAGAATGAAAAGTATCTCGGCAAGTGGAACTGGAGAAAAACAAAAAATGTTCGAGACCCTATGACAGGCAAGAAAAAGGCCATTCCCCGCCCTGAAAAGGAACGCGTTCCTATCTTTAGAGAAGACTTAATTATCATCGATAAAGAAACTTGGGAGAAAGTTAAAAAAAGGCAGCAGGATCTACAAGGAACCTGGCCGGTAAGTAAAAAGAAGAAGGCCTTCTATCCGCAAAAGAGCTATGTACACACTAGTCCCAATCACTTACTTTCCGGTTTGATGAGATGTAACACCTGCGGTGGAGCTATTGTTCTTATGAGCGGTAAAGGCACCGGCTACTATGGCTGTTATAATGCCGGAAGAAAAACCTGCAATAACACGCTCCTTATTCCCCGCAAAAGAATCGAAGAGATCATTATCAAAGAGCTCAAAGAGAATTTATTGACTACCGAAAACCTCGAATATGTCTACAAGAACGTCGAAAAGATCGCAGCCGAAGGATTTAACGAAGTGCCCGAACTGGTCAAGAAAAAAAATGCTCAATATGAGAAGATCCAACAAGAAATACAAAACTACCTTAACTTTATCAAGTTAGGTAATGTTTCAAAGGCTGTATCCGAGGCTTTAACCGAGGCAGAAAAGAATAGCGATGAACTAAAGCAGGAAGTTGGATCTTTGGAGTTTCAAAAGGAGAATAGCTTTAAAGTGCCGCCTAAGGAATGGATCAAGCACAGACTGGAAAACTTACGAGAAACCTTAAATAAGAACACCGTCTCCTCTTCCCTGGCACTTAAGGAGCTACTGGGGCCCATAAGTCTAGAGCCGATCTTAACCAAAGAAAACGACTTTTATCAGCTTTTTAGCGGGGATGAGAAGAATTTTAAGCCTTATTGTGTCGCACATAGCAAAATTCGAACCCTCGCGCTGCTAGATGATGAGCGCAAAGGTTCGAATTGGTTGCAATGGCGGAGGAGGTAGGATTTGAACCCACGAGACCCTTGCGGGTCTAACGGTTTTCAAGACCGCCGCATTCGACCACTCTGCCACTCCTCCTTACCAACTCTTAGGTTTTTGGAGCTTTAGCGAACAAAAATCTTAGAGTTGGTTATCTCAACACATTCTCATAAAATTTAGTATAAATTTTATGAGTATTCAGATGTGTTGAGGGATAAACTAATTCTTGAAAGAACAACTGATTACCAACCCTTAGGCTTTTGGAGCCTCAGCGAACAAAAGTCTTAGGGTTGGTTATCTCAACACATTCTCAGAAAATTTAGTGACTCTTAGTTTTTTGAAGTTTGCGTTCGCAAGCGTACAAAAAACTTAGATTCACTGATATCGACGCGTTCTCAAAGAATGCCGAAGGAATTCTTTGAGTATATAGACGCGGCGATGAGAGCCACATAGCACAAAAGATTATTGCTATCTTGATTATTTTCCGATTATATCAAAAAACGCTTCAAAAAGGCAAAGATTCTTCCTAGACTTTTTTTAACTTACGCTTGGCCAAGAAAAAGCCGTTTATAAGCTGGCCGCATTCTTCGCCGAATACGCCCTTGCGTACGCGAATACGGTGATTGAGGCCAAGCGTATTGATATCAGCTTTTGAGCCGAAGGCGCCGGTTTTAGAATCGGATGCCCCAAACACAAGCTTTCCTAAGCGCGCAAGGACAAGCGCGCCCGCGCACATTAAACAAGGCTCAATCGTAACATACAAGGCACAATCAACGAGCCATTTTTTTTTCAAGAAAGCCGCCGCCTGGGTTACTGCCAGTATCTCTGCATGCGCGGTGGGGTCACAAAGACGTTCTATTTGATTGTGCGCGCGAGCAATAATCCCCTCTCGGTGCACGATAACCGCTCCTACCGGAACCTCATCCTCAGAAGCTGCAGCTTCGGCTTCCGCTAGCGCAGCCTGCATATACAATTGGTCTTTGGTAATTTTCTGCGAATCTTTAATGTATTGAATCATACGGTGGAGTGCGCGACGGTGGCAGGCTAATCGATTTTCTTAATTACCTTTAGAAATATCTTAACGATCTTGGGATCAAATTGCTTCCCTGACTCATTCTTAATAATACTTAAAGCTTGCCGCTTGGTGAAAGCCTTCCGATACGGCCGATCACTAACGAGCGCTTGATATACGTCGGATATCGCCACGATACGCGCACTTAAAGGGATCTCTTCGCCCTTAAGACCAATCGGATAACCCTTTCCATCATAGCGCTCGTGATGATACAAAATTGCGGGAATAGCGCCGCGAAGACCGTGTATCTCCCGCAAAATCTCCGCCGCAATCCACGGGTGGGACTTTATAACCTCTTTTTCCTTAAAGGTCAACGGACCTTTTTTAGAAAGAATGCTCTCCTCAATGCCAACTTTCCCTAAGTCATGCAAAACCGCGGCGCGCTTGACATTTTCCGCTTCCTGGCTTGGCAATTGCAACTCTTTGGCTATTTTCTCCGCCAAGAGGGATGTTGTTTCGACATGCCTTCCCGTGTATGAATCTTTAGCTTCGATAGCGCGCGCGAAGCCAAAAATCATTTCCAAAATATCACGGCTCAAAAGACTATTGAGCCGCTCTATCTTACTCTTAAGTTCTCCGACAGTTTCTTTCTTCTCTCCTTTCTCGATCAAAACCGGCTGCGGCTGAGAATAAAGCATCGCGCTGTCACCCCCTCTGCGTTTTACTTCAATCAGGCAACGCTCAAGAGTATTGATGACATCTTTAACGCTAAAAATTCTATCCTCGGGGAACGAAACCATGCATACGCTCACTTTAAGGCGTACTGTTATATTCTTGTGCTGAAACCGATATGCGGAAATCTTATTCCTGATTCGCGTCCCTACACGATACGCCTCCGTGCGGCCCTGATAAGGCAAAATAATAAAAAACTCATCCTCCCGCCAGCGGGCAAGGATATCTTCCTGACGAAGGTTATCCTGCAAAATCCCCGCCATCTCCTTGATGACGTGATCGGCGAATTTAACGGTATACATCTCGTTAATCTGACGGAAATGATCGATATCGATAACGACAAAGGAAAGCTTGCTTAAATGCCTGCGGGCACGGCTTAGCTCCTGTTGCGCGCGCCTAAGAAAATATCTCCAGTTATAGCATCCGGTAAGAGGGTCCGTTAAGACGATTTTTTCTATTTTACGATGACGGCTGGAAAGCTCGCGCTCCAAGTTCCCGATACGAACTTTAAAATCAACGGTGTTAAGCGCACGCTGAATCTTAAAAAGAATTATTTTTGCAGAATCATGATCGGTAAAATAATCAAAACATCCGTGCATCTTAAGAAGTGCTAAGTTCCCTTTGCCTTCCGCGGCACAATGAATAAGGAATACCTTACCGGGGTATTGGGCTGCACGCAAACCTTTATTGCGCTTTAAGAATTCTTCGCTGAGGATGACCAGCGCACTATCGCTTGCCACGATAGCCTTTTTCTTGGACGCGACAGAAACAGGAAAAGGCATGGAAACCTTCGATCCCGCCTTTGCAGTACAGTAGAGTAATGTTTGCATAACTGAAAAATATTATCACAAGCAAAGAGCTATTACAAGATAAAAATAAGCAGGGCAATGGTTTTTAGCAGGTAGTCCAAAGAAAAATGAGGGGAAGAAACAAAATAAGAGACCCGATAGCGAAACTGACGAAACGAAGAAAAAAATTTTTGGGCAATGGTTTTTTCACTCTCAGCGCATGGCTACCCGCATAAAGCGCGCACCCGATGATACTCCCCAAACGAGTCAGGTTGAGAACAAGACTGGAAACCCACGAAGGCATAAAAAGCAACGAACGCAACATCAATAAACTTACCGCTGCTAGAACAAAATAAAAAAATAATAAACCCGCGATGGCTCCCCCGATGAGGCCTGCCGCAACCACCAGGGGTGAAAAATCATAGGCGCGCCGCGAAAACAAACAAAACACGGAAAGGGTACTATACGTTCCAAACGAAAAACCGACAATACTACAGAGCAATTGATTGATAATAACGCGAAGGAGGTCTTGAGAAAGGCATGGAAGGGTATGATTAGCCGCAATAGTCGCACATACGATACCGACGGCAATGCTTGCAACCAAAATACGCATTATCAATATATATTGCGCGCAACCCAGAAACGCAACGATTCTATAAAATTATCAAGTGCAGAAAGATGGTACAACCTGCTTATCCCCGCGAAAAGCACCATTCCCAAAAACGCTGATGCACTAAGCGCGAACATCGCAATGATGGAAGCACTCAAAGAAAACCGCATCGACTCTTTCAGATACGCGCGCCAGGACGCATTGACCAGTTTCTTTTCCTTTAAGAGGAGTGTCGCAATTAAAAAGAAAATATTAAGAATAAGAAACGCAGCGGAAAGAACTTTTATGGTGCCGATAAAAAGAGCGATCAGGAAGGTAAGCTTCTGAAAAATAGCGATCGAGAGAACAATGAAAAGCTCAAGAACCAGTAATATCGACAATAACGTAATTATCAATAAATCTTCTTTGCGAAATCTAAACTGCATCTTCTCCTTGCCCAGGAGTTGTTCTCATCGCGACCGGCAATCGCGCTCTCGGTATTACGAAACGCCTTCCTTACGCGCCATCTCGAGGAGTCGGTTGCGATGCTCAACGCATGCCTGCGCAAGCGCACGTAATAATCCCTGTAACAGGGGATCATCAGTAGCGAATACCTTAAAAAATTCACTTTCAGCAAGCGTTGATTCAATGGTTTCTGCTACCGCAATCGCTTCTTTCAACGAAGGCGGTTTCTGACGAAACTGCGCAAGGTGACCCTCAATACTCCGTATTGATTCTTCAATCGTGTCGGCTCTGAAACGATTCTCGTCAAGGCGAACCTTACCGCTTTCAATATCGGCACCCAATTTACGGAGCCAACTGGCGTGTAAAAGCTCTTCTTGCGCGAGCGTACTCCAGAAACTATACTGCGCAATGTTCTTGCGCGCGCAATGCAGGTATAATTCTGAAATAATTTCTTCGTTCTGGGCGAGCAACTCGATCATCTTTTTCTGGATTCCCTCTTGCGCCATAAACACCTCCTTATATATCTATATACATATGGGGGTATCTTACCATTTTTCTGTGGGGCGTCAATATTTCGGGGTGTAGGCCCGCCGGAAGGAATAACGTATTTATGCGCTTTAAGGCTACTAGATCACCGGAAGGTTACTTCTGCCCATAAGCCAGGTATCAATTGCATGCGCGGCGGTACGACCTTCGGCAATAGCCCAAACGATAAGGGATTGGCCACGACGCATATCACCGGCACTAAATACCCCCTTGGCACTCGTCATACAATGTTCATCGGTTTTAACATTCCCGCGACCATCATAACAAACACCAAGGCTGGATAATAAAGGGCTATGCTCGGGGTGGAGAAAACCGACCGCGAGTACGACCATGTCCGCGTCGATTTCAAATTCGGAACCAACAATTTCTTTTGCAACCGGACACGCATTGCCTGCCTGTTGCGTAAACTCAACGCGGCTGCATACTATTTTTTTTACATCACCGTGCGAACCGGAAAACTCCTTTGTTAAGATTGACCACTGACGCTGGCCGCCTTCCTGGTGACTTGTCGATGTCTTAAGCAACAAGGGGTACTTTGGCCACGGATACTCTATGCTGCGGCATGACTCCGGCTTTGGCATGACTTCAATCTGAGATACACTCCGTGCTCCTTGACGATGTGCGGTACCTACGCAATCAGCGCCCGTATCTCCTCCTCCGATGACTATCACGCGCTTATTTTTCGCACCAATACAAGAAGCTGCGGGAATCAATGTACCTGCAACGCGGCGATTGGATTGCACAAGATAATCCATCGCAAAGTAAATACCGCGTAACTCGCGTCCCCCAATAGCAAGATCGCGCGGAACGCGCGATCCGCCGCATAAACATATTACGTCAAATTCTTTTCTAAGCCTGGCGGCGGTATAATCGACACCTACATCGATGCTACAGCAAAACTCAATCCCCTCATCACGAAGAATCTTCAGCCTTCGATCGATAATACGCTTCTCAAGCTTAAAATCAGGAATGCCGTAACGAAGAATTCCTCCTGCCTTGTCATCGCGTTCAAAAACAACCACATGATGCCCCGCACGATTAAGCTGTGCCGCTGCCGCCAGTCCCGCGGGCCCCGAACCGATTACGGCAATTTTTTTCCCGGTCCGCTTTGCGGGCGGCCGCGCTTTAATAAAGCCTTTTTTAAAAGCATGTTCAATAATCGCAAGCTCATTCTCTCTGATCGTAACTGCGTCATCGTTGATCCCCAGCACACAACTGTACTCACAGAGCGCCGGGCACAGCCTTCCGGTAATTTCGGGAAAATTATTGGTAGAATCAAGAAAACGAAACGCTTTCTCCCATTGCCTGCGGAATGCAAGATCGTTCCACTCCGGAATATAATTGCCGATCGGACACGCCCAATGACAAAACGGGGTTCCGCAATCCATGCAGCGCGATGCCTGCTCAACCGTTACCGTGCGCGAATGCAAATTCATCACCTCACGATAATCTTTAATACGCACGGCGACAGGCCGACATTCTGCCGTTTTCCGTTTAACTTTGAGGAATCCTTTTACATCACTCATAATTTTTTAATAAGCTTTCAATCCCGTTACCTGTAATAATTACACGGATTCGGGGCGTCCCGCACCTTAATAAACTATTATAGGAAACGGGACAGCACCCGTTTTCTTTATTTGCTTATCAAGGTTCGGGGCGTCCCGCACCTTATTATAATATTATAGGAAACGGGACAGTCGTCAGCTATCAGTCTTCAGCTTTTTGTATTTCCCTGGCTGATAGCTGAAAGCTGAGAGCTGAGAGCTGGTAGCTACCAGTTATCCATCTGACTCATCCGCCAGCCCTGCTTTCTGCTCACTCTTTTGCACTGCCAAAACCCGTTTATATTCAATCGGCATTACTTTGATAAAATGCTTAAGCTCCTTCGTAAAATTGTCAAAGACACTCTTTGAAACATCACTCTTGGTATACGTATAGTGATTGTGCAATAAATTACGAATATGGACTGCATCATCGGAAGTCAAACGCTCTAACTCCACCATTTCAAAATTACATTTCTTCTTAAAATCACGGTTCACGTCATATACGTACGCGATTCCACCACTCATTCCTGCAGCAAAATTTCTTCCGACAGCACCCATGATCACTACGACGCCACCCGTCATGTATTCGCATCCATGATCCCCCACGCCCTCAACAACCGCGAGAAGCCCGGAATTACGGATACAAAATCGCTCTCCGGCAACCCCTCGAATGTAAGCCTCGCCGCAAATCGCCCCATAAAACGTCGTATTTCCTATGATAATATTTTTATGAGACGTAAAGGTGCTACGCGTATCCGGGTATATAATAATTTTTCCGCCTGAAATACCTTTTCCGACATAATCATTTGCCATACCTTCAAGCTCAAATGTGATTCCTTTTGACAGAAACGCGCCGAAACTTTGTCCGGCAACACCTCTAAAAACATAATGAATGGTATCCTCGCCAAGACCGCCCTCACCGAAACGCTTAACCATCGCGCCGCTTAACATCGCGCCGGTCGCTCTATCGGTATTATGAATCACAAACTCATGCTTAACGGGAAGCCGGTTCTCAAATACCTGACGCGCCTGCTCAATGAGCTTTCGGTCAAGTACCTTATCGACATCATGTTCCTGCAGGCTCGTGCAATAAACGCTTGCATTACGTTTTGACTGCGGCTGATAGAGCAGTTTTGAAAGATCGATCCCCGTAGCCTTCCACGGGAGAATCGCCTCGTTAACCGAAAGCAAATCGGTTCTTCCGACTAATTCATTAAGGCTGCGCACGCCAAGACTTGCCATGATTTCACGCAGCTCCCGGGCAACAAAATTAAAATAATTGACCAGATATTCCGGTTTCCCCCGAAAACGATGCTCAAGCAACTCATCCTGCGTGGCAACACCAACCGAACAATTGTTCAGGTGACAATGCCGCAGCATCACGCACCCGGAAATAACGAGCGCCGCCGTACAAAATCCAAACTCTTCCGCCCCCAGCATCGCAGCAATCGCTACGTCCCTTCCGGTACGCATCTGTCCGTCAGTTTGAAGACGCACGCGCGAACGAAGTCCGTTCAAAACAAGTGTTTGATGGGTCTCGGAAATTCCCAATTCCCAAGGAAGTCCCGCGTGTTTTATAGAACTTAATGGCGAGGCGCCTGTTCCTCCGTCACCACCCGAAACAAGGATCATATCAGCATGCCCCTTGGCAACACCGGCAGCAACCGTGCCCACGCCGACCTCGGAAACAAGCTTCACGCTGATGCGCGCCGAAGGATTCACATTCTTTAAATCAAAAATCAATTGCGCCAAATCCTCAATGGAATAAATATCATGATGCGGCGGCGGTGATATGAGCGTTACACCCGGGGTCGTATAGCGAGTACGCGCAATAATCGCGCTGACCTTATGCCCCGGAAGTTGCCCGCCCTCGCCGGGCTTTGCACCTTGAGCTATTTTTATCTGCAGCTCGTCGGCATTCACCAGATAATTCGTGGTAACCCCGAAACGGCCCGAGGCAACCTGTTTTATCGCGCTGCGCGCCGAATCACCGCTGGCAAGCGGAACAAACCGCGCCGGGTCTTCCCCACCTTCACCGGTATTCGATTTTCCGCCTAACTGATTCATCGCGATCGCCAGAGTTTCATGTGCAGCTTTCGATATTGAACCGAAGCTCATGGCGCCGGTGGCAAAACGCTTAAAAATATCTTCGAAAGGTTCTACACCCTCGATCGAAACAGGAGTTTGTTTCTTAAAATTAAAAAGGCTGCGTATGGTGGTGGGATTTTTTGATTGATCGTTAATGAGCCGGCTAAACTCCTGGTACTTTGCAAAACTATTGAGCCGCGTAGCATCCTGTAGGCATGCGATACTTTCCGGATTCCAGAGATGAAACTCCCCGTCACGGCGCCATTGATAAAGTCCGCCACTTACGAATTCGTCATCATTCTTGATGCCATACCCCCGGGCATGGCGCAACAACGCTTCACGCTCAATTATGTCAAAATCAACACCTCCGATACGCGAGGCGGTACCGGTAAAACATTCATCGATAACATCCTGATGGATTCCTAATGCCTCGAATATCTGCGCGCCGCGGTAACTTTGCAGGGTCGAAATACCCATTTTAGATAAAATCTTCATGATCCCGGTCTTAACGGCCTCGACATAGTTTTCTTCTGCCTCCCGGCCATCCGCAGAAATATCGCCTTGGGTGATCATGAGTTTAATTGCTTCGTAGGCGCCATACGGATTAATGCAGCCGGCGCCGTATCCAAATAAAAGCGCGAAATGGTGAACCTCGCGCGGCTCCGCGCTTTCAATAATAATACCTATGCGACTACGCAATGATTTACGTACTAAGTGCTGATGAAGCGCCGAGAGCGCAAGCAGAGTCGGAATCGCCGCATGTTTTTCGTCAACACCGCGGTCGCTGAGCACCAGAAACGTAAACCCTTCCTTTATCGCCGATGTAGCCTGACGACAGATACCCACGAGTGCCCGGTGTAGATCACCGGAGCGCTTGGCCGCAAAACAAATGGAAACTGTTTTTGTCTTAAATCCCCCAGTCCGAATACGTTTTATTTTAGCAACATCCGCGTTGCTTAAGATAGGGTTGCGCACATAAAATTTCCGGCAATGCTCGGGCGTTTCATCCAAAAGATTCTTTTGTGCACCGATATAGCTTTCAAGGCTCATAACCAACTCTTCCCTGATCGGATCAATCGCGGGGTTAGTCACCTGCGCAAATAACTGCTTAAAATAGGTATACAAAAGCTGCGGATTCTTTGACAATACTGCGTGCGGAATATCGTTGCCCATTGAACCGATCGGTTCTTTACCTTCTTCTGCCATGGGCTTGATGATAATTTTTAAATCCTCCCGCGTATATCCAAAAGCCGCAAGCATGGCTTTCGCGTTTTTAACTTTTAGTGTGGATGGAGCGGGCGGCAACGTTGCCAGTGCAACAACGTTATCCGTAAGCCACGCTCCGTAAGGATTCCGCGCAGCTACTCGTTTTTTTATTTCTTGATCCTCAATGATACGGCCGTCTTCGGTATCAATAAAAAACATCTTACCGGGCTGGAGCCTTCCGGAAACAAGGATATCCTCCGGTTTAATATCAAGCACTCCCATCTCTGACGCCATCACCACAAAATCATCTTTCGTAATAATATATCGTGCGGGACGTAAACCGTTTCTGTCAAGTACCGCGCCCACCCGCGTGCCGTCGGTAAACGCGATCGCCGCAGGACCGTCCCAGGGTTCCATAGAGCAGGCATGATACCGGTAGAAATCGCGAACCTTTTTGTTAAGAAGATCGTTTTGCTCCCAAGCTGCCGGGATAAGCATCATCATTGCTCCAGCAAGATCTTTACCGGAAAGGGTTAAAAGCTCAAAAATATTATCGATGGCTGCAGAATCGCTGCCGCCAGGAACGATGAAAGGCTGCAACTTTTTAAGACGGGAGCCGAACAATGAACTTGCAAGCAAGCTTTCTCGTGCACGCATCCAATTGATATTGCCGCGCAGCGTGTTGATTTCACCGTTATGCGCCAGAAAACGAAACGGCTGAGCCAAATTCCAGGTAGGAAAAGTATTGGTGCTATACCGAGAATGCACCAAACACAAAGCGCTGACTATGGCAGGATCTTTTAAATCAAGGAAAAAACCCTCAAGCTGATCAGGCATAAGAAGGCCTTTATATACGAATGTGCGGCTTGAAAGATTAGTGATGTAAAAAAATGATTGCTGGGACATTCGTAATGCAAGAACCTCATTTTCTATTCTCTTTCGGATAACATAGAGAACGCGCTCAAAGGAAAGCTGATCACGGATCACCTTGTTTCTGGCGATAAAAACTTGCTCGATAGCCGGCCCGATTGAACGCGCTGTTTTGCCGATGGTAGTATTATCAACCGGCACGCTGCGCCAACCGAGTAACTCTTGAGCTTCCTCTTTAACAATCCGTGCAAAAATTTTCTTGCACAATTCCCGCTCGCCCGATTCGGTGGGTAAAAAGATAAGGCCGGTTCCGTACAATCCAAAGTCCGGCAAATCAATACGGGCGCCTTCGCATACGTTCTTAAAAAACTCATGCGGCATTTGCATGAGCACGCCGGCGCCGTCTCCGGTTTTAGGATCAGCTCCGGTCGCGCCGCGATGCGAAAGACGACGTAATACCTCAAGCGCCTGCCGCACCACATAGTTAGTTTTTTTGCCTTTAATATTACACAAAAAACCTACCCCACACGAATCATGCTCGTATTCAGGGTTATATAGGCCTTGTGGTTTGGGGAAATGGTTGTAGCCCATAGTTTTATTAAATTACTGCTGCAGGCTGCAGGATAAAAGCTTAAAAAGTTTTTGCATCCGTTCTGTATCTCGTAGCCTGCGTCTTGAAACCTGAAGCTTGCGGTTCATTAACAAACTATTACGTTCTCCACTGCTCTGACTGAATAGCAAATTTTTTTACTTTCGTACACAACGTATTACGGTTTATCCCCACGGTGCGCGCTACTTTACGTTGATTCCCCTCGGTATGTTCAAGCGCCGATTCAATCAGTGTTTTCTCGATATCTTCGATCGTAGCCCGGTATAATTCAGCGCCCCTCTGCTGCAATGCAATATTCTTAAATTCCATCATGCGCTCGCCAATAAGCGTCTTTCGGCGCATTTGGGTTTTTTAATCAGCTTAATAACGCCGCCACTGTGCGGCTGGTCAATAAAAGAATATCCCTGCTCCTTCAACGTGGATGAAAGCAGGTCATATACTCGACGCTCGTCTTCAATGACTAACAATGTAATCATAAATGCCTATGGATTGAGCAACGTGGGATAAAAAACTAATTATTAACCGCGGTACGATGCATGATGCTACGCGCAAAATTAGAAAATAACACCTGTGCGCACCGCTGATAAGAATCTTTTTTTCTTAGATAATCACTCATAATCAATTGCGCGTCATAACCGTCAGGACACCTGGTGAGCCACTCGGCAAGCATCGGCTGAGTCATTTCCGGATGAAATTGCAAACCCCAGGCAGTATGTCCGACACGGAAAGCCTGATGCTTACATACATCCGCGGTCACAATCAAAGAAGCATCCGGCGGTATGGTAAAAGTATCCGCGTGCCACTGGAATACCTCAAAAGAATCCGGTAAACCCTCAAGAAGCGCGTCAGCTCTTCCCTGCTCGGTCCGGCTCACGTTATACCAGCCAATTTCCTGCTCTGGCGCACGCATCACGTTGGCGCCGCTTATTTTTGCTAAAAGCTGCGCTCCCAGACAAATTCCCAGAACCGGAATTCTTTGAGTAACCGCATCACGCAAAAAAACCTCCTCAGCCGCAAGAAACGAAAGTTTCTTCGTTTCGTAAACATTCATGGGGCCGCCGAGAGTTACAATAGCTTCACACTCAGAAAGTTCCGGCAACGGCTGCTTATCCCAAAGTTCGACCGTATGCCGGCACCACGATGTTTGAGCGAAAAAATCGCCCAACAACCCCGGTCCTTCCGTAAGGGCATGCTTTAAAAAAAGAATCATGGCTATCGATCACCAATGGTAAACCATGGAGTCCGTAGGGGCGTCTAAAGAATTGGCACGTCAACCCTTTGCAGCAATACCGGTGCCATAGGTTCCCATGCAAGATGGCTTGACGCACCAGGAGCAGTCTCTCGTATTTACTGTATAAAGAGCATTTCGCGATACTTAGGCAAATCCCAGTGTTCATCAGAAATTACGCACTCTAAATCATCAACGTGTCTTCTGATATGCTCCATAAGCGGCTTAAGCTCGCTGAAATAAAGCTTACCTTTAGCCTCCCCACCAAATGCTGCGGCTTTCTTAAGCATTGCAATGAGAGCTTTTGTATTACGCCTGACATAGTAGATTTTAGAAACTACCTCGCATAAATGTTCACGCTGATCATCAAGCGCGCCCTTTTCTATCTTAAGCTTAGCGCTTTTTGTCAGCTGGATAAGAGCGGTAAGATTGTCTTCGAGCAACTTTGCGTACTCAAGACTCGAAGGCACGACACTGGCATTAACCATTTCGTTGAGCGTGCTCGCCTCAATCTCAATGACCAACGCATAGGTATGCAACCAGATGTGGTAACGCGCGACGACCTCCTCTTCGGTGAAAATCTTGCATTTCTCAAAGAGCGCAATATTTTCTTTCTTGATAAGCGCCTTGAGCGCTTCACAGGTTGACGCCACATTGGGAAGTCCGCGCTTTTTTGCTTCCGTAACCCACTCCGGAGCATAGTTATTGCCCTCAAAACGAATCTTTTCGGTCTCCTTGGCAAGTTCTGCAATAACCTGCATAACCGCTACATTGAAATTCTTCTTGCCGGCGGAGCTCTTGCGAATTTTTTGCGCTACATAATCAAGGCTTTCCGCTACGATGGTGTTAATAACGGTAATGGAGGTTGAAATATTCTGAGAGGATCCGACAGCGCGAAATTCAAATTTAGCACCGGTGAAGGCAAACGGTGAAGTGCGATTCCTATCGGTCATGTCTTTATCGAACCGCGGAAGACGCGCCAGGCCCAGGTCAACGACTCCGTGTTTAGAGATTTCTTTCTTGGTGCCTTTGACAATCACGTCCAAAATTGCCGAAAGCTGCTCGCCCAAAAACACGCTGATTATTGCCGGAGGCGCTTCATTAGCGCCAAGGCGATGCTCATTTCCCGCAAGAGCGACGCTTGCCCTCAGAAGATCGGCATGCAGGTAGACTGCACGCAGAACCGCAACCAGCACCGCGAGAAACTGTAGATTATCTTCAGGGGTTTTACCGGGATTGAGAAGATTATTGCCGTTATTATCCGCAAGTGACCAGTTTAAATGCTTTCCGCTTCCATTAATACCCGCAAATGGTTTCTCGTGCAACAGACACACGAGATTGTGACGAAGAGCGACTTTCTTCATTAAGTCCATAAGTAGTTGATTATGATCCGCAGCGAGATTTGATTCTTCAAAAATCGGCGCAAATTCATATTGATGCGGAGCAACCTCATTGTGACGCGTCATCAGCGGAATACCCAGCTTATACGCCTCCTCTGCCACTTCAAACATGAAATTGACGACGCGCTCCTTGATGGTACCAAAATATTGATCCTCAAGTTGCTGGCCCTTCGGTGAAGGCGCTCCCATCAAAGTCCTACCCGTCATCACCAGATCCTGACGTAAATCGTAATAATGCTTGTCGATTAAAAAATATTCCTGCTCGGGTCCGCAAGTGGAAAATACCTTGGTTACATCCTTATGACCAAAGAGCCTCAACAACTCGACGGCTGACCTGCTCAACGCGTCATCGGAACGAAGAAGCGGCAGCTTCTGATCAAGAGCTTCTCCATGATACGAAATGAAAATTGTCGGGATGCAGAGCGTTTTACCGAGTTTACTCTCGATAATAAACGCGGGACTTGAAGGATCCCATGCGGTGTACCCGCGCGCTTCAAATGTGGCACGAATACCGCCTGAAGGAAAACTGCTTGCATCGGGCTCACCCTGAATAAGTTTACTACCGGAAAATTTTTCGATAACTTTACCCTGGCTGGTAACAGAAATAAAACTATCATGCTTCTCGGCAGTCAGGCCGGTCATGGGCTGAAACCAATGCGTATAATACGTTGCGCCCCGCGCAAGACCCCACTCTTTCATGGCGTCAGCGATTTCGTTGGCCTGCTCCAGGCTGATCGTTTTTCCTTCCGCCATCCAAACCTTAAACGCCTCAAACGTTTCTTTAGAGATATGCTTCTGCATCGTCTCGACGCTGAAAGTATTTTCACCATAATAGGTCGAAACTTTTTTAGGCACCTCTACTTTTGCTAAATCCGTGCTTTTTATCCTGAATAATGCTTCTTGTCGTACTGCCATTGTACACCTCCTAGAAATAATGAACTTTTTTTACCTTTACGACGGCTTATTGCCCCCGTGACTCTTGTTGCCACATAATAAAAAAAGCGTTCTTTTAGCCTTACCTACGGCTACCTGAACGCCTTCGTTCTTGCATTTGCCTGCCTTACTCCCGCAAACACTACTCTGTGCCCGCGGTTACCATCTTACCATACAAGTAAAAAAGGGTCGCGTTTGGTAACCACGCGAGGCACTTTTACCAACCCGCACCCTGTAAAGACTACCACTTACGAATAACAATCACCTTAGCTTCCTCTTGGTTCTGGCTTTTAAGCGCATTATCTTCCTGAAAGGCAAGAAAAGCTACTATCCCAACGATAATAAATATTAGTCCAAGCACTAGCATTTTTCCGTTTTTCTTAAAAAATTTAGCAAACTTACTGCTATGTTTTGGCATCTCGCATCCTCAAAAGAGGTATCGCTATACCCTACTTCAGTTGATTGTTATTATTTTACCACACGTTTAAAAAAATCAAAGCATTGTTTTAAATTTTTACGGTTACCCCCCTATCCCCAACCCCAGAGCCAAACGGGCCATGATTAGAAAAAAGAGATTAGCGCTTACGACTATTACTTAGAAGCCGGTTGAAAACATACTACCATACCGGAACCTTTATGACTGCCTTTCGCACGGGCACAACGCCTGCCAGGGGCGCGTGGGCATCAGAAGGAAAAAAGACAGCAAAGGATCCTCGATCAAGCTCAAACCATGATACCACCGCATCGGAGAAAAACTCACAATCCCGCGCCGCATCATACCCCTGAGCGCAATGCCTACAATCGCTTAAAGGCTTATACCCGATACAATCGAGGGTATCCAGAGAGACCTGGATATCAAGGTACTTCCGATGCGCCTCAAGCAACACTTTACCCTTTCCTTTAGGCTCATTCGATGAAACAAGAACAAATATACGCCCGTCTTCTATTTCATAGCGACCGTCAGCATAAGCGCTGAGGCCGGCGCGGCGCAGAAACTCAAAGGCTTTTTCAAAAGCAGGATGGAGACCAAGATACATCTCCGCGTTCTCCAAACGATCCACAATCATGCACAATCCTCCCTGCACAGAAAGTGCGCATCGGCTATTCCAAATAAGCCGGATGCTGCACAGAAATTGCGCACTAGCCAGAAAAGCTGCACTTGCCGATCTAACGCAAAAGCGTACACCGGCGTATCCGATTATGCCGGGTGCACTAAAGGCAAGGTGCCGGCTATACCGATTAAGCCGGGTGCTGCACAAAAAGTGCGTACCGGCTATTCTAACGCACAAGCATACATACCTCGCCTCAAAGGAAGGACGAGTATGCGCTTTGTGCGCTACCGGCGCAATTCTTGCCCAGAAGGGCAATACTGGCGCCATACCGTTTAGCGCCAGGTATATTAAGCGCCGGGTGCGATTCAGCCGGGTGCCGCACAGAAAGTGCGTACCGGCTATTCCAATTAAGCCGGGTGCCGCAGATTACACGACTCTCATAAATATTGTACTACACGCGAAGAGTTTTAAAAGAACAAGATTATTTACCCAATCGCCGCGGACCCGCGCTCCTCGGTGCGGATACGCACGCATTCTTTAAGATCGAGGATGAAGATCTTGCCGTCTCCAGTCTCCCCTGTTTTTGCCCCTTTAACGATTGCCTTGACGGTTGGTTCGACAAAATTATCGTTTACCGCGATCTCAAGGCGAATCTTACGCAAAAGATTTCCTGTCTCCTTGGCACCGCGATAGACTTCGGTTACTCCTTTCTGGCGGCCATGACCAAGAACTTCATTGACCGTAACAAGATTGACTTCTGATTTATACAATTCTTCTTTTACCTCTTCTAATTTGTACGGCTGGATGATAGCAATGATAAGTTTCATGATGACTCCTTTTTGTTAACATTAGTTAAAGTATTGAGTATTGAGTATTGCGTCCTTCGTCCCTCGTCCATCATCCCTCGTCCTTCATCCCTCGTCCAAGCGAGCCTGGCGCAACAAGCGCCGTGCGAGCGAACGTCCATCGTCTCACGTCCAACGGCTACTCTAAAACGGTATACGCCCTCTCCCGGTGCTGCGTAAGATCGAGGCCTATAAGCTCATCTTTCTCGCCGACGCGGACACCCATAAAGATGTCGATTAACTTGTAGATCGCAAAGGTAACAATAAAGGTGTACACGATAGTAATCACTACCGTAAGAAGCTGGATCAGGAACAGTTTAGGGTTTCCGAAAAACAAACCATCAGCGCCAGCCGGATTGACGAGCTTGGAGGCAAATAAACCGGTAGCCAGCGCGCCCCAGATTCCACCTACGCAATGGACACCGAACGCATCGAGCGAATCATCGTACCCAAGTTTTGGTTTTATGATGCTTACGGCGATAAAACAAAAAACGCTTACCAATAATCCTATCACAATAGCCGGGATCACACTCACAAATCCTGCTGCAGGAGTGATAGCAACAAGTCCGGCAACCGCACCGGAGGCAACACCAAACATCGTCGGTTTGCCGTTACGAATCCACTCTAAGAATGCCCAACTTAATGCTGCGGCAGCCGCGGCGGTGTTCGTCACTACAAACGCGTTCACCGCAATACCGTTGGCACCGAGAGCGCTGCCGGCATTGAAACCAAACCAGCCAAACCACAAAAGACCCGTACCCAGCACGACAAAGGGAATATTGTGCGGCGTTGGAGTATTGGTATCAAGATTCTTACGCCTCCCGATAACTAACGCGGTAACCAGGGCGGCAATACCCGCATTAATATGCACCACCGTCCCGCCGGCAAAATCAAGCGCACCTAAATTCCTCAGCCAGCCGCCGATACCCCAAACCCAATGGCACAACGGATTGTACACAAAAGTCGCCCATAAGACCGTAAATATCAGGAATGCCGAAAACTTCATGCGCTCGGCAAACGCACCAATAATAAGTGCCGGCGTAATAATGGCAAACATTCCCTGAAAGATCATAAACGCCTGGTGTGGAATGGTTCCCGCGTAATCCGCATACGGGGTAAGTCCTACTCCGTTTAAACCAAACCACTTTAATCCTCCCCAAAAGCCATTACTGGGAGCAAAAGATAAGCTATAACCGATGAGTACCCACTGAATACTCAACACACCCATAATAATGAAACATTGCATCAGAACACTCAGCATATTTTTCTTTCTGACCATACCACCATAGAAAAATGCCAGCGCCGGAGTCATTAGGAGAACAAGCGCCGAACAAATCAAGATCCAAGCCGTATCGCCGGTATCAATCACGGCCGCAGCCTCCTGCGCAAATACCGGCGCACCCACGCTACACAGCAGCGCACCCAGTGCCAACACTACAAGGAAAAATCTTTTCATGTAACCCTCCTTTTAATTGGTTTGTTTATCGAACCGAGTAAACCCAAACAATAAAATATGTAATTTTCTTTGCATGCATGCTCCTGGCTCACTTATCAGACGAAAGCACCGCGAGTCCGGTTTCTCCGGTGCGTACCCGTATCGCTTCTTCTACCGGATAAATGAATATCTTTCCGTCACCGCATTCACCGGTCTTTGCAGCTTCACAAATTACCGCAACAATGGTTTTCACGCTATCGTCATCCACAACAATTTCTATTTTTGTTTTTGGCAAAATACCAACTTTGTATTCGTAATTTTTCCATTTTTGAACCATACCTTTTTGACACCCCTGCCCGCCTACCTGAATCAAGGTTAGCCCCGTACAGTTTGTTTTCTCAAGAGCTTGGCGTATCTGGCCAACTTTTTCTGAACGGATAATAGCTTCAATTTTTTTCATACGAGCCTCCCTATTTCTTAAAGATTTTGCTAAACAAATCAAAATCAATATCTACCTGCAGCGTAACCGTATCAGCGAGATTGGAATTGTTGTAGCGACTATACCCGAGGAGCGCTGAAACATTATCCGAAAACTTCCAGGCAAAACCATAGCTCCAGGCGCCATAGGAACTTTCTGAACCCATATACTCTACGCAAATCCAGAACCGATCAGATATCTCGGGAATATTCCTTTCCCATGCGGCAAATACCCCATCATTATCTTTTTCCCCGTTACCATTTAAAAGTAACTTTGAATTTCCTCTGAAATAACCCGCCGAGAGTTTGCCCAAAGAAAAATCGTTTATAGAGATCGTTTTAGCCACCTTGCCATAGAAAACATCATTATTCGTCTTATTGCGCTCGGTACCCACATCATAGATTCCAACTGCAAGCGCAGGAAAGAATTTACAAAAAGAATCTTCAGGAACCCCGAGCTTTACATTAAAATACATGGGGTAATCGTCAAGGTCTCCCAAACCGCTTTTATGGTCAAAACCCAGTTCCATATTAAACCTTTCAAACGGTAAAACCCCGGTTGTTAAGCCCACATTAGTAACAGTATCGGGCCTGTTACCGAGAGAATCCCGCTCCGATGCAAAGTAGGCATCACTCGTTACATGCATAACGCCATACTTCTGGACATCCGTTGATGGTGCCCAGATGTGCGTCGAAGGCGTAGAGTATGAATAATCAGACAATGACATACCACCCATTAAGGTCATCACACAAGCCAACAAAACTTTTTTACGCACCCTCATCACTCCTCCTTTTTTTACAATAAAGCTGCTTCTTCTTTTTCTCCAGTCCTAACCCTCACGCAACCCTCAAGCGGAATAATAGCGATCTTCCCGCTACCAAGCTTACCGTCATTACAACAACGCCTAATAACAGCAACTATACTCTGGACCTGATCATCAGTGATATAGAGTTCAATCTTTGTCTTGGGTAAAAACAAGTAGTTCTCTGGCCTTGTGACTTCTCTGCCAAATCCTTTAACCTCGCTGGCGGTCATACCGCCGATACCGGCTAAAAGCAACTCATCTGTAAGATTTTTTAAATACTCGGGACGAATAATACATTCGACTTTTTTCATAGTACTCCTCACAAATTAAGACGGCGTCTCGGTATCCACCTCTGGATATAAAGACGCCGCTGTCTAAAATTAGAGAAGCCGTTCTTTCATCGAGAACGGCTTTGTTTTATACACAACACTGTGTTTTACAATGATACAAGTAACTTTAAAGAATTCTTGGTAACCACTATCTACATAATTTCTTCCTTAAGCGCGGAACATTTTACCTTAATTCGAGCAATAATCTTAACCACCATGACGTGAGAAATGCCAAGCCGGCAACCGATCTCACGAGTGGTAAAATCTCGAATATACAACGCAAGCACTACTGCTTCCCGTTCATCCAAATAGGCTCGAATATCACGCTCAAGATACCCGCTGCGTCGCACCTGCGGGCACGATTCCTCTGCCGGAACAAAATCTTCGAGCGTATCCTCGTTTTCATTAACCGTTTTTTCAAGACTCATTGAAAGCGAATCGATTCTGGTGTATGCCTTGCGAATGTAGTTCTTCAGAAAGAAAAGACAACCCTGCAGAATATAACTATCGGTCTTATTGGAAAGTTCGCCTCTCTGATACTTTTCCCAAAGAACACACAGCGCCTCCTGACAAAGGTCATCATCATTAAAAGACGTATACCGGCCATCAAGCTTAACGGCAATGCCCCGTAGTTTTGGCTTAATCCTGGTTAATAACTCTTCAAAGCTCATGGTTACCCCTTGACTTCGACTCGCCTGGATATCGAGTAAATTTTCTCTGAAAATTTACCGAAGCTCGTCGAACTAATTCGCAGACGCCCCGCTTATCGCGGGACTATATTTTTCTGTTTTCGAAGAAACAGAAAAGTATCTGCTCATTAACAACTCTTCAAAACTCACGGTTACTCCTCGTCTTCGACTCGCCTGTATATCGGGTAAATTTTCTCTGAAAATTTACCGAAGCTCGTCGAGTTAATTCGCAGACGCCCCGCTTGTCGCGGGACTATGCTTTTCTGTTTCGAAGAAACAGAAAAGCATCTGCTCATTAAAAAAAGCCCTTCCATAAGCAAAACTCTGCTTACAAAAGGGCTTCATTGCACCTATAAACTAAAAAGCCTCAATGCTAAACACATTGAGGCTTCATTGCCTTCATTGTAACTTCATTGTTGTTATCTATATACCATATCTCGACGCACATGTCAAGCTGCAACCTCCATAACGCAAATATATGAAAAGTATCCCAATGATCAACGCATCAATTCTGTCGCGTGTGGCAATTAAAGCTTAATACGCATAATCTAACCGGCTCTCCCATCTCCACTGCAAATTATGTATACGCCGCATAAGCTATGACCCATAAACGTGATATTTTATCATTGCGCTTGATGAGGGTCATTAACTTTAACCAAAATTCTTTTTTCTTGTGAACATTTCTTTTCCATCTCGTCACACAATTGTCGATCCCTCTCGCAGATGTACGGTGGTACGAGCAACACAAATTGATCGTAGAGAGGGTTATTCAAACAATCCAATACAATTTTTCGATCATACCGTGGCGCTATTGTTCTATCACGCTCCAAACCTATATCTATAAAAATAAGTTCCCTGTTAAAAGCCGTATATCTACGAGTATGCACCGTGACTTCTTCTTGTCCAACATTTTCAAATAAATAATACAAAAAATAAATATAAGGCAATATACAGGTATTATCAGCCACCACAATAACTTTATTATATTTTCTGATTACTTGTTCGGCAGTATACCATGCACGACGCTTCTCCTCTCGCAGACTGTAAGCATTGGTAAATATATTACCTAAGGGAGTGTATTCAACAACGATTCTTTCTCCTGGTTTATAATGCTTCCTCAACGGATAATGAGTCTTCACAAGAAAATATGACAACGGCATGCTTCCAAAAACAATAATGCCGATCATAATAAAAAAGATCACGATCCGTTTCTTTTTGCTTCCGCAAAAGCTCCGCGCGATAAACCCAACCGGCAATAAAAATCCAATAAATGAAATCACGCAGTACCTGCTAACATGATATTTAGCCATAATTGTTATATAAACCAATACAGGGAATATCCAGATTAGCGTTGCAAGCGGTATTTTAAAATCACGTAGGTACAGACAGCGAGCAATAAAAAAAAGGCTTATACAAACCAAACCTATTCCCGCTGAAAAGAAAATGTGTCCGATTGCTACGACCATCGAGCGAACGTTAAAGAAATCGTAATCGAGAGACGAGAAACCTGTAAATGCTCTTCCATCCAATATGCCTTGACCAAGCAATAACTTCTGAATTATTACAAAAATAATGAATGACACAAACATCGTAAAAAAACAGACAAATAATGCTCTTTTAAATGACTTATTAAGCACTAAAGCCCATGACAGAAAAGAACAATAAGATAAAATCGTATCGACCCTAACCAGCAAAGAAAGAACCGAAAAGAATAACAATAGAACAAGATTGGTTTTTTTTGAATCCAACAAGTACGATATGAAAAAAATATTCGATGAAATAAAGAAAAAAAGCGAATATGTGTTCGGATTTGTATACAACGATAATTGAAATACCATGGGGATGAAAAAGTAGAATATTGCCATACATGAAGAAAGCATTTTGTTAAAAGAGATCTTACGAAACATAACATAAATCAGAGTTACATTGCACACCGAAACTGCTCCCGTGATAAGGTTTAATGCTTCCATTAAATTGGAAGATAAACCCTGCTGTAATAAATTTAAAAGAAAATACTGGATCAGATAATACCCGAATAAATACGAAAGCCCCCACGCATCAAGATACGGCAGGTACTGCAACCCCCTTCGCAGAAGTTGCATTGAGGCAATTCCACTCCACGCAGAATCACTGCTCAAAAAGATATCGAAGTGAAAAAAGTACACAATTGCAGCGCAGAATATAAAAATAGGGATTACCGGCGAGGTGTAAATTTTTTTTATGCCCCGAGTGCCTACAGTTTTTAAAATATTCATCTTCTCAATAATTAGCAACGGAAGAAGAACGGACAAACATTATCGCGCAAGCCTTGTTTCTTCTGTCCTCAACAATGATATAGCTATTTGAAAGATAATTATATACAAAACGTCCGCCTTCAAGAGACAGACATTCATACTTTAATACCCAGCTTTGCTGATCTATTTCGACAACAAAATATAAAATGCGCTACCGTGCCCCTCTTTCGATTCAACCCAAATCTTTCCGTTATGTCTTTCTATAACCTGTTTGGCAATGGATAAGCCCAGCCCCGTACCGTCTCTCTCCACCTCTTTTGCATTTGAAGCCCTGTAAAACTCATCGAATATCTTAGGCATATCGTCTTTGGGAATACCAATACCGGTATCTTCAATCTTCATAAGTATTGAATTGCCTTTGTCGGTAACATGAATATTAATCCTTCCTTCACTGGGTGTATATTTTACCGAATTTGCCAAAAGATTCGTGATTGTTTCCTGCAAGTATTCTTTTGCTCCCCTGATTTTATCTATTGTAGGCTCCACAAACGCAGTTACCGATATATTTTTTGCTTTGGCCTTCGAAGAAATCTGGCCGACTGCCTCCGAAACTATCTCCTTAAAAGAAAAATAGTCCATTTTTATTTCTTGGCTCAACCGGATACGCGTTATCTCCAGGAGCGCTTTGACAAAAAAAAGAAGTTTTTGAGTCCTATGCACGGCCCTTGAAATCAAATCCTTCTGTCGCGAATTAAGCTCCCCTGTTATTCCTCCTTCAACAGGCTCAAGGCAACTCTGAATCGCAGCCAAGTCCTCCTTAATATCGTGAGAAACTCGCACAACGTATTCACTCTTGGCACGATCCTTTTCGTTAAGCAGCACATTGGCTTGTCTTAGTAACCTTTCGCGTTGCCTCAACCTACGTGCAATGGAAGTCGCCATGTAAACCGCAATGTACAAAGTAGTAACAAAAACAAAAGAAATTCCTCCAACGTAACCAAGATTTTTATACTGACCAACAGCCATAAATCCTGTTAAGGAATAATGCGGCAGGACCCCCGAATATTCCGAAACTACCATAATGCTAAAAAAAGACACAGCCAACGTTGCCTGTAGAAAACTTTCCCAACGGGAAAGGAGAATACTAGCAATAGTCATGTGGAAGATAGAATAAAATAAGAAAGGATTTTCTATGCCCCCGGAGAAATGAATAAGGGCCATAAGAATAAGCAAATCGAAGGAAATCTGAATGTTGGCAATTCCGTTAATGATTCCGAATGACCACACATCCGGCAGATGAGGATCAAAACGTTTACATACGGAAGAATAACGTTTCAGCAGCACGATATAAACTAAATTACAAATAATAAGAAAAAAGGCCAGCAGGAAAAGAGAGAAGAACGGCAAAACAAATCTAAAAACTCTGCTCGTCAATAGGATAGTCAATAGCACGCCGGCTACCGCAATCCATCGTAACTTCACCAACCAGAAAAGCCTTTCAACAAGCCCCGTGCACGAATTAAGATCTTTCATCCCTCTCAATGCTGCTTTTCGGCAATCATATCAAGGCCGTGGGCAAGACCGCCCATAATGGCCTCCAGAGACTCTTGTGCGCCGCGAGAACTCCCCGGCAGATTGATAATTAAAGTCTTTCCTCTAATACCGGACCTCCCCCGGGACAACATCGCCTTTTTAGTAATCTTGAGGCACTCCGTCCGCATTGCCTCGGGTATTCCGGGAACTTCTCTTTCGATAATCTCTTTTGTCGCCTCAGGGGTAAAGTCTCGGGCGGTAAACCCCGTCCCCCCGTCGGTTAGGACCAAATCCACCTTAAGGTTGTCGCAATAATCAATTAATTTTTTCTTAATCAATTCCGGCTCATCGGGTATAATCTCATACCTTACTATTTCGGCGGGAAGTTGCCCGATAAGTTCTTGCACGATTTTTCCGCTTTTATCTTCCCGCTGCCCCAAGGAACATTTGTCGCTGATTGTCAATACCGCTACTTTATACATCTTTTATCACCTCCAATCGATCGCCGACTTTAATTATACCACCTTTTGTTACTTTAGCAAAAATGCCTTCCTTTGGCATTATACAATTTCCTGTTTTATAATAAATAGCGCACCGTGATACACACGTTTTGCCGATCTGTGTTACTTCCAGAATTGCTCCCCCCCCTATCTTAATCTTTGTGGCGAGTGCCAAGATTTTTAAATCGATCCCCCTCGTGACGATATTCTCGGCAAAATCACCGAACGTTACGGTTAAACCTTTATCTTTCATTCTCTCTATAGACTCTTCAGCCAAAAGGCTTACCTGGCGCAACGACCCGGCATGAGCATCGTTTATGATACCAAAATTTTCTTTAAGAATACCCGTGCCGACACTCTGTTTTTGTACGCCTTTCTCTCCTGAAACACAAATCGCTCTGACCGTAGCGTTTCCGCTATCTTCTTTTGTAGTGCCCGCTCTTTCCACCTTTTTTCTCCATTAGCTTTATCTCTTCGATAACCGCGCCCCGGTCAACCGACTTACACATATCATATATGGTTAAAGCCGCAAGGGAACAGGCAACCATGGCCTCCATCTCTACGCCTGTTTTTGATCTTGTTCTGCATCGGACAAGAATTGCAACCCCTTCCTTCTCTAAGGTAAAACGTATATCAGTATGCTCAAGAGCCAGGGGATGACACAGAGGTATTAATTCATCGACTTTCTTGGCTGCCAGGATTCCGGCGCATTGGGCCAGGGTAAAGATATCACCCTTAGGAATCTTTTTTTCTCTGATTAGCGTTATTGTTTGCGGCTTCAGACGAATGCGCGCCGCGGCGCACGCTTCCCGTAAGGTCACGGCTTTTTTGCCTATATCGATCATACGAACGCCCTTACTCATCTCCAGACCCCCCCTATAATTGCTGCCACAATTATGACTATTGCAGGATGAATCTTGGTGAAAATAAAAATAGCAAACGATAAGACAACGATGAGAATGCTTCTTGTGTGTATTAAGCTGCGCACATTTATTGTCTGAAAGGCGACCGCAATAAGCATGGCAAAAGCGCAAAGGCGGATAGCATCAAAAGAACCTTTAAGCACCGGGGCATTCTTATACCGGACATAAAGAGCCGAAGCAAAAATTATCAGAAGCGTCGGGGCTAAAATATTACCCAGATTTGCCAGGATTACCCCCCAAATACCTCCCATCTTGTATCCGGTATAGGTGGCATACTTAATGGAAATAGCCCCCGGGAACACCTGGGTTATACCTTGCACATCCAAAAATTCCTCGCCGCTAAGCCAGTGATACCGCTGTACAACCTCTTTCTCGATTAAAGGTAAAAAGGAATACGCGCCGCCGACGGCGCATAACCCAACCCTTAGAAAAGCAAGAAATAAGTTGAACAATATCACGATCATCAACCTCCGATTTGAGACATCAGGTATTGCCGGGGAGAAGAAAAGGCAAAGTCATGCGCAGGAGGTTTGCCAAGAATCGTTGTGCGTACCACAGCCATGATTTCTTCCTCCTTATTGCGGCGCAAAGGAACTCTTAAATCAAACCCATCGCTGCCGGCCAAACACGGCATGAGCATCCCGGTAGAGGTAAGCCGTATCCGGTTACAGCTTGAGCAGAATTTGCAACTTATCGAACTAATGAAACCCACGGGACACGGATGATTTTCTATCTCAAAATAGTGCGCCGGGCCATTCCCGAAAGATTTGACGCGAATAGGCTTTAAGCTGCCCAGCGATTCGAGCCTCTTCTTAACCGCATCGCAGGACAAATAAAAATCTTTATTCAAAAGCCTGCTCTCGACCATAGGCATTAATTCGATAAATCTGACAATCAGCTTCCGCTCGCCTGCAAAATGCATAAACTCCATTATTTCATTGTCGTTTACTCCCTTCATCATCACGACGTTCAATTTAACAAAAAAACCATCTTCGATCGCGGCATCTATACCGTCTAAAACATCCGCTAATTCGCCCTGCCCTGCGATACGCCTGAACTTTCGCGCGTCCAAGGTATCGATACTTATGTTCATCCTCCTGAGGCCGGCTTCTTTCAAATCTTTACTATGCTGCCTCACTAACAATCCGTTTGTGGTAAGAGACACCTCTTGTATCTTAGGAAGGCGTATAAGCGACTCCAAAAGCTTGCAACAGCCTTTACGCATCAAAGGCTCGCCTCCGCTTATTTTTATCTTACGAATGCCTATGGTACTGCAAACCTTTACGACTCGTATTATTTCTTCAAAGCTAAGTATTTCCGACACTACCTTGCGAACGACGCCGCCTTCCGGCATGCAATAGATGCACCGCAGGTTGCACCGGTCCGTGATGGATATCCGCAGGTAATCGATAACGCGGTTATAGTGGTCAGCCAGCATACACATATGCAAAATCTTTTTCGGTATTGATATTCGTAAACATTTTTTCGCCAACCGCACAGTGCCGGATTTCTTCCTCAGTAATTTCCCGCACCCTTATTCTCGAGCACAGTTCGCTCATTTTAAATATTTTTTCATCAAGCAATTGCCTAATAACTATACGGCACCGTTTAGAATAGAAAGCAAACAGCGGTTCGTATTTGCCGTTAATCCTGGGAACAACCGCGTCGTAACCATAATACTCTCTATGCATATGTTCAATGAAACCCGTATCGAGAAACGGCATGTCGCAGGCAACCACAAAGTTACAAAAAGAACTTGATGCCGTAAGGCCGGAGTATATCCCGCCCAAAGGACCCAGATGTGGAATTATGTCGCACACGATGGTTACTCCGCGTACGACGCGGTACCGTTCGCTAGAATTAGTGACAATGATAATTTTTTTAAAAATTTTCTTAAGCAGCCTTATCTGTCGCTCTATGAACGGCTCATTGTTAATTTTCAGGAATGCCTTATCCCGGCCTTTCATGCGGGTAGCTTTCCCGCCCGCAAGGATTATCGCAGTCATGGTGACTTATACCTCGCGAAAAATGAAACCCAGATACTCAATTCATAGAGGCAAATCATCGGAACGGACAACATAAGCATATTAAAAGCGTCCGTAGTCGGAGTAATTATTGCCGCTATCACGAAAATAATCGCTACGGCATATTTGTATTTATCTCTTAAGATGCGATGATGCAATATTCCGATTTTTGTCAAGATTAAGCTTACGACGGGCATCTGAAAGATAAAACCGCAGGCCACGGTAAGCGTGATGACAAAAGAGATATACGTTTGCGCAGAGATTATCGGCTCCAGATCATCCTTACCGAAGTTCAATAAAAATTCTAATGCGGGAGGTATGAGCAAAAAAAAAGCGAAAAGGCATCCTGCAATAAACGAAATGAAGCAAAACACAATAAAAAGGCCAATACGCTTTTTAAATCTATCCTCAAGAGCCGGAACGACAAATGCCCAAAGCTGGTATAAGAGCAGGGGCATTGAAATGACCAGGCCGCAAAAAAAACCGATGTTCATATAGATTGTGAATGCTTCCTGCGGGCCAAAGAAGGCTAATTTTCCTATGAGGCCGGAAGCCGGCAGTTTTAAAATTTTAAGAACAGAAGAAGCAAATGGCAAACTCAATGCCATACATAGCCCAAGCGTAACCAGGCAAAGGATAACCCTTTTCCTTAGTTCATCAAGATGTTCGACTAAGGTCAACTTGTAATCTATGTGCATTGATAAGACAATTGAGCTCGGTAATCGAGGAGATTAAAGGATATACCCGTTATTTTTTCTTTTCGTCTTCGCCTTCAGCGCCTATTTCTTTCATGGATTTCTTAAATTCTTTTATGGTTCTACCTAAAGCCTTGCCGATCTCAGGAAGCTTACGCGCTCCAAAGACTAACAGGCAAATAAGAAAAATTATCAGGAGCTCCTGTATCCCTATTCCGAAGATTCGCATCACGCACCTCCTTAAATTTACGAAGCTAATTTAACTCCGAAGCTTACGGTGAAATCATCGCTAGAAAATTTCACCTTGTCCACGCAAGGAGTAAATTATAGTATGTATATATATCTACGGCATAAAGCCGTCTGTGAAGAGATCCCGATAGCTCATTTTCGTAACAACGTTTCTACTTTCGCCACCAACTCATCGGGCTTCAGCGGCTTATCGCAATAGTCATCTACCGGAAGCCAATCCGGATCCCCTGCTTCCTTTTCAAAACCTAAGCCGGTTTTTTCCCTGATGGCGGTTAGCATCAGTATGGGGGTACCACAACAATCTTTGTCCTGCTTAAGCGCTCGCGCTACCTCAAACCCTTTGTCGCCGGTTTCCATCATCACATCCAAAATAATCAAATCGGGCTTCTCGATTCGTACCCGGCGCAATCCTTCGTCGCCACTTCCGGCCACGACGACCTGATATTGCTTGTTTTCTAAAACGACCCGCATCGCCTCGGTAATATCGGGGTCGTCATCGATAATCAAAATTTTTGGCATATCGCACCCCCTACACTTTGACTAATTTAACTTTAGAATCATAGAAAGAAACGCTCCCTCCCACTAAATCCAACAGGCAGGTGTTTTTAAGATACGGGTCAATGCGCATCGCGGCATTACAATGAACACCACTGCCGCGGCGCTTATCTCCCCTGACGAGCTGGTTATCCACCGTAAGATCGCTTGAACCGGTCGCCCAGTTGCCATGGCCTAAAGAAAAAGCGATAACACCCGGCCGCATGCCTTCGGTAACCTTTATCTTCCCAATCATTGGCAACCGCCGGCCGTTTTTCAAATCCCAGACTCCTTCGAGGTTAGAAACAGATACGACTTTAACGCGGCTTGCATTCGTCAACCCTTTTTTCCGGGCATCTGAAGCGTTAATGAGAATAAAATTTTCCGGCAGGAGCCCCGCCAGCCAATAATTAGTTATGGTCCTAGTTTTACACTGGCTGATTTCCCGATAGGTAATCAAATGCATGTCATACCCCTGCTTCTCGTCCTCGAGAGACTTTCCTAAACAGTCACTTATCGGAAAATAACCTGCCAGGCCTAAAAAATATTTTCCGGTCATCGCATTCTTCGATTTTGCTATTTTTTCGCAGTACAAATTGACCAATTTGCCATACTTATTCTTAAGCTGATCCCCGTCGTAAAACTTCTCGTAATCCTGGAATCTTCCTCCGCGGTTTAAAACATAGATTACCTTGTCAAAATAACTACCGCTGGCATTTTTCCAGCGGGACATGTTAAAAACCGAGTCCGGCAAATGCCGGCGCGAACTCGCAAAGAGTTCCTTTTCTTTATCGTCAGTATCCGGTACGCTATCGCTGGCGTCGGCCTTCTCGCCAAAAGCGACATTAGCGGCCATCTTAAGATAAAAATCCTCCTCTTTTTTAAAGTCTTTACCCTTACCAAACCCATCCGTACCGAAACCGGGAAGCCCAAGTTTTTCAGCTAACCCCAACAGTAGGGTTTCAAGAGACAAGGGCGCGTCTTCGCCGAATACTTTTACCGTATCGGTAAGCGGCGCAACCACGGGTTGCCGTATGGGCTGAACCTTACCCGGCATCGAGGGGTGCGACCCTTGAAATTCCCAACGCTCCAGATAAGAAAGGTCGGGAAAAATATAGTCCGCATACATTGAAGTTACACCGACGGTAATGTCGTTGGCAATATACAAAGGAACCTTGCTGGTATCAACCAATATCTCAATATTGGTTTGGCCTGCGGGCAGCGAGTATGTGGGTGCCGCCATATACGACATTAATATTTTTATCGGATATGGGTAAGCATCGCCTATGGAAGGGATGATCTCCTCGTAGATATCGGAAGCAATCGCATACCACGGCCGCTTTGCAGGATAACCGTTGAAGATCGTGGATTTCTCATATTCCCCATGCCTGATAATATCTACCCCGAAACCGGACACCTTTCCCGGATGCATGTCTTTAAGGCTATACGGCTGGCCTTCTTTTTCTCCCATGTGATTATACGTAGTAAGCTGAACCATGCCGCCCTTCCAATCAAAATTGCCGATGAGTAAATTCAACGAATACCAGGCATACACATTATAGAAACCGTTGGTATGCTGGGATACTCCGCGGTGAATGTCCGCCGCGGCTTTTTTACCGTGGCTGGTAAACTCTGCAGCCAGCTCCTCGATATCCTTCGCCGCTACGCCGCAGATCTGGGCCCATTCTTCGATAGAACGGGTATTTGCCTGCTCTCGAAGAAGCTGCAAAACGCTTTTTGCCTTAATTCCGTTAATCTCGGTGTCTACGAATAAATCGCCTTCCACGGCATTTTTTTCATCGTTCGGATCAAACGTTACGGGTGCGTTTTCATTAAAAACCACAAAAGCATCAAATTCATACGGTTTTTCTTCTCCGGTTTTTTTGTCAACAAACGTACGCGTTTCCTTAGCTATCCCGATATCCGAACCGCGCAAAAATGCGCCCGGTGAACCTTCTTCCATTTTTACCAACCAACCTGCGTTGCACCAAGTTGGCTCTTTGTCTTTGCTCGCGGCAGCCTTATTGGCATTAAAAAGAAACTTGCTATCGTATCGTTTGTTTTCTATAATCCAGCGTATCATTCCCAAGGCAAAAGCGCCCTCTGAGCCGGGCAGCGCCGGGATCCATTTCCAGGCCTTAGCGGCAGTCTTAGAAAACCGCGGATCGATCACCGCAAATTTAACTTTACCGGACGTGAGATTCTCGGTAAGCTTACCGACGCGCAGCGGGGGTCCGTAATTTGCTTCCATAGGCGAAGCGCCCACAAAGATGATAAACTCGGAATTTGCCGTATCGCACTGCCAGTAAAATTTCTTTTCTTTGGTCCATTTCATCTTCTCATCTTTTGCATCATAGTCCCACTGATAACTCATTGCCTTGCCGGTAAAATAAAGCGAGCCCTGGCAAACAGTAGTGTGGCCATGGGCATTTACCGAACCAATGGCATCCTTGGTAAAACGAGAAATCAAATCAGAACGGCCTCCTTTCACTCTCCCCCACATAAAGGTAAACTGGTTGTTTTTAGGGCCAAAGTCGGGATGCTCTGGATCTATCAGCGTGTGTAGGCTATCTTTAAATTCGCTTTTAAATTCTTCTATCAGGGCTTTCTTTTTTTCCTTGTCTTTTTCATTCTGGATATCTTTTACTTTTTTCGCCATTGCCTTGGCAAGCTTGGCATCGCGTAAAGCCCAGACATCTTTAAAACCTTCAACATGCCTGTCCTCTCCGATATCCGAGAACAATTTTCCGCCCTCCACAACCTCGGTGATCGCCTGTTCAAAAGAAATGGTCTTCCATTTGTTTGAGCCGCGGGGCCCGGAGCGTTTTAAGACCTTAACAATCCGATAGGGGTCATACAGAGTCTGGATACCTGCGTGGCCCTTGGGGCAAAGCGTGCCGTCTGTCTTGGTGATATCAAAAACAGAAGTTTTATACGGCAGATGAGGCGTCAGCGTCCAGGGGTTTAAAGGGTTTCCTTCTATTTTTACCAAAAGGCCATTCAACAGCCTGGCCTTGATGCCGCAGCCGGTGTTACACTGCAAGCAGACGCTGTAAAGAATATTCTCCGGCCTTGCCAGTTCATATTCTTCTTCGCGCGTAAGAACCTGCCGGCTTGATTTGGCGATAGCGGCATATGCCTTTTCCAGATGCTGAGATAAAATTAAAGAACCCCCTAAAAATGCTGACGTCTTCAAAAACCCTTTGCGAGATATTTTTTGCTTGGAGATTTTACGGATGATATTCATCTCTTATGCCTCCTTAGTCAAAGGAAAGATTTTATAAAGGAAATAAAAAACTACCAACACCATAACCAATAAGCCTACAGTTACAAAAATTTCAAAAAGTGAAGGCGCATAACTGTAATTAAGCCTTGGTTCGATATAGGCCAAAGCAAAACCTTTATACGGCTCTATGACCTGGGCAGATATTATGGAGTGATACTTGGAGAATAATACCTGGATTAAACCAAGGTACCCGACTTTAATAATTCCACCGGTTTTGCACTTTAGTAAAAGCGCTATAATGATGATGTTTGCCAAAAGTAAAATCAAACCTGCCGGATGAAATAAGCTTTTATGGGTTGCTAACTCAATAATTTCAACAAAGGTATTGAGAATAACAAAGGGCAGGGCTATTTTCCCCAAGGATTTAAGCAGCTGATCTCGAGCCTGCCTAACTTTTAAGATTGCCGTAAGAATTATCAACGCGGCGATACCTGAGACAAAAGATGAAGTAATGAAATGGAGAGGAAAAAACAATGAATGCCAGATTTTCCCGGGCGGCAGCGCAAAAAGAAGGCTTTCCGCAATAAGCGCAACCATGGCAAAAATTACGGAAAAGCCACAAAATAATTTAGGCATTTCTTTTTTTTGCCAACGCAAAGAAACCAAAAGCACCGCCACATAGCCGGTATAGAGCCAAGCCATCCAAGCCATGACTGAATTGAAGTTAGGGGATAAAAATAATTTAGGGAACCTCTCAATATGCCCTAAATCAATCTGGATGCTTAAAAGCCCGGCTAAAAGTGCGGAGATAGAGAGTAGTGTTGCCGGCTTAGTCAAGGCTTTGAGGTTCTCGCTTCCTTTAATGTTTCCCCACATCACGAGAACAAAGCTTCCGACAGAGATGCCGACTAACCAAACATACATTGTTACCCATAAGCCCCATGGCACTGCACTGTTAAAATTACAAAAGGGTGCGAAACTAATTTGTGTCATAATTGCACCTCCTCAAGGCCGATATAATAAACTCGGGGTTTAGTACCCAGATTTTCTTTAAGTCTTTTGGTTTTATTTTGACTAATGATACTTACGACTAAACTGTCTTTGTCTTCTTTGTCACCGAAATACGTAGCCTTTCCCAGACAGGTAACCACGCATGCAGGCAATTCTCCCCTTTCTATCCTATGTATGCAGAAATGGCATTTACGGGCATTGCCGATAGGCGATTGACCTTTAATCCTCGGCCATTCTTTCTTGTATTCAAAGGCGGGACGCAGCTCATAAGCCTGTATTGCAGGAGTATCTTTGGTGTAAAACTGGCCAAAGTCAGACTGGCGGGAGCCATATGGACAAGCATTTAGACAAGCGCGACAACCGATACACTTTTTATAGTCCATATCCACAATGCCATCTTCACGCTTGGTGGTTGCTTTTACCGGACACGCAGCAACACAGGGTGGGGTTTCACAGTGGTTGCAGAGTACCGGCACAAAATCCCGTTTTGGAGCGGGGTATTTGCCGGTTTCCAGGTCAAGCACGCGGCGGTAAACTACTCCCGGAGGAGAAACATTCTCAGCCTTGCAAGCAATAGTACACGCAAAACAACCCACGCATTTGCGCACGTCTATGACCATTGTCCATGCGCGCTGTTCTCTGGGCTTACGTAAAGCACGAGATAAATCATCCTGCATGCGCAAAAGGACGTCATCACCTTCTTTCCACTTAGCTTTAAACGTTTCTTGCTCATGCTCTCCCGCAGCGAGTACTTCTTTCGGTATCCCCGAGGCGACCAGCGCCACTCCCACCAAAGACCCTAACTTCAAAAAACCTTTACGGCTTAACTTACTTTGCGCGAAAGAAACAGTCTCTTCCTTATGATCTTTCTTCACCATCCACCTCCTTCCCCCAGGATTACTCCTGTTTGTTGTCTTTAAAACTTTACCTGGCTCTGCAAAATAAATCTATTATCGGAATTCTCATTCTGTTCGTCCCTAAACTGATAATTAGCCATAACATACACATATTTATTCAGATACCACGTCAAACCCGCCGTATACATATCTCGCCGATTCTTGTCTAAGGACGTATCGGGATTGTATTGTTCAACCTTCACTACGGGTTCAAGCTCAGTATCATACTTAAAGACTTTCAACGGAAATTTGTACGCAAGCAGCGAATACCACCCTTTGCCATTAATGCTTGATTCAGCTGCACCGGGTATCTGCTCCTGAGATTGATGCGCATACTCGGATTGAAATGTCCAACCCTTGTAAGTATGTTTCAGCATGCCTAAATTCCTTAGCCTGTCTCCTTCATTGTTTCCGCTGCGAGGTTGCCTGCCATACTGGACAGCGGTACCGAGTCGTAAGCCTTTAAGCAATGCGTTTTCTGACTTCTTAAAGGGCGAATATACTAACCTTCCATAGCTATCCTTCGCTTCGTTATTTTCGGCAATGCTTCTATCGGTGCCGTTTGTAACAGCAATAGCGTAATATAAGGTATCGAGTATATCGCCATCGATCATGGCGCCCGTAGCGTACTCATGAGATAAGGTTCCCTGAAACAGCGCGCGGGCAGCTGTTTTAATGTCAGAACTCGATGTGATAAATTCTTCGCTAAACGGCGCCTTGAACTGGCCCATAGTAATTTTTACTTTAGGAAAGTATTCGAGCTTCAAAAAAGCGTCATAGAGTATGCTAGTACCGGGGCTTTGGTGCGGCCCGATTTCTAACTTGTAGGCAACTTCGGGAACCACGTGGCCCGATACGGCTAATTTAGTGTTTGAAATAGAGAAAGCATCGTTTATCTTTTTGTCTACGCCGGCCGTATATCGTGGCTGGACATAGCCGCCGATTTTCATATCGCCTTTAAGGAAATTGGCAATTTTAGGCACCTTTTTTATATCCTCCTCTAACTTAACCACTCTGCCTTCTAAGCTTTCCGGTGCCTTGGGCTGCTCCTTAGCCTTAACCACCTCGGCTTTAGATTGCACTTGCTCAATTTCCAATTTATCAATACGCTGCATTAACTCCCCCACCTGCACTTTTAAGGCCTGGATCTCTTCATCGGTAGCGGCAAAGCCTTTTGGTGCACAAGAAAAAATAAACGCGAAACCTATAATAAAAATAGATATCCTCCTCATCTCTCTCCACCCTCCTTTTCTTTGAAAAAGTTAACCTCTACAATATTCGCTTCCAAATAAACCTTACCCACCACAATGATTACCTTATCTGTGTAGCTATGATCTTTAATTAATTCGTCGGACTTTTCGTTATGCAGAAATTGATATATCTTGCCTTTTAACTCATTAATGCTCTTGCCTTGGGCGTCGATGATTTTTTCTACGCTCAAAGCGTTGGTGTGTCCATAAATGGAACATTGGGCCTTTGCCTGTTTTTCCTTCTTTAAATGGCAGCCTAAACAAATAACCTTGCCTGTAATCACTACCTCATCAGGCCTTAATTGAGGCGTAGCAGAAGTTACTGCATCAGCATGTTCCTGTGCATGCTCTTTGGCAGAAACTGAACTCAAGGTAAAACCAAAAACCAAACTCAAAACCAGCATAAATTTAATGGTTCGATTCCACTCACCATTAACATTGAGCCTTTCGACTCGTTTCACTCGCTCAGGGCGAATCCCGAACTTGTCGGGGGAGAGCAAAGTCGAAGTGTCAAAATATTTAAACATCATGCACCTCCTGGTATAATCAAGGGCGGAACTTTTGTGACGCCCTATAAAAACCGTACTGTAACTTTTTCGCCTTTTTCAACAAACTCTTTATCTTCAGGAAGGATGATTAAACTATCGGCCAAAGCCATTGATTTTAATATACCTGATCCCTGGAGGCCGGTAGTCTTTGTGCGATACCTTCCTTGCTCCCACCGTGTGTTTGCTCTTAAAAAATATCTAAAGCCCGACTTTTTCTGTATATCCTCCTCTACTACCGCTTCCACCTCCTTTTTTTTATCATTATATTTTTGGCCTAACATTTTTAAGATTGCCGGCCTTACAAATATCTCAAAACTCACCATACTGGAAACGGGATTTCCCGGTAAGCCAAATACGAGTATTCCCTTTCCGCCTGAGGCGAAAAGCGTGCCAAAAACTAAAGGTTTTCCCGGCCGCATAGCTATCTTCCAAAATTTTATATTAGTTCCTATCTTAGCTAAGACAACCTTTACTAAATCATAGTCTCCCACTGAAACCCCACCTGAAGTAAGAATAATATCACAATCAAGGCCACGTTTTATCTTTTTTTCTAACTCGAGAAGCCTATCTTTGGCTATACCTAAATTCTTGGGAATACCGCCGCTCTTAATTATCTGAGCATATAGGGTATACGTATTGGAGCTCCTAATCTTTCCGGGTTTTAATTTGCCTTTTACATCCATTACTTCATCGCCGGTAGCCACGATAGCAACTTTAGGCCTTCTCGCGACTTTTACCTTTGCTTTGCCTAACGAAGCTAATAATCCAATGTGCGCGGGCTTAAGGAGCGTACCGCTCGAAATCACTAATTCGCCGTTCTTTACATCTTCACCTGCCTTTCTTATATTTTCTCCCGGCTTTACCTCTTTAAAGATTTCTATATATTCTTTTTTCTGCGGTTGGGAATTTTGGATTTGGAATTTTATTTTAGTATCTTCAACCATTACTACGCTATCGACGCCTCGAGGTAATTGCGCACCAGTCATAATCCTCATTGCTTGATTGGGCTTTACTATGGTGGTGGGCATATCACCCGCTTTAAGAGCACCGCACACTTTTAAAATCTTTGGGCTATCTTTTGACGCGCCTTTACTATCAACTGACGCAATCGCATATCCATCCATCGCGGAATTATCAAACCCCGGAATACATTCACCCGCATAAATATCTTCTGATAACACCCGAGCCTGCGCATCCACGAGACTCACGCATTCAGAATCGATAGCCTTCACGGAATTCAGGATTATCTGTAACGCTTGACTAACTTTAATCATAATTAATACTCGAAGTTGAGGCTCTCTAACTGTTGATACGTAAAAACCGGGCCATCCTTACAAACATAGAGATTGCCAATATTGCATCTACCGCATTTACCCAAACCACATTTCATCCTCATTTCTAGTGTCGTAATTATGGCCTCAGGGCAAAACCCCAGCTTCAAAAGAACAGGCATGGTAAATTTAATCATGACCGGGGGGCCGCATACGATAGCCACACTGCCGTTACACGTCGGTTTAATTTCTTCTAAAATCTTCGGCACTACCCCCACCATGCACGTCCAATTTTCTTCATTACAATCAACGGTTAAATGCAAGAAGGTATCTTTTCCTTTCTTCCACGTTTCATACTCATCTTGATAGACTAAGTCCCTGGAGGTCTTGGCGCCGTTAACAATGGTAATGGTCTTAAAATCGCTGCGCTTATCCAGGACATAATTAATCAAAGAACGCAGGGGCGCAAGCCCGATACCGCCGGCAACAAACACGAGGTTTTTACCCTTTAAGTCTGCAACCGGGAAACCATTACCGTAGGGACCCCGAATACCAACCATATCCCCAACGTCTAGTTCGTGGAGGGCCTGAGTAACCTTCCCCATACGTTTAACGCTGCATTCTATAGAGTTTATAAAGTTCGTTGAGTTACTTGAGTTCGTTGAGTTGGTTGATTTGGTAAGAATCCCCCGCGTAGGAGAGTTAGAAATACAGAATGTTGCTTCTCCTTCTCCGAAAACCGATAATTCTACGAATTGGCCGGGCTTATAATCGAATGTCTTTGCTACAGCCTCGTCCGTAAAGTGCAGTTTAAACGTCTTTACATCAGGGGTTTCCTGCTTGATATCAATTATTTCAGCTAAATGAGGCAAATAAATATTTTGCATAGTTTACAATTTAGTTGATAGTTGATGGTGTATGGTTTATAGCTTGGGAGAAGATTACTGCCATAAACCATAAACTACATCGACTATCCGCTAATCGGCGCGTTAGCGACGATTTCTGCTATATCTATCTTAACCGGACAATGCCTAATGCATCTTCCGCAGCCAACACAAAGATTTTCGCCGAAATTTTTCTTAAAATAATCAAATTTATGATAAACCCGCTGGCGGTAGCGTTCTTTTTTGCCTGGCCGAGGATTTCCACCTGATGCTTCAAGGGTAAAATCCGGGAAGGCACAGCCGTCATAACACCGAAACATCTTTCTTTCTTCGTCAATAAGATCAAAACAGTGGCACGTCGGGCATAAAAAGGTGCAAATCCCACAACTTAAGCAAGATTGAGAAGCTTCTTTCCAATAATCGCTTTGAAAAATATCATCCATGCTCTTGGGGGGGGATATTTTCTTCTGCAAGGAATTAATCCTTTTTTCATTATCCTTTTCCCAACTTCTCTTAGTTTGAGCGTCGAGTTCTTTTCCAAATGAGCCAAATATATTTTTTGCCTTCTCGGTAATTACTGCTACGACATACGTATCTGCAAAATCAAACAATAGAGCATCCATCCCCCGGGTTTCCACGGGCGAGCCGCTCATAGAAGTACAGAAACAGCACCCATCAGGTTCATTACAGGCCAGGCCGACAATAAGGGTCCGAGCGCGGTTATTGATATAAAAACTATCTTTGAGCTCACCATCAAATATCTTGTCTAAAAGCTCAAGGCCGCGTGCTTCACAGGGGCGAGCCCCGATAATAATCCTTTTTTTCTGGGGTTGCTCTATGGCCTGAGCTCCTGCTCCATCATCTTGACTATGCTTACAAATCCGGGAACAAGGCTCGAGGAAAAATTTCTTTATGGGCTCGATGGCAAATCCGCCCCCCAAGCATAAATCTGCGACATCTGAAATCTCCTGATAAAAAATGCCCTTGTTAGACAGGTCCTTGGGGGCAATAACTTCGTACTCCTTCAGGAGTTCTTTTAATGTAGAGCTAAGCTCTTCTTTGGTTATAATTCTTTGCATCCCGCACCCCACAACCGACTAAAGTCGGTGGATTAAGCCCTTCCTTTAATGGTATCAGGAAGGCCTATCCCTTGTGGATTAGCACCTTCCACAACTACCCCTCGCTTAAACACTTGAAAATTTCTTTGAAATTTTCTGCGTAAGCTCGGGATAAATTCGACCAAACAACTTACGTTCGCCTGCTTCTGAAGCGGCGGCTCCGTAAGTTGTGGCCTCATTTAATGAATTCATCCGGATCATTTTTATCAAAACCGGCAAGAAGAGGTTTCTGTTCAATACTTGTCCCTGCCGTGTACTTAAACATCTCCTGTACGTCTTTCTCCAGCTTTTTATTGATATCCCGCAAAGGAATGCCGACTGGGCAGACTCTTTCACATTCGCCGCAATCAATGCACCTTCCTGCCAAATGAATCGCGCGCGTAAGGTTCCAAGACAAATTTCCCTTGTAATCCGTTGCCCTGGAGAACCATGCCGGCATGGATTGATCCGCCACACAGCGCGGACAGTAACACATCGGACAAACTTGCCTGCAGGCATAACAGCGGATACATCTTTTAAACTCTTCCTCCCAGAATTTAAATCTTTCTTTGAGTGATTTTGCTTCGAATGTACGCACCGAGACGTATGCATCCTCCTGTGCATGATGAGCTGGTTCTTTCTTTTCTCCAGCTATCACTACATCACAAAAAACCGGTATCGCCGGTTTACAAGCACGGCATTTCTCATGGTAACCTATTTCTTCGGCATCTGTGTTCCGCCTGTCCAGCTTCTTCTCATTAACTACCCCCATACATTCGATACCAATAATAAAGACATCTTCCCGTTTCAGCTGATTCTCCTGCAACAGGACGATAATCGATTTAATATCGCAATCCTTGGCTATTATCCCTACCTTGTTGCCGGGAAAATCCTTCAAATAATTAGCGAGGTTATACACGCAATAGGCATCCCAGATTAAGACATCTGCCTCCTTTTCCTTATAGATAAAACAAGGTATTGCAAATACTCCGTCAGATGCTCTTTTATAACCAATAATCAAATCAACTTGTTTGGTTCTTAATAATTCCTTTGCCTTATTCTTTACTTCTTCAATCATTTCGTTTATGGTTTATGGTTGATGGTTTATAGCCATCAACTATACACTATCAACTATCAACTTATTAGGCCCTGCCTGCTTAATCTCCTCCACTAATCCCTTGACCAACGTGGCCCACTTTTGTCCTTCTGACGCAGAAACCCAGGACATCTGAAATCTCCTCGGGTCAATCCCCGCGTACTCAAGAAGCTTCTGCAATACGGCAAAACGCCTACGCGCGTAGAAATTGCCTTCTGAATAATGACAATCACCAATATGACAGCCGGAAACCAATACTCCATCCGCGCCGTTCATGAGGCACTTAAGCACAAAAAGCGGGTTCACTCTTCCGGAGCAGGGAACCCTGATAATTTTGATATTGTGAGGATATTCCATACGTGAAGTCCCGGCTAAATCCGCTCCGGCGTAACTGCACCAATTACATAAGAATCCGACTATTTTAGGCTCCCAATCTTCTGGTTGATGGTTGATGGTTGATGGTTTATGGCTAAATTCGCTCTGCACGTTAGATCCCTCGCGATTTTGAAAGTTTGCTAAGCATTTTAACTATAATTTCTGCATCTTTGTAAAGAGCTTCAAAATTTTTCTTATCTAAATAATTATTATCTAAAGCTATGAACAACTGACTTATGGTCTCATATAAAGAACCTATTGCTATTTCGATAAATCTTTTAAAATCAACATCGCCAAATCTACTTGTTGCTTCTGCAATGTTAGAAAGAATAGAAACCGCACTTTTTCGCACATGTTGCGATAACCCAAATTGTTCTTCTTTTGGAAAATTAGTTGTAACTTTATAAATTCCTTTTAAAAACTCTCGTGTTCTTTGCCATACTTCAAGCTTTTCAAACCCAAACATATTCGTCGCTTCGCTCCTCAAGTTTATAGTTTATGGTGTATGGTTTATAGCTATAAACTATAGACTATAAACCATCAACTAAGACTTTCAATTTCTTCCATAACCTGCCTATTGGTAAAACCTTCCAAGTCTATAGCCGCCATTCGGCAAACCGCAGTGCAGTTGCCACAGCCAGTGCAAACTCCTTCCAAGACCTTAGCCACGATTCTTTTGCGCTTAAGTCTTCTATCTTCAATTTCATTTTCCTCTATAGCACTAAATGGACAAGCTTGGATGCAGGCACGACATCCGGAACATGCATCAGGATTAACCTTAGCCACGATAGGCTCTCTTTCTAATGTATCCTGTACCATCAGCCCCAAAGCCTTCACTGAAGCAGCGGAAGCAGTGGCCACCGTATCCGGTATATCCTTGGGTGACTGACAAGCACCCGTAAGATAAATTCCACTGGTTATGGTTTCAACCGGCGCAAGTTTAGGGTGTGCTTCGGTAAAAAAATTATTCTGGTCATACGGGATATGCAGCATCTGAGCAAGTTTTACCGCGTCCGGCTGGGCAATCAAGCCCGTAGCCAAAACCACCAAATCTGCCTTTATTTCTACCTGCCCGCCGCTTAAAGTGTCAGCGCCCCTGACAATAAGTTTACCGCCCTTTTCAAAAATGCGCGAAACCCTTCCCCTTAAATAAACCGCACCATAATCAGTCTGGACTCTTTTTAAAAACTCCTCATAATTCTTACCTGCGGCTCTAATGTCAATATAAAAAACATAGGCCTGTGAATCTTTATTATGCTCTTTAAGTAAAAGCGCGTGTTTTGCGGTGTACATACAACAGAGACGCGAACAATAGGGCACGCCTTTCTGTTCATCGCGCGAGCCCACACACTGAATAAATACGACATCCTGCGCTTCTTTCCCGTCTGAAGGCCGGACAATCTTACCTTCCGTCGGCCCGGAAGAATTCGCCATACGTTCAAAATGTAAGCCTGTAATCACATCTTTAAACTTTCCGTAGCCGTATTCGCCGTAAACCGCATGGTCAAATTGCTCAAAGCCGGTAGCGACAATTATGGCGCCGAATTTTTCTTCAATAATTTCATCCTGCATATCATAATCAATAGCCCCGAAGGAACAGATTTTTTTACACAGGCCGCATTTCTTCTGCGTAAACCCCGTTAGAGAACTTTTTTCACCGGCTTTGTCCGGGGCTTTCTCTAACGGGGTAAACCAAAGGCAATTCTTTCTATCAATCACCGGGACATTAGGAACAGCCTGCGCAAATGGTACGTATATTGCTTTCCTTTTTCCTAGACCCAAATCAAACTCAGAGTCAACTTTCACCGGACATTTATTCCAACAAGCGCCGCAACCGGTGCATTTATGTAAATCAACGGAACGCGCCTTCTTTCTATATTTAACTTTAAAATTACCGATATGGCCGCTAACCTCTTCTACTTCAGAATAAGTATGAATAGTAACATATTCACTCTGAGCCACGGTAACCATTTTAGGAGTCAAAATGCAAGCTGCACAATCAAGAGTAGGAAAGGTCTTATCAAAACGGGCCATCCTGCCTCCGATGGTCGGCTCCTTCTCAATCATAGTTACCGGATAACGGGCAAAAGAAATATCAATGGCCGACTGTATACCGGATATACCTGCGCCAATAATCAAAACCTTCTTTTCGATGGATGTATACGTCTTCTGCAAAGGCTTGTCGCGCGAAACTTTAGCCACGGCCATCCTTGTAATTTCTATTGCCTTTTTAGTCGCTTGTTCCCTGTCACGATGCACCCAGGAACAGTGTTCGCGAATATTAGCCATTTCCACTAAGTAAGGATTTATTCCGGCATCCTCAACGCACTTCTTAAAAGTCTTCTCATGCAGACGCGGACTGCAAGAAGAGATAACAATGCGATCTAATTTGTGCTCTTTAATCGACTGCCGAAGGAGGCCTTGCCCGGGATCAGAGCACATATATTTGTAGGTGGTGGAGAATTTAACTTTTGGAAAGAGGGATAATGCCTGCGCAACCTTTTCCACATCCACGGTTGCGGAGATATTAGTACCGCAATGACAAATGAATACGCCTATCTTCATAGTTACTTGGGTTACTTGGGTTACTTGAGTCTATTGAGTTATTGGGTTCGTTGAGTTACTTGAGTTACTTGAGTTACTTGGGTTACTTGGGTTACTTGGGTTTAACTCTATAACCCAATAACCCTATAACTCAATAACTTATTATTTTTTCTCTCAACAACGGCATAGGATTAACAATATGCCTACTGAACCCCAATTTTTTAGGATCGATCCCTAAACTCAAGCCTACTAATTGGGTAAAATAAAAAATCGGCATCTGAAAATTCTTCTTAAACTTCTTATTAATCGCCGCTTGCCTTAAATCCAGATTTGATTGGCACAAGGGGCAAGCTACCACAATAGCTTCTGCGCCTTCATCGGCCGCCATCTGCAAAATATCGCCCGAGAGCTTAAGTACAATATCGGTCCGGGTAAGGGAAAAACTTGCTCCGCAGCATTCGGTCTTATACGGCCAGGAAACAGGCTCTACCCCGATTGTTTTCATCAAATCATCCATCGAATGCGGAGCCTCCAGATCATCAAACTGAGTAACTTCATGCGGACGGGTTAAAAGGCAACCGTAATAACAGGCTACTTTTAATCCGCTTAACTTATCTACTACCTTCTGCTCGAGATTCTTTAATCCAAATTCATTGACGATTATATCTAGAAAATGCCGTACCTTAACCTCTCCCCTATATTCTTCGCCCACTATCTCATTTACTTTTTTACGATGCTCAGGATTATTTTCCATAAATTCATTGGCAATCTTCAAACGGCTAAAACAGGCAGCGCAGCAAGTCGCTACTTCATAAGAACCCATAGCTTTTGCCTTTAGGAGATTCTTTACCGGAAGAGCGATCGACAAAAGATGCATCGTGATGTGCGCGGGAGTGGCACCACAACATATCCAATCAGGAATTTCCAAAAGTTCTATTCCGAGAGCCTCAGCAACCGCCCGGGCAGACATATCATACTCTCTGGCAGTTGAATGCAACGAGCACCCGGGATAATAGGCGTATTTCATATTTGAGTTCGTTGAGTTGCTTGAGTTCTTTGAGTTCTTTGAGTTCTTTGAGTTGCTTGAGTTCGTTGCGTTCTTCATAACCCTATGAACTCTATAAACTCTATGAACTCAATAAACTATTTTAATTTCTCTATTTTCTCCATAACTTTCGCAATAGATTAAAAAATATCAGGTTAGGGTAGACTAACCTTCCTCTGCGGGCGCGGCCCAGTTTTCCCGCTTTCTTAAAAATTTCTTTTACTTCTTTGATATTATTGATCCGATGCGGCAAGACGCCGATTTTACGCTTCCAAAACATCGTTGGCGCCAAAGGCACATCTTTAAAAAACTCTCCGCTTAAGGTATTAAACATACCAATAAGGCCCATCTCGAAAAGCCTTCCGAATAGTTCGATGTTTTTCAGAAAAATCTTGTTAAAAAGAGGTATCTCGATATCTCTTTTAGGCATGATACCTTTTCTGTATGCCCGCCGTCGTAGGTAATCCATGATTTCAGCAATATCAATCTCCCTCGGGCACCGGGAAGTGCAGGTAATACAAGAAGCGCACAGCCACATGGTGTTACTGGATAAAACCTCCTTCTCCATGCCTAACTGCACCATTCGAATAATTTGGTTGGGAAGATAATCCATTTGGTAAGCAATAGGGCAGCCCGCGGAACACTTGCCGCATTGATAACAATGGGTTACCTTTTCGCCGCAATGCTCTTGCAGGGTTTTTTGGAAAGACGATTTGATGGTATCCTGTGAAATGAACCACTTCATCTGTACTTAAAGATATTAAGGATAGAAGTGAATTAGAATGAGCTTATTATATTTTTTATTACGCTTTACGCAAATGCCGTAAGTCCTATTTTTCCAAAATAAAAAGGCCTAGATTTCTCTAGGCCTTTAGTCCCATGATGCAGTAAAAAATATCGACTTAGCTTTTCTTACTCAAAACGTAGATGGCGGCTTGAGTGCGGCTGTTTACGTGAAGAGTCTGAAATATGTTACCAATATGGTTCTTGACGGTCTTTTCGGAAATAGCGAGCTTTTGTGCAATTTCCTTATTAGAGCCTCCCAGGGCGATCAAGCGCAAGACTTCTTTTTCCCTTTCGGTCAAATCATTATAGAATTTATCCCCTCCTTTAATCTCTCTTTTATCCAGCATGGCAAATTCTTTTAAAACCTTAGTAGCTATCGCCGGCTGAATCAATGCCTCTCCTTTATAAACACTACGGATGGCTTCCAACAACTCATCGAAAGAGACGTCCTTTAACAAATATCCCATGGCCCCCGCTTTAATTGCCTTAAAAATATGCGGCTCATCTTCATAAACGGTAAGAATAATAATTTTTGCACTGGGAAATATTTTTCTAACCTTAAATGTGGCGGCAACGCCGTCCATGCCGGGCATGCCGATATCCATCAATATCACATCAGGCCCAGTTTTCTTCAACGCATCCAACATTACCTGGCCGCTGCCGGCTTCGCCAACGACCACCATACCAGGCTCTAACTCTAGTAATTTCCTGATACCCTGGCGAAACAACATATGATCATCGCAGATAAATAATCGTATAGTATCCGGCATAATCCTTCCCTCTTGTTATATTTCAAACTCTAATGTACCAAGGGGTATCCTGACAGAAATCTCGGTTCCCTGACCGGGCGTCGAGTTTATAGACATGCTTCCCTTCAGAAATGACAGCCTCTCGCGCATGCTCATTAAACCCCATTTTCCCAGGCGCGATGCGGTTGATTCGACCTCACGAACATTAAACCCTTTTCCGTCATCCTTTATGTTTATGTTTAATTCATTTAAGGACGTATTGTCTAAATGTATCTGCACGTTATGAGCATTTGCATGCTTTCTAACATTCGTAAGCGCTTCGGTGATGATAAAGTAAATATTCCTTGATTTGTCTGCCAGGATATCCGCAGTAATAGATTCTGAAACGCTTAAGGTAACGTAAATATTAGTATAGCGCTCATACTGCGCTATATACTCTCTTATTTCTTCCAATAAAATAAAATCTTCGTGACCCTGCCCTTTAAATCCATATATAATCTGGCGCGTTTTGACGAGATGCTCCCTAATATTGTCTCGTAAGATCGCTAATTCTTCAAATGCCTTAATGGGTTCTATTTTAAAGAGCCTTTCACAGAATTCAAGCCTTTTAATTAAATTGGCAAGATCCTGAGCGCAATTATCGTGTAAATCTAGAGCGATTTTCTTTCTCTCTTCAAGTTTTGTAAATTCTTCCTTCTGTCCTATCAGCTGCTTTAGATCAGCCGCCATGCTATTAAAAGCGTCTGCCAGGAACCCTATTTCATCCCTGCTGGTAACCGTTAATCGAGTCGAAAAATCTCCTTTTTTGATTAATTGCACTGCCTTCACGAGCCTGGAAATCGGATCGGTAATGAGAGCGGAAATCTTATTAGCTAAGAGCATGCTGACGACAATGATGCTCAATGCAACGATAGCAATAGTTACGTCAATCAACGCAATTGTCTTTTGAATACCACTTTGAAGAACTCCCAAACGCACCTGGCCGATTATGCTTGCATCCAGGAGAATGGGGACATCGATATCATAAATAAAGCCCCGCTGAGTATCTAAGAGCTGTATATTAAAATCTTTGTTCTTCGTAAGAACATTTGCATTAATGAGATCTACCGGAAACCCCCCCTCAAACGTATGGGTGAGTATGCGCCCTGAAGCATCGATAATAAAAACGTAGGCGGTATCGGGATCCAATTTCTTTTCGTTTTCCACCAGTAGCTTAAGCCGCGAGGTATTCTGAGTCAAAATATCCATAACGCTGTTGGCAGCGATGGTCCTGGCTGAGCTTAATCCTTTGTGCTGGAATTCCGTTCGCAACACACCAAGGAGAATCGTCCGGATAATCAAGGTTGTGCTCAGGCCAAACAAGAAAACAAGCGCAGTCATGCTCAATAGTATTTTATTGCGCAAACTCCACGACCGCTTAACTGTGCATCCGGAAACATTATTCATGATACCGCTGGCCTCAATCCTCCCCGCTCACTTAAATCCCATATCCGGACGATCATAGTAGGGGTAACTCCTTAAATCTACTCCCAATACTTTTATCGCTTCATAAAGATTAAAATACTCACTATCATCAGTCGCAATAAACCGAGTCGCGCCTCCCAGTGCTTCCAAAACAGGCTTACCCTCTTTATCTTTGTCTAACTCCAATAAAGCCACGGTTATCATACTTTTTAAGTCCGGGGGGAAATCCCTGCTCACGCAGAGAGCATTTGAAGGAACCGGGGCTGAAACAGATAAAATAATGAGTTGTTTTTCTAAATCCGGATTTTCTTTAACTATCCTCTTATATACTAAGTCCTTAATAATAGCAACATCGGCATCGCCTTTTAAAAGAGCAAAGAGAGCCTTATCGTGACCGCCGACAAACATGGCCTTGGAAAAGTATTCCTCAAGGTTATCAATCCCTTGACGCTTAAAGTAAACAAGGGGGTACAAATATCCTGCGTAGGTTGCCCTATGCACCAAGACTAATCGTTTACCTTTCATGTCTGCGAGATTTTCTATAGCGCTGACCTTTTTAACTACGACAAGCCCTCGATATGTTGAAGTACCGTCATAATCAGGACGGGCGATGGGCTCAATGTGCGCTTTCGCATGCGTCAACGCATAACTAAAACTGCCGAAAAATGCGGCGTCTAATTGTTTATTAATAAATTTATCGCATACGTCACTATAACTGTCCAAGTATACCAGGACTACCTTCATATTTATTTTTTTGCTCAAGTATTCGGCAAGGGGCTCATATCGTGCGGCCATCTTGCGGATATCTTGCTCCGGAATAAGCCCAATTTTTATTACCGGAGAATCCTGGGAAATGACTTTGAGTTCTTCTCGTTTACTCAAGTCAACCATTTTTGCACCATCGCGCTGACCGCAACCGTTAAAAGAAAATACAAAGAATCCGATAAAACAAAGTGATAAAATTTTATTTCTCATCTTACTTAACTCCGCCTCTCGATCTCCCTAATAAGATTATGAAAAATAAAATGATGCAATGGCAAACATACATACCAGTACATTACGCCAAAAACACTTTGGGTATCATAATGGGCCTGTATGCTTAATCTTTTTTTATTGTCCTCTGCCGCGATCCTAAACTCAAGCCATGCCCTGCCCGGTATTTTCATCTCGGCGCGCAAAAGAAGCCTCTCATTATCCTTTAAATCTTCAATGCGCCAGAAATCTATTACATCATTTATCTTTACGCTGGTTTGACTCTTTCTCCCGCGGACCGACCCTACGCCAAGTAAAACTCGGTCTATACTACCTCGTAACCGCCACAGCCAATTACTGTGAAACCATCCCTCCCTGCCCCCAATCCGACAAATAGAATTAAAAAGCGCATGAGTCGGCTTATCGGTAAGAAGCGAGTACCCAGCCGTATACGCGGGCTTTTTTTTGAGTTCGTGAAGCTTTATGGCCAATTCGTGAGCCGGCGGGTACGCGTCAGACCATCGGGTATAGACTTTGTCTTGTTCTTCCCGGGACATCGCTTTTACGATTGCCTCTTTGTACGATAACGTTTCAAAAGGTATATCGCTTTTAATGGAGTCGTCATGACAAATAACCTCATTTTTTAATCCCTCCATCAGGCATTCCGTTATGGAGGCCGGAACTCGAGTAACCAGGCTCGCGATATATGCGTAAAATGAAATATTTGAAAAAGCGACCGGCAGAAAGATGATCTTCTTTCTCAGAATCTTCGCCAACTCCTCAAGCATTATTTCATATGTTAAGATATCTTTTCCTCCGATATCAAATGATTTTCCGGAAGTTTGGGGCGTTTCGAGTACTCCAACGAGATATTTGATAACATCCCGTATAGCTATGGGCTGGCAATTGTTCTTTGCCCAAGATGGAACCAGAATAATTCGTAGTTTTCTTACCAAATCCTGAATGATCTCATAGGAAGCGCTGCCGGAACCAACGATTACCGCAGCGCGAAGAATGGTCGCCGGAATCTTCCCTCCTTTGAGTATTTCTGCTACTTCCGCACGACTGCGCAAATGAGATGATAACGAACTTCTAATATCACCAAGGCCTCCGAGATATATAATCCGCTTGGTATTCATCTCCTCTGCTGCTTGCTTAAAATTTTTTGCCGCGTGCATGTCTGCGGAAGCAAACTTCTTTGGCCCAAGACGCAAAGAATGAATGAGATAATACGCGGTATCGATACCGGTAAGTGCGATTCTTAAACGCTCTATGTCGTATGCGTCAGCCACTGTTACTTTGACGCCGGGCCATAGGGTAAGATATTCGGGAGAAGCCCCTCGCACCATAACGCTGACCTTATACCCTCGCACCAATAACTCAGGCACTAACCTTCCGCCGATATACCCTGAGGCGCCGGTTACGAGAATATTGCCTATGTGTGGCTGGAACTTGGTAGGTAAATCATCACAGAAATGCTTCCCAATGGATATGGACTGGCTCGATACAATACTACTTTCCGGAACATCATTCATAAGGCTTCGTAAATAGCGCTTTTCCCAACCTACTTTAAAAAACTCTTCTCTTATGAGGCGCGAAGAATAATCGAACGCGCCTCATCCGCAAAAAAAATATTTTTCCTAAAAATTCCTGCTGCCGACACAGAATCCAGGCAGGCTGATCGCTTAACTTTGGGCTCAAAACTCCACAACATTATGCAGTAAACAAATTCCCGGGCACGAAAACGATCTTCATACCGCCTAAACTTTCATCCTTACGTTTACGATCTACGCCCCTTTTATCGCTGGCTCATCACGCGTTCACATATATTTTTTCATCGCGCACGCGCACCGGTATCGAGGGAAGTCTTGACCCGCTAGGAGCAGGCCCCTTCAGGGCAATACCTGTTACCGGATCAAAAAGGGCGCCATGCCATTGACAAACGAGTTTATCGCTCACCAATTTAGTCAATCCACCCTTATGCGTACAGATATTTTCGAAAGCTTTTACGTCCCCGCCGTTATAAAGTACGATCGCTTTTTTTTCCTTATACATAAAATTTACTGCCTTGTCTTTTTCCAAGACGCTCAAATAAACAACAAAGTTATCGTCCCCGGCAGCTACCTCATTAATGTTCCTCTTGGTGAATAGATCCATGGAAAACAAATCGCCACACGCGCTCAGAGCAACCGCACCCGCTACAATCTGCGTTCCCTTTTTTAGAAACTCGCGCCTGCTGATTTTTTTATCCATACCCGCCCTCCCTTTCTACCCTTTTCTACCGAATAACACAAATAATAAATTACCGATTAAGAGCGCGGGTAAATCCGCATCATAGGCAAATTTTACAGTATATAAAATAAAAGCGCTTAGGCTGACCAATAAACCGAATACCACCTTTTGCCGGGAACCAAAGGGCGATGTTTTTGGTTCGATAAGCATGACAAACATAAAAAAGTAGTTGGCGTATTGTATCTGATCGATAAACGGCCGCTTCGAACAATAGGCGTACATTGCCGATAAAAAAATAGACATTAAAAAGTAAGCGCAGACAATAGAGATTTTTCGTATCCGCCAAGCTATATACAACCCGAAAGGTATAATGAAATAGCTGGCAAATGCCCCGTGCCACTGCGTAGCTTGATTACCGATAAGCACAACTGAAAAGATTCCCGCGGCAGCGGGATTGAAAATGTGCTTTTCTTTAAACCGGATGAAATACTTTGAATTAATTGCCAAGAATCCCGCCAATACAAAAAACCACCATGAAGCTGAGGATACCAACACAAACCCGATAATGAGCCCGGTAATTAAGGAACTTTCGGTTATGCGGAACTTCTTCGATTTAATAAAAGAATAGAGTGAGTCAAAAAACGCGCACGAGGCAACCGCTATTATACATTTTCCTAAAAAGGATAAACTATGTTCCTGCGCAGACAAAACTATCGCATATAAAAAAAGAGCTAACGATAATTGTAGTTTAAGAGAAATCTTTTTCATCGCGTGATGCGCTAAAATCGCAAAGCTATTGTCTTCGCCTCTGACGACGCGGTTTCAATCTTTGCTCTCCGGATATCGGGCCCCATGGCATCCATGGGTTGCGCGTTGATAAACCGGATATCGGTAATGCCTACAAAATTGAAAATAGCCTTTAAGTACGGGATTTGATGGTCATATGACCGGGCCGGTTCGCCGGAATAATCGCCGCCGCGGGATGTGATTATCACCATTTTTTTATTCTTCATAAGGCCTTCGGGGCCGTTCGGAGTGTAGCGAAATAAATATTTCGGTTGAACAATGATATCAAGATAGTGCTTCAAAACATAAGGAATGCTAAAATTCCACATCGGGCAGGAGATTAAATACTCGTCCGTAAAAGAAAATTGTTCAATATAGACGATGAGCTCCCTCCAAGCTTCCTTTAACTCATCAGGCAAATCTTCCCCTCCCAACAAATGGAATTTCCCCTCTATGTGCTGAACAGTCAATGCCGGCAACTTTTTATCAAAAAGATTCAGTGTTTCTATTTTCCAATCCCTACGCTCATCGGCACAACATGTAAGAAATTCTCCGGAAATCTTAAGCGTTGCTGACGCTTCAGCACGCGGGGTCGCGATAATATGTAGTAATTTCTTCATCATACCCCCTTACCTAGTTACTTTGATTATGAACGTTATCGCATTCTACGATCATAAAAACCGGGACGAAAAACCGCGACGGGTTCATTTTAATCATTCTTTTCAGGCCTTCCCCTCTTTCTTATATCGAGCTTTCTCCCAAGCAGTCTTTCCAGTTTTTCCTTAAATTGAATATTTCCAAAAACGCCTCCTTTATTCACTGCTTTACGTATAAGATCCCATTCTTCCTCCGGGATGCTCTGACTGAACCATTTCTTGTAATTAGCCTGCCTCTCCTTTTCATCGCTGCCTAAGTCTGTATAGAGCGGATCCATATCTAGCAATGAACAAAAGTTTCTATCACCTGTTTTGAATCTATAGCTGCTCCATTTATAATCAGCAGGATCGTTAATAATATTTGCTCTTACGGAATTCAGCTCTATATATCTGGTACAGGCCAATAAATAGCTATCCTGGGATACGGGCGAACTCTTGAACCTGCCCTCCCATAACGTACCTGTTCTTCTCTGAGCTTTATTTATATATTGCGCGTATTTCTGCGCTACTAATTTAACAAATTTGGCAAGATTTTCGACTTGCTGGAAAGACTCTAAAAGAAAATGAACATGATTTGGCATTAAGGCATACGAGTATATCTTGCATGGATGCTTCTTCTTAGCTTCGTGCATCAATGATAAAAAATAGAGGTGATCAGAGTCGGAAAAAAATATCTTTTGACGGTTATTGCCTCTATGAATGATGTGATATGGTATATCGGAAAGAATGCTCCGGGCTACTCGTGGCATGCCAGCATTGTATGACGCAGTGAATAGCCTGTCAATAAATTAAATGAACCTGTCCCTTTATTATATCGATTATCATGATGATACTCGTTAAGACTTGCACTCCAATGGTCAACTGTGATGAGCGCATTAATTGCACTTTATCGTTGTAGTGCCCTTTTAAGATGGAGAATGCCTTCACGGCAGGCACGAGGGCCAGATACGAACACAAAGAAATCAGGCTCAGATTCCCGCGCGCGATATTACTAGCTATAGAGATGAATCCGGCGGCCATCAGCACGCCGTACAGAATAAACGCCGAAGATTTTCCGGTAATGCTCACCCAGGTAAATTTTTTTACCTTTATGTCAGTCTCGTAATCCGGTATTTCATTAGAAAACAAAATTGCCGTGGTAAAAAAAGCAAAGGGAAGGGAAACCAAAAAACTTTCGATGGCGGGAAATTTTCCGGTCTGTATAAAATATCCACCCATAACCAGAGTCGGGCCAAAAAGAATGAAAATAATAAACTCTCCCATGCGCCGGTACGAAAATTGCAGAGGCTTATGGGAATATGAAAAACCTAAGAACACGATAATGCCATAAAAAATAACAATTGAAGCATTGCTGAGCAGAACAGCCAACAATATCACGCAGAGAGTTGCAAAACTACCGCAGGCTATAGCAAAACGCAGATAGAACTTTTCAGAAAAAACACCCTCTTGTATCAGCTTTGAACCGCCAAAAAATTTATAAAAATTGACGTCCTGCCAGTCAGCGCCTGATTTTGAATCAGCGTAATCATTGATCAGATTAGCTGCCAAATGTGTAAAAAGAGCCGCACCCAGGCCCAACATACACTTGATACCGCGAAAAGCACTATGCGGCAAGAAAGAACCGGCTAAAAAAGGAAAGATGCTTGCGGTGGCAAAAGGGAGGCGCAAGGCGCGCAGATAAGCAGTAATTCCGGGAGTTGTGCGATTCTCATGGTGAGCCATAACACCTATATTTTGTTTGTCGGAATATTAGGATTATGATACCATAAAGCACTATGGTTTTGGAAATAAAAAATAGAATCGAAAAAGAGCTTTCGCGTTTCCTGCGCGATGCCGAACGCCTCTACCGGCTCAAACGCCTTTCTCCCCTTCTTGCCAAGCACCTCAAAGAATTTGTTTTGCGGCCGGGAAAGCGCCTGCGGCCTACTCTTTTTGTCCTTGCCTACAAAGGCCTAGCACGCCACAGGCAAACGGGGCTTTATCGCAGCGCTATCGCCATAGAGTTATTACACACCTTCATGCTCATCCACGATGACATTATTGATAAAGCGGAACGCAGACGCGATAAACCATCGCTGCACGCGCAGCTCGGGAATCACTTAGCGCAGTATGCTCATATTAAATTCAACGGCCAGGACCTAAGTCTAGTAATCGGCGACATCCTCTATGCCATGGCAATCGCTGCATTCATCAGTATTAATGAGGACCCCACACGCAAGGAAAAAGCGTTACGTAAATTAGTTGAAGCCGCGGTATTTACGGGAAGTGGTGAATTTATCGAGTTGCTCTACGGGGCAGAAGCGATAGACAACATAACGAGTAAAACCGTAACCAACATATACGACTACAAGACCGCTCACTACACCTTTGTCTGCCCCCTGACAACCGCAGGGATACTCGCGGGAACAACGGGAAGGACACTCGATACATTAGAACGCTGCGGAATACTCTGGGGAAGGGCATTTCAGATACGTGATGATATTTTAGGCCTTTTTGGAGATGAAACAAAAATAGGAAAATCAACGATGTCCGACCTGCAGGAAGCTAAAAAAACAATTCTTATCTGGCATGCCTGGCGCCACAGTAGCGCAAAAACAAAAACGATCATACGAAAAATCTTAGAAGCAAAAATCGTCACGCAAGCAGAGCATTTGATAATACAACGCATTATACGCGATGCGGGAACCCTTGAGTACGCCGAGCAGACAATATCCTCATTCGTCGAAAAGGCCTGCCGCACCATCAAAACCATCCCCCTGCGCGAACCATACCGAAAACAACTAATCTCGTATAGCGAAGAAATAATCTTAAGGAAGGCTTAATTACGGACAGATGAAACTACAGCGGCCGCTTTGTACATCAAGGGCAAGCTCATTGCCCGGATCAATATCCAAAGCTTTTTTGATGAGGTCGTGGTAGCGGACAGTATCGTTTTTTAGTTTATACACTTGCGCAAGGCGCGCATACGAATCGGCAAATAAAGGGTCAGCGGTTATGGCTTTTATAAAATATTCGGCCGCGATATCAATGTTACCCCCGACAAAAAAGGGTGCGAGAAAATAAAATGAACCCAAACCAAAATAAACTCCGCTTGAGAAAGGTTGGAAACTTTCCGCTTTTTTTAACATACTGAATACGCGAGTGCCCTGGGTAACTTTGGCAATCGGCCCTCCGTAATGCGCAAGCATCCCCCGGCTGCCGGCCACGATAAGATACGCTCTCGTATAATTATTGATATCAACATTTTCTTTGCCTTGCGCGATGACCTTCTTCGCCAACGATACTGCGATAGCGTAATCGGTATTGGTGAATTTGATATAGGCAAGGGTTATGTAGGCTGGTGAAAACTGAGGCGATTGCACGATAATGTCATGCAAAATCTTCTCGCTCTCCCTAAGTTGATGCTTGCGACGCAAAACCTCAGCCTCTCCCCAACGACCCGCGACACTCGCGGGATTCATCGAGTGCACACGCCCAAATGCACTACGTGCCAGATCATCCTTATGTTCATTAAGATAGGTAAGGCCCAAAACATACCAGGCATCCGGAGAGTTTTTACTGCGGGCTGTCCTGGCAAGAGCTTCAGCAGATGAAGTCCGATCTGCCTCCTCATGGAGCGCACGCAGGTCAAATGCAAAACAGGGATATGAAAAAAATAATAAGGAAAGAATTAGAAACAATGACAGCCAAAAGAACTTCATGAAGGAAAGAGCATCGTATCGGTTAGAATCTTTTTTTCGACCCCAGAAAGGTACACACCTCCTGCGCGGCAAGATACCCCGAGAGAAAACAGGCGTGAGCACCGTGACCCGGCTGTGTCCAGGCTCCGGCAAGATACAAACCTTTCATTTTTGTTTTCCGGTCAAGACGCCGCGGCCCAACCTGATCAACCGTAGCTGCAAATCCATACAACGCGCCGCTCGGTGCGCGCGTATAGCGCTCCATGGTAAGCGGGGTGGCAACCTCGATAACCTCAATCGCCTTCGAAAGCCCAGGCAGAAGCCGCTCGACGCGTTCAATGAGCTTACGACCAACAGCCTCCTTCTTTACTTCATATTCATGCCGCGGGAGCGTTGCCCAATGCTCATAGAGGTCGCACGTCATAATCGCAAGGGTTCCCTTACCGACAGGAGCCAGGGTTGAATCGATTTGAGCGTGATCGACGATCTCAAGAAGGCAATGCTCATAGTCCTCTCTCGTCGCGCAGGCAAAGGTCGCGTCATGATCGTAGGTTGCATTTACAAAAAACATCGGGCTATTCATACCCAAAGAAGCCGCGGGAACCGAAAGGCCAAGGTAAACTTGCACCCCTGAGATTGACTTTTCTATAGAGGTAAGTTTTGCAAGATAATTCTTTTTGATGGACTCCTCAATGGGCATTTTGGTTAATGTATCCAAAGCATTTACGTTCGAAATTATTGCGGGGACAAAAAAACACTCGCCAGCTTCCGTGAGAACTCCGTTCGCCCGTTGATCCTCACTGATAATAGAACTCACTGATGTATTAAAACGAACCTGGCCACCCTTTACTTTTATCCCCTCGACCATCCCCTCCAGGAGCCTACTAAAACCTCCCTGGATATAATGCGGCTTATCGCAATAATACCCCCGGAAGGCCAAAAAGAAAAAAAATGCCGAAAGCTGCGATGGAGGTAACCCTAAGAAATGCCAGAAATTCGCGAATAACGCGCGTGCTTTAGCATCGGTTATGTACGCACTCAAATATTCCTCAACTGTTTTTTTGGAAAGCGAAAGAAAAGAAGGAAAACGAAGCGGCGCTAAAAGAAAATTTATCCAATCCGGGATGCGTGAATCGCGGAAGGTATCGAATTGAGCATAGAAACGATCAAGCGCGCTGCTGAGCCTATCAAAGTTCTTACTCTGCTCGGGAAATGTTGATTTAAAATAAGAGAAAAGAGTATCTTTACTGCCATCCAAAATAAAATCGTGCTCCGGATAGATAACGCGGGCAAAACTCTTGGCGGGAAGGCACGTTACTTTCTGCCATAGACCTGAATCAGCAAGGAGTGTTGCAAAATCGCCGTCATCAGCTAAATCGTCAACACAATGAATTGAAGACTCAAAAGTAAAGCCTTTGCGCTTAAACGTTGTAGCGTAGCCGCCAACGCGAGGCCCACGCTCAAAAAGAATTACCCGCTTACCCTCCTGCGCAAGAAAATACGCGGCGGTAACCCCTCCGATTCCTGCCCCAATAACAGCAACATCGTAATCCATCCCTAGACTAGAATTTATTTATGAACGTGATAACTTCCCGGGCAACGCGGTCTTTTTCCTTGTCGATGGTGATCATATGATAGCTGTCCTGGAGTGTCACTAACTTTTTATCCGGCGAACCGATATGCTCAAGAAGATATTGAGCGTTTTTGATACTGACCATATCATCCTCTTGAGCGTGAACCGCAAGGATAGGGGTCGAAACTGCAGACAATTCCTTTTTGACTACTTTGGCAAACTGATGATGCTGATAAAGGCAGGCGAGCGGAAAAAACGGGCTCCCGAACAAAAGCACCTTATCGTCAAGAGCGCCGGCGTTCGCGCTTTTATAAAAACGTTCAATATGTCCGCGTATTGTCTCATCCTTAAGCCCGTACGGCCAGCCTTCCCTGATATTGATGCGCCTGCGCAAATACGGAATATGCCATGCTAAATCGAGAAAAATCTTACCCTTATGGAGCGCCCAGCCATCATAAAAGACAGTTGGTGCAAGCGCGATGATGCCGGTTACCCCGTGCGCAAACTTGTGCGCGATATGCACCGCCAGAAGCGCCCCCATAGAAAGCCCGCAGATGAACACTTTTTGGTACTGCGCGCTGAGGGTCTCGTAATCAGCAACACACGCTGCCTCAATCTCCTGCCAGGTAACCTTTTTAAGCTCATGCAAGCTTGCGCAATGCCTCGGGAGAGCGTTACAGAGGACTGAAAAACCGGCCTTATGCAGCGAACGGCCAAGGTAGCTCATTTCCGACGGCGTGCCGGTAATGCCGTGGATCAACAAGACCGCTGTGCCGTTAGTCCCTTTGAAAAAAAAATTATATTTTTTTGAATTAACCGGTTCCATACAAAAACGTATTATAGCACAAAAAAATAAAGTTACATGATATTTTCCCGAAGGAAAGAAAATTTAAGAGGGGAATTTCGCAAGCGCAAGGCATGAATTATTGCCGCCAAACGCGAACGCGTTATTAAGCGCAACGCGCACGTCGCGGCAACGGGCGATATTCGGCACGCAATCAATATCGCAGTCAGGGTCTGGAGTTGAAAAATTAATCGTAGGCGGAATAATCCCGTATTTAAGCGTAAGGCAGCAGGCAATTGCCTCCAGGGCGGAAGCGGCGCCCATGGTGTGACCCAGCATCGATTTTATAGAGCTTACCGCCAGTTTCTTGTAAGTATCGCCAAATACCTCTTTGATCGCGCGGCACTCTTCTTTGTCGTTAGCAGGAGTACCTGTCCCGTGAGCGTTCAGGTAATCAACATCACCAATCTTCAGGCTGCTCGCGCGCAGCGTCGCACAGAGCGCTTCTTTGATGCCCTGGTGCGCGGGCGCGGTCATATGGAACGCATCACAGCTGACGCCGTACCCCAAAACCTCAGCGTAAATAGTTGCGCCGCGGCTGCGCGCATGTTCAAGAGTTTCAAGAAGCACAATACCCGCCCCTTCGCCCACCATCATCCCCTTTCTATTTTTATCAAAAGGCTGACAGACTTCGGGAGCTACCGCTAACAGGCGGTTAAAACCGCAAAAGGCTATGCGCGAAAAAGCGTCAACGCCTCCGGCAAGCATGAGATCAACCGTTCCATCTTTTATGAGATCACACGCATACCCTATGGCGTAATTACCGGCGGCGCATGCTGTCGGGATAAGGTAATTCGGACCCCGTAAACCGAACTCAGATGCAACATGAGCAGCCATACTATAGGGCGGGATCTGCGGTAAGAGGCCTGGCTCAATGCTCTGGTGGCCTTTTTTTGACCATGCTTCATTAAGACGCTCAAAAAGCCTTGTTTCCCCCATCGTGGTCCCCAGGCAGACCCCGGCGCGATCGTGCGCTCCGGAAAAATCAATATTTGCATCACGGGCGGCAAGACAGGCAGCACTGACCGCAAACAATGAGGAACGGCCAAACGCGGAAGCTTTGCGCTGACCTACAAATTCTAAAGGATTAAAATCCTTGACTTCTCCGCCGCGGTGAGTGGGAAACGCGGAAGTATCAAACGACGTGACCGGGGAAATACCCGACATGCCTTTGCATACCGCGTTCCAAAATGTATCTTTGCCGATGCCTAACGAGGAAATAACCCCGAGGCCGGTAGCAACGATTCGTGTATTCATGCGAGAAAAGGAACGATGGGTTATTGAGACTGACCTTTCGCATCCAGGTACTCTTGAGCGATCGCTACGGTTGCGCGCAACGTATTCATTTCAGGAAGACGCTCTCCCGGAATAGAAATCTTAAATTTTTTTTCTGTAGCAGCTAGAATTTCAAGAGCCATCATCGAATCAACTCCTAGATCCTCTACCAGGCGCACGTCAGGTGTAATTTCCGATGGCTCTCGCTCAAGCACATACGCGATCAATTCCCGTATCTCTTTTTCTATATCGCTCATTGCATATCCTCCTGAACGTAAAATCTTATATTAACACAAACTGCGTCTATTTTAACCGAAATCTTTCGAAAACACAAGGCTGGAATTGTTCCCGCCGGGACCGGCCGCATTGACCAGGACATGCCGCAAGCTGTGCGCATGCGGCGCTGTTGCCAGCGAAGAAACGGTGCATGAGGGGTCGGGCGTTACATGATGAAGTGTGGGCGGAACCATCTGCCGTTCCAGGGCACACAACGCAGCCGCGGCAGCAAAAGAGCCCCCTGCGCTATAGGTTTCTCCAAGCATTGACTTTACCGCGGTTATTGTCGGACGAGAAGATTCCTTGCTAAAAACATTGCGTATCGCCTCCGCTTCAAAACGATCTCCTTTTGGACTTCCATTTGCCGCCGCAAAAACGCAATCAATATCGCCCGGAACAAGTTTTCCGTGGACAAGAGCTTGGCGCATCGCACGCTTTAATCCTTCAGGGCCCGGGCTATAACGACTCGTGCAATGCGGCGTAAAACCGCTCCCATAACCAGACATCTCCGCGTATATGCGTGCTCCTCGAGCCTCGGCGCTCCTTAATTCTTCAAGTACTAAAAATACCGCCCCTTCTCCTATCACAAACCCGTTTCGTTCTCGATCAAACGGCCGTATCTCTTCCGTTAATCTTTCAGATTTTATTGAAAGCAGCCCGCTCTTATAGAATCCCAAAAAAATCTGAATACATAATTCCTCAACTCCTCCGGCAAGCACGATGCGGGCGCGCCCCGCTCGTATAGAATACGCGGCATAGTGCAATGCATCAAGGCTTGCGCCAAAACCGGTCGAGATTGTCGCGCTAAAACCACGAATACCGTACTTAATACACGCTTGGCTGGCCGGCGAATTAATAACGGTATTTGAAAAAAGTGCGGGATTAACGTATTGAGGTCCTTCCAAGAGAGCCTCGCGATCAAAGTTACTGATACTGGAAAGGCTCCCAAACGTTGAAGCCAAAACCAAACCAATTTCCTTTGTATTGTCGTCCGTGACGCTGACACCGGAATCATCCAAGGCAAGGTGCGCAGCACAAAGGGTCAGTTTTGTGCTACGATCAAGGAGCCTTAACCCCTTTTTCCCCACATACTGCTCAGGAGCAAAATCCGTTATCTCTGCCGCGGTTTGAGCGTCAAAATCAGCGGTGTCAAACAAGGAGATAGGCCGCACCCCCGAAACGCCGGAGCATATGTTTTTACTGAATGCCTCTTTTCCTATGCCAAGGGGACTTACTACGCCAAGACCGGTAATAACTATTCGTTGAGTCATTATTAATTATATATAGCAGGGATAAATAGTATTTAGTAGGAAAACGAAGAGCTCAAGAAAGATTTCTCCATTACATGCACGAAGAAGCATTAATGATCTTTAACGAAAACTGAATATCACACGCGCTTATTGCCTTAAAGACATATTTCTTGAAATTTACAATTCTTACAACGCCAGGCCTCCGTGGTCCGGAACATTTTCTGCTCATCGGCCTTATTCGCCGAGATATCAAAAAGACAGGACTTCATCTGGCCGATACTGCCGCGCATATATACCTTTACTTCATCCGGGGCGATGATACTAGACGGGCTGACCGCAAAATCTTCCTGGGCTAAATAAACAGGAATAATCCGTATATGTTCCAAAACCGCCTGCCATTTGGCCTGCGCATAGAGAGCATAACAAGATAGCTGAAGCACATCGTTATCGCTCGGCTTCCCGGTTTTCCAATCATACAATTCATACGAATCCTTATGGACAGCAAAATCAGGAACCGCAAAAACTCGTATACCTTCAAAATCAAAACTATCAAGCTCATCGACCGCTACGTACGCCTCAGGCGATAAACCCTCTAATGATTCAAGAAAACCACACTCATAAAAGGTGGTAATGCTGCGTTGCGCTTTGGATAACTTTACTTTAAGCTCTTCATGTGTGGGCTCACGCTTATAATAATGCTCAAAAAGATTACAATTGTGTTTTACATTATTACGCCAGGCTTGTGTTCGCGACTGCTCCCACGTCGCAAGGAACATCTGTTTCGTTTTGGCGATAGCCTGTTCGTACGGCGGGAGCGCGCCTCGCTGTTTCTGCGTAAGCACCCATTTAATAACCTCGTGAACAATATCGCCGATCCAGGCGTCAATATTCTGAATATTACGAAGAAGATACGCTCTTCGGGATAGTTCCGGCGCATTGCGCTCCCATCCGCCCCAGGAAGCATAATAGTGAAAATAATAAGCTTTTTTGCACTCGCGAAAAAGCCTGTCGCGCGAAATTGACCAGGTTAACTCACTTTTGAATGATCCCATCCTAACCTTTCATGTACATTATTATTGAAAAGAAAAAACACGACGCCCCCCCCACCTTCCTAACCCTCAACAATGGCGTAGAGCCGAGTATCTTCGACTCGATAATACAAAGAAGCAACCTCGATCTTAGGATATCTCGTGCGTAATCTCTTTGTTTCGCTTAAGATAAAGTCTACTTCATTGCCTATTTCATGCAGAAGAGCCAAATTCATAAAATGCTCCTCGGCCGATTCCCTGCTCCAGCCGGCCCTGGTGACTAAGCCGTCAATGAACTCCTCTTTCCGTGAAGCCAAATTAACCATCCCGCAATGATTATGGGCAATCAATGCGATATGCCTCACTTTGCCCACGGCAATCGCGTATGAAACTTTAAATTCACTATACCGCAAGTTTGCTCCTCCGGAGCGTATAATAAACGCAAAATTATCCGGCACATGAAGATGCTTACGGTTATCCATGCACATGCCGATAAGAAGCTGCGCCTGCACATAGACGTCAAAGGGGCGTTTTAAATTATGATACTCAAACAATAATCCAATAGGGGTATTACGATATTGCTCAGGAATATCTTGTTTTTTTATAACAGGTAGGATCGTATGCTTCATGTGTAGGTAGTTCGAACCGCCCGCCGGTGAATTTCGCTACAGAGGGATAGCCGAAATCTCGCCTCAAGAGCAAATAAAAAATTGGCGGAGAGGGAGAGATTTGAACTCTCGGACCACTTTTCGGCGGTCTTACGCTCTCCAGGCGTACCGATTAAACCGCTCTCGCACCTCTCCGAAAAATTTTAGATCTCTTTAGCAAACAACCAACGCCCCGAGCAGGAATCGAACCCGCAACCCTTTGGTCCGAAGCCAAATGCTCTATCCAATTGAGCTACCGGGGCATAATACTTTTCCCAAATATTTTCGCCCTTGACCAGATTTTAAAAATTTTTCTCGCGCTCTAGCTTCTTGCTCGCGACTATACTTTTCGATGTAAATAAGCTTAAAAGGTCTATTTTGTCGCGTCCAACTGTTTGATCCCTTATTATGTTCATTTAGCCTGATGATGGATTCTTTGGAAGTAAAACCCACGTATTTTTTATTATTTCTTAAACTTTCTATGACATATACGCTCCACATTTTTGGTCAAAAGCCTCCGCCTCATGCCAGAGGCAGATGCGCCTCAGGCGCAGGAGGCGGATCAGCCTCGGGCTGAAGATGCTCTATCCAATTGAGCCACAGGCGCAAAACAAGCTGCACGCTTCATGCTACAAGCTTAAAATACAAAAGCTTGAAGCCTGCAGCCTGCGGCTTGCAGCTAAATATCTAAAAGTTTCCTCGCTTGTTGCTGCCCGATAAGTTTTTTGAAGTCATCAAAATCTATAAAAATAATACTGGGGAGTTCGGCGCGAAGTTTATGAATATAGCCTCCGTCAACATGCCGACGAAACCCCATATATTTAAAATAGGCTTTACAGCTCGGGCAGGCCCGCGCATGAGAATCAAGCCCTATCTTGCGGCAGCAAAAGCAATCCGAGGAAAGCTCGCCTACCACGATAAGATGCTTTTTGACATCCTCCAGATCAAATTCTTGCCAGGAACGCAGGAATCCTTTCACGATCAATCCTTACGATTACGAGAACCCTTGCGGTAGAAACGCTCAATTGCCGAAACAATCTCAGTCGCCGTATCAACGATATAGATAAGCTTTAAGTCCTCTTCAATCAATGTCCCTTCTCCAAGGAGTTTGTCTTTGCACCAGGAAAGCATACCGTTCCAAAATTTTTTCCCCACTAATACCACCGGGATAGGATCAATCCGCTCGGTTTGGATAAGCGCGAGGGCTTCAAATAATTCATCAAGCGTGCCATACCCCCCGGGAAACACGACGAAAGCCTTTGAATATTTCGTGAAGATGACTTTGCGAACAAAAAAGTAACGAAATTCTAAAAGATAATTGATGTACGGATTTGGTTTCTGCTGCTCAGGAATGACAATATTAAGGCCTACCGATACGCCTCCGGCGGCAAGTGCGCCTTTATTCGCCGCCTCCATGATCCCCGGGCCCGCGCCGGTGATGATCGTGTAGCCTTTTTTAGTTAAAAGGTGCGCCGTTTTACACGAAAGTTTATAGTACGGGTGGCTCGGGGGCATACGTTTTGAGCCAAAGACTGAAACACCCCTCTTTATCACCGAGAGCGCTTCAAAACCTTCCACAAACTCACTCATAATGCGAAAAATACGCCAGGTATCATGATGGGAAGCATTACCGCCAAAATCTGAAGCAAGCTTAGGTAAAATAATCTTTCTTTTCATACACTCTCCTTGCGCAGTAAGCGCATGTCGGCTGTTCTAACGCACAAGCGTACACCGGCGCAATTCCAATAAGCGCCGGGTGCAATTAAGTCGGGTGTTGCGTAAAGACAAATACCAGCCGTTCTAACGCACAAGCGTACATACCTCGCCTCAAAGGAATGGCGAGTATGCGCCTTCTGCGCTACCAGCGCAATTCTTGCCCAGAAGGGCAATACTGGCGCCATACCGTTTAGCGCCAGGTACAAGCCCAGAAGGGCAATACTGGCGCCATACCGTTTAGCGCCAGGTATATTAAGCGCCGGGTGCGATTAGCCGGGTGTTAAATTATAAACTTATCCGCGATATCACTGATAAAACGCATGCGGTTCATTTTACCGGTCAGCGCCGAATAAATACCATATAACGATAGAAAGAGGAAAAGAAGCAGTCCGCTGACGTAAAAAATAAAACCGACTCGCGGAAGCAGCGCAAGCGTAATAAAAACCATTTCTCCGATAAAAACGACAATACCCTGCTTTGCGTGGAAATGAGCGAACCGGTTGTCTTTACGAAACATAAAAATAAGGATCCACAGGAAAAATACATAGGCAAGTGCAGCAAATGGAGCCCCATCCTTTATCTCGTGCTCATCAATCGGTGTTTGTTCGGACATATCATTCCTTTTTTTAAGACCTCCCATCACCAATGAAACCAAGTAGATTAATTATACTTACTTTAAAAGCAAAAGCAAGGATTCCCTCGAGAACACATCAAGAAAGTTTCCCTATATACCCCGACCCCTGGACGTGTGCCGAAATTCTAATAAAACGTGCCTCATCGTATCGGGCCACGAGGAATCATAGCTTTCAGGAACGTTCCTCTTCGAGATTATCGTTTTGCGCATTCATACGCGGGCTACCCTCTGGGCGCTCTGGTGAGCACTGTGCCGAACAATCGAGTAGGAGGCAGGATTACTCCCGCCGTCCTCTCACACCACCGTACGTACGGTTCCGTATACGGCGGTTTCTATCCTCTTCTACCTCTTCGTTTCAATGCCTGTGCCATTTAACCGCCCATTCATAACTCAGGGAT
>JBDRAN010000015.1:0-55887 GCA_043823745.1 Candidatus Omnitrophota bacterium | reverse complement strand
ACCTCCCCGGGTAATGCGCACTCACTTTCACGCTTATGCCCACCGCATCTACGTCCATGTCTTCCGGATAGATATTGGGTTTTAGAGATATTCGCCTCCTTACCCGACATGTCCGCCTCTATGCGATTCCTGTTCGTTGGGTCAGCGCTTTGCCTGCGGCTTCCTTCAGATCCTACCTCACGATAGACACCCTTGCCGTCCGGCTAACAGTTCCTCCTATCAGGCCTGTAAGGGACTTGCACCCTCAAGTAAATGCGCCCTGCCGGGCGCACCAATAAAAAAAGCCGCCTCTTTTTCAAGAGACGGCTTTCTTTTTTCGTTAACGTGAGCTATTTACCGAAACGCTTGATTAAATCAAGCGCAATAATATTGCGCTGAATTTGGTTGGTACCCTCGTAAATCTGAGTAATCTTTGCGTCGCGCATAAATTTTTCGATCGGATAATCGCGCATATATCCATACCCGCCAAAAATTTGAACCGCGTTCGTCGTTACCTCCATGGCAACATCTGAAGCAAACATTTTGGCCATTGCCGACGCACTCCCTACGTCTTTAATACCACGATCAATCATCGAAGCAACTGCGTACACAAGCGCGCGCGCTGCTTCAACTTTAGTCGCCATGTCTGCGAGCATCCACTGTATTCCTTGAAAAGAACTGATTGGTTTACCGAACTGTACGCGGCTGTGAGCGTACGCGATCGCAAGCTCAAGCGCCCCTTGCGCAATACCGACTGCCTGGGCGGCCACTCCCGGACGCGACTGATCGAATGTTCTCATCGTTGAAATAAAACCAAGACCTTCTCTGCCACCAAGGAGATTTGCGGCCGGCACCTTGACATCATTAAAAACTAATTCCCTTGTTGATGACGCCCTGATGCCCAATTTTTCTTCCTTTTTTCCGAATGTAAAGCCCGGCGTTCCTTTTTCGACGATAAATGCCGAAACGCCTCGCGGACCCCTCTTTTTATCTGTAACCGCAATAATCGTGTTGATTTCAGCGTCACCGCCGTTGGTAATAAAATGCTTCGTGCCGTTTAAAATATAAAAGTCCCCCTCTTTGCGTGCGGACGTCGTTACCGCAGAAGCGTCGGAACCTGCCGCCGGTTCCGTCAAGCCAAAAGCGGCAAGTTTTTTACCCGAGGCGATATCGGGTAGAAACTTTTTCTTCTGTTCTTCGGTACCGTTAATAAGGATCGGGAACATACCCAGAAATGAAGCCGCATAGGCTGTCGCCACGCCGCCGTCAACACGGGAAATCTCCTCGGTCGCAATGCAGAGCTCCAGTAAGCCCGTCCCCATACCTCCGTACGCCTGAGGAATGCAGAGGCTAAAAAGATCAGCCTGTGCCATTATCTTTATGATATCGGCAGGAAATTGCTCTTTTTCATCAAGCTCTCGCGATACCGGACGAATTTTTTCTTCAGCGATCTGCCGGCAAAGCTCTTTAAGCATTTTTTGTTCTTCGGTAAACGGATATTCGAGTACGAGTGACATGATGCCCTCCTTTAGAAAAATTTTCTAACATACTCTGACAGGCGTCGCCGCGGCGAACGTGCCGCGGTGCGCCGCATTTTAAAGCTTATAGAGCACCGCTTCTTCGCGGCAATCCGGAAAGTTAACGCAGTTAACGCAATCGTTCCAGATTTTATGGGGGAGTTCTTTGCGGTCGATCGTGCGAAACCCGAGCTTTTTAAAAAACGGGCCTGCGAACGTTAATGCAAAGATGCTACCAGCGCCAAGCCCTTTTGCTTCCGCAAGGCATTGAACGACAAGCGATGCACCGATGCCTCTATTTTGATGGGTTTGCGAAACAATCAAAGACTTTATCTCGGCTAAACCTTCCCATCCGATCACATGCAGCGCGCAACAGGCAACAATTCGTTTCCCATGCTCATCTACCCAGTAATCCCGGATGTTTTCGTAGATATAATTGAGCGGCCGGTCGAGAACTTTGCCCTTTTTTGCCCATACTTTAATAAGGGCGTGAATAAGCGGTGCGTCAGCGATCCGTGCTTTTCGAATCATTAAAATAGTACGTTATGCCGCCTAGAATAAAATCGCTGTTAAACCCATTGTTGGGGTGATCAATACCTGCGTTGGAAAGATGCCGATACCGATATTCAAGGGTTACGGCGAGGTCTTCCTTTATGAAATAATGGAATCCGGCGGCAGCCTGAGAAAGGAAGTTATATTGAGTTGACTGCTCTTTGGTGTGTTGGCTCATATACGAAATACCTTCGCCACCTTTTAGATACGGCTGGAATTTTTCTGACAGCGGAAATACATACTTAATAAGAAAGTTTGAACCAGCCTCAATGTTATCATTCGGCTTTAATACTGTATTCACAAACGGTTCAAGGATAAAGTCAATTCTCCCTGCTGTCGTTATACCGATGCTCTCGAAGAACGGCTTTATATCAAAATTAATGCCTACAAAAAGAGGTACTCCTTCATAGGTACTCTGCGTTTCTTCCAGGTCCTTTTGCCATACACCGAAATAACCGCTTAAGACCTCAACACCGTCAATTGCATATGCAGTTGCCAGCGCCCCGGCAAAGCAAACAAATAAAATTACACTGAATAACTTTTTCATGCGGGTCCTCCTTTTGCGTAACGCAGACACTACACTTAATAATCGACTGTCTTCTGGAATTTATTAACGCGTTTTCCTTTTGAGCCTGGTTTAGGGGGAGGGATAAAATATCCTTTCCGCAATACACCTTTATTTTTATCAGCGCTCACCGCATATGGCCGTCGCGCGACAGGACGCGTTTCCTGCGGATACCGAGTGCTGCGGGCAACCGCTTTCCTACCTGGCGCAAAAGCGGCCTCAGACGCTGCTTTTTGAGGCGTTACAACGGTGTGTGTTTTAAGAAGCGAATAATTTTCTTTACCGTCGCCGATCAGGTGTGCTTCTTTAAAGTAACTTTCAGCAGTATTTTCCCTGCCAAGCTCACGGTACAGAACCCCTAAATCATAATTACAACGGGAGTTTTTCTTGTCAAGAGCGTATGCGCTATTAAGCGTTGCGATCGCTTCTTCGTACTTGCCAAGCTTAACATAGACTTCGCCGAGGCTAACGTACGCGTCAGTAAATTTCGGCGCCACTTTGACTGCTTCGCGATAGGAATCAATCGCATTATAATATGCGCCTTTTCCTGCATAAATACTTCCGAGTTGGTAATAAATAGTCGGATTTTTAGGATCAAGGATAATGCTTTCCCGTAGATAACTGATCGCTTGTTCATCACTCCCGCTTTCAAACGATTTGACTCCTTCGTTCGCAAGGTCTTGAGCTATAACTGCGGTATCTCCCCGATACCGGGAGTTCAGATCTGCAAGAATCTCACCACACTTCTGGGCATACGTAACCTGACCCTTACGCGCGAAGACATTGCGGGCTTTCGTAATGGTTACCAACGCTTCCTGGCCTCGGTCAAGTGCATCGTAAGCGCGTCCCAGATAATACATGGCTTCCCCGAAGTCAGGATAAACCTCAAGAGCCATTGAAAGATAATCAACGGCGCGCGCGTAATCATATTGCATAAAACATGCAAGTCCTAAATTATAATAGAGAAGTTCCCGCTTCGGATATCGTGAGGTGGTAAGGCCCTCTGCCTGGAGGAAAAGACGAATCGCACTTTCGTAATCAGCCTCTTTAATGGCGACAATTCCTAAATTAATATAGGCATCGGGTGACTGTGGGTCGAGGTTGGCCGCACTCCAGAATGCCTCTTTTGCTTTTTCATAATTCTCCCGTTCAAGCGCAACGAGCCCGTCAGAGATATAACCCTTGGACGCTTCATCGACGGGGAGTTGCTCTTCAGCCTCTTGCAGATACTGCCCTGTTTCATAAACCCTAGAAAAAACGGAACGAGGTATAACCAAAACACACACGATTACGATACCGAGGGATATTTTTTTACAATGCATGAAAAAATTATATACTAAATTTACCAACAAGTCAAAAAAAATATTACACGCACGATTCAGGAAGCTTATATGAAAAACCGTCATACGCAAAGCGCACGGGCCTTTGGACCTGGCGCGCAAGACGTTTCTCGAGCAGGTGAGGCTTATTGGCAAGCATGCTCGTCCCAAAATGCGTAATAATTGTTTCCTGAGGGTTAATGCCTCGAATAAGCGTGATCGCATCCTCTAAGTATAAATGCTCATACTCGCCGCGGCGTTTAAAAAAACAACGTTTAATACGAGCACACTCGAATCACGGTATGCCGACAGAAGATGATCAAAGTACCGGGTGTCGCCGACAAATGAGACGATCGTAGTTCCCAGGAAAAATTTAAGGCCATACGTTTCGCCGGAATGCTGGTTGCGCACGGGGACCGTAAAACGGATAGTGCCAAGTTCAAAATCTCCTTCTTTAAGCGGTATGATCTTTTCAGGAAAATCACGCAGGTACGGCATGATAACGCCGCTCGCTCCGCACGCATCCGAAGGCGCGAATACAACACCGCGTTTCTTAAATCCCCCCTCGGTCATCGCCTCAATCATAACATTGATATCGTTAGAATGGTCAAGATGTTTATGGGTTAAAATAATCGCATCAAGCGTTCCTGGGTCCAGCGCCGGGCGCGCGCTGACGCAACGCACAAGAGACCCCGGCCCGGGATCAATAAGGATATTGGTCCCGGCATGCGAAAGCCACATTCCACCCGATGCGCGCAATTGTTTTATCATCACAAAACGAGCACCGGCAGTTCCGAGGAATTTTATAAAACCTATGGTAATTTCTTATTGAGCGTCAAAGCATCACGCGTCAAGGCGTCAACGTCCCACGTCATCCTACGTCCTACATATTACTTGTCCCAGATCTTCCTCATTTCTTCCGTAATTTCTCGTTGCAGGGGGTAACTTATGTCTTTACTCAAAGGAGTGTTTCCTGATGAATGCGTCACCGGTTTTTGAATGAACGCTCCGGTACCAAACAGGCCCGCTCCCGCGGCGCGCGCGTAGCCACGAACTTCACGGTCGTCGGAAACAACGATTGTGTGGGAATTTTTACCCGCCTCATCAAGAAGTCTCTTAATGACATCGTCAGCGCTTCCTCTGCCGCTGTAGAGAACGCGGATATGGCCCGGGGTACCGGTTTGTGCGGGACTACCGTCAAAAACAACCGTTACTCCAACAGAGCCTGTCCCCGTTAAGCGGTGATGTTTTAAATAATCAAGAAGACCTTGATGAGGAGTGGGTGAGGCGCGTACCGAGGCGATCTTATGAACGAGATTGAAGCCATCGATGATATACGATAACATAAAAAATTCCTCCGATAATCCCGGAGAGAACGGAAAATGCCAAATTAAGAAGAGACATCCCCAGGCTCACGCTGTTTTCGACGCCTACCAATGCAAAAAAATACACGGCTGCCGCCTCTCTGGTTCCGGCTCCCGCGATGGTAATCGGGATAAGAGCTATCGCCATGATAACCGGTACAAGTATTAAAAAATAAATAAAACTAATGTCAACGCCAAACGCGCGCGCGCTGATAAAAAAACTGATGGGTGTTAATGCCTGAATAAGCCCGGAAAAAATTAAGCTTTTCAGGAACACTCGTGGATGAGTCCTAAAAAAATACAGTTGATCGTGAAAATTAATTAGTTTCTTTCGAAAAACCGGCCGGGCGCGTAGAATGCCGGTTAAAAACGTAAAAACGCGACGACTGAAGATTATTACGGAAACAACACCGACAAGGCTGCCAAGGATAAAAAGTGGTATAAAGATTTTTCGTTCTGCCGGAATGCGCCCTAAAAGAATTCCGAATATAAACGCTCCGCCAGAAACCAACGATAAGGCACATGAGCCGCTGAAGCGGTCCATGAGCACGCTGGAGGCAATTTGTTTGGTTTTTCCGTGTCGCTGGGAGATACTGACACTTCTGAATATATCTCCGGCAACAAAGGATGGAAAAAAAAGATTAAAAAATAAGCTCGAGAGACCGCAATAAAACGATTCCTTAAAGGAAATTTTTATCCCGAGCGCTCTTAAAAGTATCTTCCATCGGTGAGCACCCAGAAAGTAGGAGGAAAAAAAAGCGACGAACGCCAGCACAAGATAAAACTTATTTGAACGCCGGTAGACGCCGATGAGCTCCTGGTAGGGAACAAATTTAAAAAGAGCAAAAATGAGAGCCGCAGCCACCAGAATCCGGAACGCAAATGAAAGTTTTTTACCCATCACGCATCTACGAGCTTATATACGAGCCCTTAAGATATTTATACGCGCTCACGGCGGCAATCGCTCCTTCGCTGGCAGCGGTAATAAGCTGGCGCAGGGGCCTTTTGCGACAATCACCGCAGGAAAAAATGGAATCGCACGATGTTTTCATAAACTCATCAGTAACAATAAAACCCTTCTCATCAAGCTCGATAATTCCGCGCGCCAGGCTGGTTACGGGTTGGACCCCAATCGCCACAAACATACCGCTTACGGGAAGCTCGAGCGCCTTTGCGTTTCCTTCCTGCGTGAGCGTGATAGCTTCAAGCATATCCGTTCCCCGTAATTCACGCACGACGCTTTGGTAATGGATTGTAATGTTTTTTGTCTTAGATACTTCTGCGTGTAAGTAATCGAGAGCGCGCAATGAATCGCGCCGATGTATGAGGTGCACCGACCGGCATAACCGGGCAAGGTACAGCGCTTCCTCGAGGGCGCTATTTCCCCCTCCGATAACCGCAACGTCCTTGCCGCGGAAGAAAAATCCGTCGCAGATCGCGCAATACGAAACACCTCGCCCTGTAAGTTCTATTTCCCGGGACAGCCCGAGCTTCCGAAAAGAAGCACCGGTCGCAATGATAACACTTCGGGCGCTATACTCATCCTGGGCGCAACGAAGCGTTACGAGATTGTTGACGAGCGCAAGCCCGCACACTTTATCCTCAATATGCCCATCACCTAATTCTTTGACCGTTTGCACCAGTTGTGCCGCAAGTGTCGATCCTTTCGTTCCGGCCGCAAGGCCCGGATAGTTATCCACACGCTCCATAAAAAGCAGTTGGCCGCCGATCGCTTTTGGTTCAAAGAGAAAAGACTCAAGCCCTGCTCGCCTGGTATAGAGCGCGGCGCTTACGCCCGCAATGCCGCCGCCCAGAATCGCACAATCAAATATTTTTTTCATCGTGTTCGTCGCCGTACATAATATTCAAAGGACCGATTATATGTTTTTTCTTCTTCGCCTGTAAAGAAACAGGCAGGCAGCTCTCCGTGTTGGCGGTGATAGAGCAGGCATTCACAGCAGGCACCTTTTCTGCTACAAGGTTCATACGTGCAGTTACAGATGCCCTTATTTTTTTCGCTGTTTGGACAATTCATGGTGCGTTTTCAGCTCAATTGCCTTTATCTTAGGGAGAATTTTTAGTTTCTGCCAGAGCGGAATGCGCGAGATAAACGCTTTTCCTTCGATATGATCGATTTCATGCTGCAAAATAACGGCAAGAATATTGCTGGCTTCGATCTCGCGAGGCTGGCCCCTCTCATTGAGCGCCGATAATACGATCCGGCGGGAACGGGTCACCTCTATTTCCAGTCCGGGGAAACTTAAACACCCCTCAAGTAAGCGTATCGAGCCTTCTTTCTTTAGAATAGAGGGATTGACCAATTTAAAAATTTTATCGTCAAATTCAACCAGTACAAGGCGCGCGTTAACCCCGACCTGATTCGCCGCAAGGCCGACCCCTTTATCTCTAACCATGAGCCGATACATTTCATCGAATACCGACCGCACCGAATCATCAACGGTTGTAACGGCTTTACAGGGAGTACGTAGAATTTTTTCAGGCCATGTATGTATTCGTAATTTTGTTTTTGTCATCAAGTTCCACGAAGCGCGCCTTGAGCCGTACCACTTCTTCGTCCGCATAGAAACCATACGAAAGAATAAAAATGGTATCACCGGTATATCCCAGCCGCGCGGACGGCCCGTTTAAACAAATCACACCACTTTGGCGCGTTCCCTTTATCGCATACGTTTCAAGACGCTCGCCATTGTTGAGGTTAAGCACTTCAACTTTTTCTCCTTCTCGCAGATCCGCCTTCTCCATGATTTCTTCATCGATCGTAATGCTTCCTTTATAATATAGCTCGTGAGACGTTATCTTCGCATACGAAATTTTTGATTTCAACATTACGCGCATCATAAGAGTTCCTCCTGGAGCACCTGATAGGCCAATTCGGCGATCATCAGTTCCTCATCGGTTGGAATAACCAGAACTTTTGTCTTTACCCCGGCCACCGCACGCACGCTTTCTTTAATGCGTTCAACGATGTCGGGATTATTTTCGCCGATCCCTGCGGTGATACACACCGCATCGGCTCCGCCAAGAATAAAATAATAGGCTCCTATATATTTTTTTATACGGTACAAAAACATATCAAGCGCCAGCTGTGCGCGCGCATTACCCGCTGCAGCTTCCTTTTTTATGGCGCGGATATCGTTACTGACCCCGGAAACTCCCAAGAGGCCGCTCTTTTTGTTAAGAATAGCGTCAATAGCCTCAAGCGTAAGGCTCTCTTTTTCCATGACATTAAAAACCGCCGCAACATCGATATCGCCGCAACGCGTACCCATCATAAGTCCTTCCAGCGGCGTAAACCCCATCGATGTATCGATTGATTTTCCCCTATCGATCGCCGCGACGCTACACCCATTACCCAAGTGGCACGTGATAAGCCTTAAGTTCTGCGGCGGTTTCCTTAAGATCCTGCTCGCTTGATGCGAAACAAACTGGTGGCTCGTGCCATGAAATCCATATTTTCGTATTCCGTATTTTTTATAATAGGAAAGCGGTATTGCGTATAAATATGCGTGCTCTGGAATACTTTGATGGAACGCAGTATCAAAAACCGCTACCTGCACAACCGAAGGCATTATTTCTTTACACCCCAATATCCCTTCAAGATTGGCGGGATTATGCAAGGGCGCAAGACTTGAACATTCGGCTATCTTTTTGATGATCTTATCATTGATAATGCTTGGCTCCTGAAATTCTTCGGCCCCATGCACCACGCGATGGCCGATTGCGGCAATCTCGTCAAGGTTCCCGATCGCTTTTTCTTTAAGCAAGGTATCGAAGAGCGCACTGACCCCCTGATGGTGATCCTTGATTGTTGACTTGGAATCACCGATCTTCTCGATGAGCCCCTTTGCAATGAGATTTTTTTTAGGAAAGCTGTAAAGTTTATATTTAATCGAAGAGCTGCCGCAATTGATGATTAGAATATTCATGGGTATATGCCCCTATGCGAGGGTTCGCTATGAACGCTTCTGCGCTCGGATAACCGTGATTGCAGTACAATCGATAACATCCCGTACGTCACAGCCCCGCGAGAGATCGCTGCATGGCTGCTCGGTACCCAAAATTATGGGGCCACACGCTCTCGCGTTGGCGAGGCGCTGCGTTAATTTATAACAAATATTGCCGGCATCAAGGTTTGGAAAAATCAGAATATTCGCGTGGCCGGCAACTTCGCTATCGCTCAACTTACGTTTGGCAATGTCAGGAACTAAGGCAGCGTCAGCCTGAAGCTCTCCATCAATAGGGTAACCGCTGTTTTTTGAACGGGCGATCTCAACTGCTTCTTTGATTTTGTCAACCCAACGACCGTCTGCGCTACCTTTCGTGGAAAAACTCAGGAGCGCAACGCGGGGATTAAACTCAAGAACGGTCTTTGCAAAATGAGCGCTGGAAATCGCGATAAGCGCCAACTGTTCGCTTGTCGGATACGGAATAACACCGCAATCGGCATAAATAAAAATACCGCGCTCACCATATACGCAGTTGGGCACTCCCATTAAAAAACAGCTTGAGATAAGGCCGAGATTCTTGTCAACATCAAGGCAGTTGATCGCCGCGCGAATAACTGCGGAACTGGTATAGGTAGCCCCGGCGACAAACCCATCTGCATAGTTACGCTTAACCATCATGGCCGCATAATAAAGCGGGTTTTCAACGAGCTCTCGCGCCTCTTCAAAAGACATGCCCTTGGAGGCTTTACGCTCAAAAATCATATTGGCAAACTCTTCCTGTTTCTCAGGCTCGAGATTGTCATGCGTGAGCACCAGGGGCCGGGCTATTTTTTCTCGCTCTATATACTGTATCGCCTCAGTAATCCGATCATCGGTACTTTCGGGAAAAACAATTCGCTTAGGATCCTTTTTGGCGCGCTCTCGTAAACCTTGAATCATCATCTCCATACTGCTCCTTTCCGGTACGTTTTTTATGCTTATTGTGCAATACTTTTTACGGTTCGAAACCCGTGGTGTCCCGCAAAAAGAAAGTTATATTATCACAAATCCCGTTAGTATTCAATCTAAAAATATCTTTATATCGCCTTGAAATTTTGCTGATGTATATGGTATATTTAGATTAGAACAGGGTTGAAGGATTAACCAAACCAAGGGGGCGAAGAACCCCCTGTCTTTTTTTAATGAGGCCAGCATTTTTTCGAGCCCAACGATGTAAAAATGCTAGGCCGAATTATCCCGAAGCGCTCAGGTTAGATTTCCTCGAAATCTAAGCGGTATCTGCACGAGCCTGGTATAACGCGTGCCGTGCGAGCGGAGCGCGAGGGAAATGACGTAAAAACAGGACGAATTATCCCGAAGCGCTCAGGCTAGATTTCCTCGAAATCCAGCCGGTATCTGTGAGCCTGGCACAACGCGTGCCGTGCGAACGGAGCGCAAGGGATAATGAAAGTATATTATCTTTTGGGCTTTGCAACAAACCTATACCCTACGCTATGAACTGTAAGGATATGTTTTGGCCGGGAAGGGTTATCTTCGATTTTTTTACGCAAGTTTGCAATATGCTGGTCAAGGGTGCGCGTGGTACCTTCATAGTTTAAACCCCATACATGGTTAAGAAGGCTAAAACGGTCAATTACTTCCCCGTCATGTTTCAAGAAAAGTTGCAGGAGCTCAATCTCACGCACGATAACTGAAAATACTTTTTTCCCCTTGTTTCCCTTAAGCGTTTTCGGGTCAATGAAAACATCAGCAAATGCTATGGGGTTATCGTCCTTGGAGCGCTCGTCACACGCGCGGGCGCGGCGCAAACTCGCGCGCACCCGCGCCAGGAGTTCCTTCACACCAAAAGGCTTAACGATATAATCGTCAGCGCCAAGCTCTAAGCCCACTACTTTATCCACCTCCTGACCTTTGGCGGTAAGCATAAGGATGGGGGTGGTGCGATCGGTTTTACGTATCTCTTTACAGACGTCGTAACCGCTTTTTTCAGGAATCATAATATCGAGTAAAATTAAATTCGGCTTCTGGCGCCCATAAAGATGGAGCGCTTCAGCGCCGTTTGAGGCAAACGTTACCTCATACCCCTCTGAATTAAGCAAATCAATAAGGCCGGTTAAAATTGAGGCTTCATCCTCAACGATAAGAATTTTTTGCTTCATGGCTTACTCCAATGGTTTTAATGGTAATTTTATCTGAAAAATACTCCCTCCGCCCTGGCGCGTGTAATACAGGATGTCGCCGGCGTGGTCATTAATAATACGCTTGGCAATGGATAATCCTAAACCGGTGCCTTTGACGCGCGCAGTGAGTGAATCGTCGGCGCGGAAAAACTCCTTAAAGATTTTCTTGGTATCCTGCGCTCGTATACCGATCCCTCTATCCTTAATACTGATGAGTGCAGCATTACCTTCCACGGTAAGCTCAACCTCGACGCTTTTTATATGAGAGGAATATTTCTCGGCATTAGAAAGAAGATTCAATAATGCCTGTTTTATCGCCTCTTCGTCAATAAAACCAACTATTTCGTTTTTCTCGCTGATAAATTTAACCTCAAAGCCACCGGCGGTAAGCCTGATGCGCTGCCCCGCCAAGACATCTTTACATAAAAGCACAATATCCGTATTCTTTTTATGATACTCGATTTTTCCGGCACCTTTACGCGAAAAATCAAGGACATTGTTGATGAGGCGGGTTAAGCGTTCGGTTTCCGCTACCATGATATCGAGATATTTTTCTTTTTTAGCCTCATCGGACTGACGTTTCTCCTTAAGCATCTCGGCAAACATCCGTATGGAGGTAAGGGGAGTTTTTAACTCGTGAGAAACGTTTGCTGCAAAAGTCGTTTTTTGCTGAGCGAGAATAATTTCGCTGCGCATAGACCTTAATATGAGCGTACCACCGCTGACGATAGAAATAAAAAGAATCGAAATGAGCATCCACATAACAAGCTGGATGGCATGCGCGCGGCTGGAAAGAGCGCCGGGGTCAGTCAGGTATGCCGCTACCTCCCAATGAGGCAGATAGGCGCTTATTTCCCGCGCAACAAACGGCCTACGCCAATCGCGCGTATTGTCCTGGAGAGGGCTAACCAAGGGACTGCCTTCCTCATCGAGTACGGTAAGGATTCGTACTGCCGAATACACCGGTGGTAAAACTTCTATGAACTTATCCTTAAGCTTGTTACGATTAATGACGCAGCCGACAATATTTGCGTCTGCTCTCTTCTTCCAAAAAAGTAGAGTAAGCTTATCCTCAATAAAACAGGGGATGATACCGGAGTCGGCCCCGGCAACAATTTGGCTGAACGTACGCGGCTGAGCCACAAAGATGGACTGCTGGGTAAGGTTTTGTTTTTCGCGCGCATCAGCTTTTCTATCTAAACTTGCCACCTGAACTTTACGGGAAAGAATCTGCTGACCGTGCTCTTTTGCCTGCTCGTAGACTTTTTTGCGCACAGGCTCTGAACGCTCAAATTCACTTATAGCCTGCTGGTTGGTGTAGGATTCACCGTCACGCGCCCAATCGCTAATTCTCGAATAGGAAACGTCAGCGGCGCGCGTCACTTCGGCGGCGCCATCCTCTGCAGTTACTGGTTGGGCCCTGCCTTCTGCCTGACGGGCTGCTGCGTGAACGCGTTGGTTCGACACGGAGGCTAAGGCTCCCTGGTCTTTCAATATTTCACCTTTATAAGCCACCGCGATATTTTCGTATACGGGGATTGTAACCTCGTCACGCAAAACCCGTTTATTCCAATTTAAAAATGCTACCTCTTGAGGAGAAAGCGCTTGGTCCTGGCGAGGCCAGAGAATCTCTTGATTCGTTGATAATAAAAATGGGGTATCTACGAGAGGAGAACTCCTTTTCCACTGCGAGAACGAATCTTTTATATCGGCGGCGTTATGTACCACATCCAAAGAACGATTAAGTTCACCCTTGAATTCTTCCAGAAGACCGGATAAACGACTCGCTATCTGATTTACTTCCGCCGATAGCGTTTTTTGCGTCTGTTTTTCAAGATACGCTTCTTCCCGGCTCAAAGACCTTACGGCAATGATACTTAAGGCAACACTGGGGATAACCACCGCCAGAATAAACAAGATCCCTAAAGGTGGGGCTAACTTTGCTTTTTTCATGATAAATCCGGCAGGAGGGTGCAAGGACATAAAGCGTATGCCCCCTCCCGCGATTAGTCTTACCTACTTAGTGCTCCGCGAAACATAACCCTGCTGGTCAACCTGCGTTGCAGCGTCATTCACGAGACGCTTACGTTGATATCTGCTCATACCTTTATTGTCGATAATTTGAGAAGAGAATTGTTCAAGTTCTCGCGCTTCCCGCAAAAGATCTTTATCATTATCACACTTCCGCGCGGTTTCTTCAAGTTTTGAAATCTTTTCCTTAAGAACCTCCGAAGATGACCGGAAGCTGCCCTGATCCGCGAACGTCACCGCTTGGCGTTTAATTTCCGATACACGCGTTAACTCAACCTCTTTAATGATGTTTTTGCGTTCTTTTTTACTGACCGCATCCTTGCTCTTGTCGTAGCACACGCTTACGGTTTTGATTTCGGTTACTCTTTTTTTGGTAAACGGGTCATGATATTCAACTTTAACGGTGGCGAGCGTAATGGTTTTCCCATCCTCTCCCTGCGGAGGCCGCATCTCAAAAAGTGCGTATTTTTCGTTTTTACCGTAGAGACTATTGATGTCTGCCGACATCGATTGCTGGTGCACCGCGCCTTTTCTTCCCAGGATTGCTGACGGCGCAACACCGTCGGCGCACTCAATCGCGACGTTTATATTCTGCGCCAGAAGCGTCGCCGCTTCACCAATCTCTTCGGCAAATATCATGGGAAGTTCATCGCTATTCCGGGAAAAATAAAAGTTTCCCTCTCCCTCCTGCGCCAAGGCCGCCATTAAGTCCTCATTGTAATCTAAGCCTAAACCGATCGTGCTTACGGTGATGCCTTCTCTACTTAACCTATTGCCTAGTTGGGCAAGGTCCTGCGTGTTTTGCGGCCCGACATTGGCAAGACCATCGGAAAGAAGTACTACGCGGTTAAGATACTGTGCACCGAGATGCCGGCGAACCTGGATTGCGCCAAGTTCAACTCCGCCATAAAGCGCGGTTGAACCGCCGGCGGTAATAGACCATACATAATCAATGAGAGAATCTTTGTCTTCGATAACTTGAGCAGGAATGAGCAGCCGCGGGTGCGTATCGTACGTAATCAGCGCAAAGATGTCGCCTTTTTCCATGCGTTGGATAATCTCGATCACTCCACGTTTAGCGTTTTCTATTTTCTGATTGCTTGCCATTGAGCCGGATTTATCCAGCACAACCGCGATATTAAGGAAGAGGCGCTTCTGGCGACTGTCATCCTGCGGCAGGAGGCCTACTTTAAGTACCACTCGTTCATCGCTTCCGGCCAAAATAATAGGCTTATCCACATCGGCATAAACTTTTACCCGGGAGCACCATCCGCTTTGAGGAAAAAAGATATTTGCCAAACTAATCAAACTTAAAATCATCAGTAAATTTTTCATGATACACCTCCTTCAGTCATAAGCTGCTGCACCACAACACTACAGAACAAACATACACGAAACGTCAGATTCGACTTCTCCATCGCATCACCTTTGATATCTCGTAACCGGCAGCCTACGTTCGCGCCCGCCATAATTGTTCCAAATATACGAATTCCTTTCAACAAAAGCCGCCACATGAATGACTGATCCGCGATACACAAGGGCATTGACGTTTGCATTAGCATCGAATGCGCTCAATTCATAGCCGGCGTCAATTCCCGGGTTCTGCGTATAATTGATGTCATGCAGCCTGCGCAGAAAACGAATTGCGTCGCGTTGCGTAATAGAGCCGGATCTACGCTCAGTTGTCGCGGTGAGCGCCGATGACTTAAGGATCTTTGGCCAATACGTTTTAAAAAGATATGAATTGGCAAAAATATCCACACTGACAATGGTGTTACCCACGGCGACGATGGCGCCAATCGTATCCTTATGTAAATGCGGAATAGAATGAAACGCTTTCTCGTAGGTGCTGACGCTTTTTTTGACCGCTACCGAATCGTACACCTCCTGATACGCCCGCGTGCGTGATTCTACCCGCACATCGCGTGAGACCTTTGCTACTTCATTCCAAATGGTCTGTTGAGCAGAGGAGCCGGCGCGCTGAGCGTAACCGCGCAAATTCGCGGTTCCTAGATTTTCCTTAGTGTAGAACTGATCTGAATTGTACTCCCACCGGCCCTGCTCCACACAGTAAACCGGAACTGCTACCTGCCTGCTTCGTGGCCGAATCAACACATCTCTCCCTACAATCCTGTCCTGTTTACATCCGGTCAATATTTCTCCGCCCATAATATAAATGTATCGATCAGAATGATTGGTTAATTCAACCTCCGGAACGTTGCCACCGCCCATTTCGTCAATCTCAAGCCACTGATTTCTTAACGCCTCGCTTAGGGAAACATACCGGCTTGTATCTTTGATGCGAGTGGTGTAGATTGGAATTATGGTTACCGTATCATGGTATATCGCCTCCCCCACCTCCAACGACTCAACGAACTGGGTTATTTCGTAGCTATCCGCATACGCCGGGTGGCCGAAGCCGAAAGTAACGCAGAGTGCACACAAGAAATTAAAAATTAAATTTTTCATAGCACCTCCCCTTTTTCCATATTCGTTTTGATACTCGAAGGGTAACGGTCATTAATAACCCACGTTTCATCCTCACCCCCTCTGTCTAACGTGCAATGTACAATTTTAATTTTGATTCTCCTTGTTACCCTTTCAGCATAAAGATAACACAGATTCAAAAGTGAGTTGTCACAGATGCGTAAAAAAAACGTAAAAGAATTGTAAAAGCGGTTGTTTTCTTTATACTTTCAAGCGAAACGGCGTTCATGCACCCTGGTCAGATGCCTCTATGTAACGCTTCCGTACGAAGTTCTGAAGGTCTTTGATCAGAACATGCCGATTCATGTACTCATACGAGAGGCGAGGTATTTGAAGCCGGCGGGGGTACTAATAATGTTTTAAATAAAAAATTTTAAAAAAAAGAATATGATGACCGGGATAAACGCCGTTTACAAATCGTAGAGTATATACGCAGTTTCAAAGGGGTATTTTGAAGCGAGGCAGGGCGTTACTTATTCTTCTCTAAGCGTTCTTTTTGTCGTTGGGCGACAATTTTTGCAGCTAGATCAGCGGTAACTTGCGCGTAGTGAGAGAAATACATAGAAAACGTGGCGCGGCCTGAAGAAAGTGAACGGAACGTCTGGGAATAACCGAACATTTCCGTAAGCGGGGCTTCTGCCAGAATAACTTTCTGCGTTCCTTTTGATTCAATGTTAAGGATCTTTCCTCGCTTTGAGCATAAATATCCAACCAGGTTACTCACGTATTCTTCCGGAGCTGACACTTCAATGCGCATATAGGGCTCAAGAAGAACCGGCTTTGCCTTCATAAAGGTTTCGCGAAAACACCCTTGCGCGGCGAGGCGGAAGGCGATATCAGAAGAATCAACCTCATGATAGGAACCGTCAAGAAGCGTTACTCTTAAATCCACCACCGGATAACCTGCATACACACCCATCATAAGAAGCTCTTTAACTCCCTTTTCGACCGACGGAATATAGTTCTGAGGGATCGCTCCTCCTCTAATTTTACTTTCAAAACTAAAATCTTTTCCACGCTCAAGCGGCGCAAGCTCCATGACTACATGTCCGTATTGCCCATGCCCGCCGGTTTGTTTAACATGCTTATACTCGCCGGTAAGAGTTTCTAAAATCGTTTCCTTATACGCTACTTTCGGCGGACTAACCTCTGCGTCAACTTTAAACTCATCCTTAATCCGATCAACAATAATCTCTAAGTGCAGCTCACCCATCCCTGAAAGAATTATTTCCTTGGTCTCCTCATCGGTTGCGACCGAAAATGTCGGGTCTTCCTCAACGAGCTTCATGATTGCCTTGTTAAGCTTATCCTGGTCCTGACGGGTCTTCGGCTTGATACTAATCGACATGACCGGCGCGGGAAAATCCATCGCTTCAAGAATGACCGGGCGCTCGGCGCTACAAAGCGTATCGCCGGTAACGGTGCTTGAAAGACCGATGACCGCGGCAATATCGCCCGCAAAAATCCTCTGCCGGTTTTCTCTTTGGTTCGCATGCAGTTGCACAAGACGCCCGACACGCTCTTTGATGTTTTTTGTCACATTAAGAACATACGAACCGGAATCAAGGTATCCGGAATAAACGCGCACGTACACAAGTTTCCCTACATGGGGATCGGCCTGAACTTTAAATGCAAGCGCGACAAACGGCTCGCTTGAAGTTGATGCAATGCTAATTATTTTATCGGGGTCATGAGGGTCTATGCCCTGCGTAGCCGGCACATCAACCGGAGACGGAAGAAAAGAAACCACCGCGTCGAGCAATTTCTGGATTCCTTTGTTGCGCAACGCGGCGCCGCAGAGTATCGGCGACAACTTATTGGCGATACAACCTTTGCGGATCGCGGACGTAAGTTCCTCGATCGAAAGGGAATTATGGTCCCGTACATATTTCTCCATCAGGTTTTCATCGGTGCCGACGGCTTTTTCGACAAGTATCTGGCGGTATTCGCTGGCGCGCTGCAAATACTCCTCTGGAATTTCCTCAATCCGAAAGTCCTTCCCCAGCGTTTTATCATCATAGATATATGCTTTCATCTCAAGCAGATCTACCACACCGCGAAATTCGCTCTCTGCTCCTATCGGAATCTCCAGCGGCGCAATATGCGCCTCGAGTTTCGTTTCGATATCGCGAACAACCGCATAAAAATCGGCCCCGAGGCGATCCATTTTATTAATAAAAATAATTTTTGGAACATTATACTTATTAGATTGCCGCCATACCGTTTCTGACTGCGCTTCCACGCCGCCAACCGCGCAAAAAACTGCCACGGCTCCGTCAAGAACCCTCAACGACCTTTCAACTTCAACCGTAAAATCTACGTGACCGGGGGTATCGATCAGATTAATACGTATATCATGCCAGAAACACGTTGTTGCCGCTGCCGTAATCGTAATTCCCCGTTCTCGTTCTTGCTTCATCCAATCAAGCACCGCTGCGCCTTCATGTACTTCACCAAGCTTATGAGATTTTCCGGTATAAAAAAGCACACGTTCGGACAGGGTAGTCTTACCCGCATCAATATGAGCCATGATTCCGATGTTTCGAATTTTGGTTAAATCAACGGAAACTTCTTCCGGGATCGTTGCAGGCTCCGATACAGAAGCATCAGAACCAACCTCGCCGACAGTTTCGAGAGGCTCCTGAGGTAGCGCCGAGCTCGCAGATTCAGAGTCCTTTGCCTCGGGTAAATCCGGAGGCACCGACGAGGCACTCGTCGCTTCATCGGTAACATCATGGTCAGATTCCGGTTGCGGCATATCTTCTTTTTGAACGTCCGAGGCTTGCTGCGCGTCAGGCGTGCTATCGGCATCCGGAGCAGACGTTTCTGGCACGGGTGGCACTTCAGGAGAAGACTCGTGACTTTTATGAAGCTGCGCGAACTTCGTCCGCAAGAGATTAATCTCCTCGTCTTTAGCGAGAATTTGTGCGTGGCGCTGCTGGACCTGAGCTTCAAGTGATTCGCATTCCTGTTTTAAGGCATCAAACTCATCACGAGCAACCCAGGCGCTATGCTCAATCTTTGAGCGCAGATCGCGCACGATTTTCGTCTGTTCTCCCAGGCGTTCGGTAAGATCTTTTATCTGCTCTCTCATGGTACGTATTAAATCACTCTTCTCTCTATTCTCTTTATCAAGCTGCGCGAGCCGTTCCCCAAAATCCTGAGCCTCTCGCGTAAGAATAACATTCTTTGAAAAGTCAGCCTCGTGCGCCTTGTCTTTAGCGACGAGGTGCTCACGAAGTTCGTTATTCTGCTGCTTAATACGCTCCTCTTCCTTTATCTCAAACTCGGCCCATTTTTTTTGTTTTTCAAGTTGTTTATCGAGATCCTCAGCGCGTGCGAGATTTGTCTCGTAATCTTTTTTAAGACTTTCCAGGAATGCCTTGTTTTTTGCGCAGTCCTGGGCTGCGGCCGCCAACTCTTTTTTAAGTGTATCAACGCGTTCACGCAACCCCGTGATAACATCGGCTGAATTGTCTTTAGGAGTTTTATCGAAAAGAGGGGCCTTGCCGCTATATAACGCATATACTACCAGCGCAATCGCAACAAGTACTGCTATAAAAATAATGGCAATTTCCATAGAATTATTCTCGTAGGTAAAAACTACGCCTCGTGCGTTTGACGGTCAGTTCGATACTCCTTTATATATATGTTTTTTAATCACATATCCTATAGAAACAGAGCCCGTTTCGTTATTCGACTCTTTTATTCGTCTTTATAGTCACAAAAGTAAGCCATAGAGGACTATGGAGCCGATTAACCGTTACCAAAGAATATACTATTAAAACGTTCTAATCAACAAGCTATATAAAGGAATATATAGTATAGTTAAATATACCATAATTACGAACCATCGGAAATACTTTATAATGGTTTTTTGTAAACGATTACAGAAAAAAGTGGAAGTGATAGAACTAAAGCTCTAAAACATTTCCCCAATGCTGAGAAAATGCTATGTGGCTCAGTGCCAAACGCTCTTTGGAATGAGCCGGTACGTGGGCGGGATATCCGAGAGTCAGCAATTCAACGATTTTAATCGGCGCAGGAATTGATAAAATTTTTCGCACCTCGGCTTCATAGAAAGCACCGATCCAACACGTGCCAAGGCCAAGACTTACGGCGGCAAGAGTCATATGATCGATTGCGATCGCGCAATCAATAGGGTAACAAAGCTGACCGCACGTCATCATATGTTCATCGGAATCAGCGCAGATGGCAATTACAATCGGGGCCTGGGCAATGAATTTTTGATTTTTAGCGGCGACAGAAAGCGCCTGGCGTATATTCGAATCAGTTACTACAATAAAGCGCCATTCCTGCCGGTTAGAAGCCGAGGGAGCCTGACGGCCAGCCTCAAGAATGGTAGTAATTTTTTCCGCCTCAACAGGTGTATCGCGATAGCTTCTGATGCTCCGTCGTGTTTTAATAGCTTCAAAAACATCCATGGTATAGTGTCAGGCGTCAAGGCGTCAAAGTATCAACGCGTGCTGCTCTCATTTCTGACACGTTGACGCAGTGACACTTTGATGCTAGAAATAGAACGCCTTCCTCGCTCCCCGCTTAACCACGACAATACCCGAAGAATCGAGATAAAAGGAGCGGCTGTCAATTTCCTTGTTATAGCCGATACGCGTGTTTGCAGGAATTATATTAAAACGATCGACAATGGTGTGCTTGAGGGAGCACCCGCGTTCAAGGCGGCAAAAATCAAGAATAATAGAATCTTCGATGTTGCATCCTTCCTCAATCGTGATTCCTCTACCTAAAATCGAATTTTTTATCCGAGAGCCGTGGATACGCGCCCCTTCGCAGACAAGCGAGTTATCAATTGCAGATGAAAACGTAAATGCAGGCGGGCAGTTAAGGTTTGAGGCATACACGGGCCAATCCTGATTGTCGAGGTCAAGTTTTGGTTTGGTACCCAAGAGGTCCATGTTCGCTTCCCAATAGCTTGAAATCGTTCCCACATCTTTCCAGTACCACTTTGATTCATACCGCTTAAGGGATGGAATGCGGTTTGCGGTAAAATCATAGGCAACGACATTAGCCTTTCGGTGCACCAGCGAAGGAATAATATCTTTGCCAAAGTCATGAGATCCTTCTTTCTGCGCGTCTTCATTAAGCATCTCAACAAGAAAATCCGTATCAAAAATATAGTTTCCCATTGACGCATAAACCGCGCGTTTATGTGAAAGAGCCGGTTTTTCCCTAAAACTTTTTATTTTCATGTTTTCATCAACATCGACAATACCGAATTGTTGAGCATCCTGAGCGTTTACCGGAATAACCGCGACCGTAAGTTTTGCTTTTTTACGGACATGATAGTCAATCATATCCCTAATATTCATGCGGTAAATATGATCGCCGCCGAATATCGCCATGAATCGCGGTTTATAATCATAGATAAGATTGATGTTTTGATAGATTGAGTCTGCGGTACCTCGATACCACTCCTTCGTGCGCCGCATTTGCGGTGGTACCATCGTGATAAAATGCTTCGGCAACATTCCTCCGCGTATCCATGTAGTACGAATATGCTCAATGAGAGATTGTGATTTATACTGAACCAGAACATAAATCGAATAAATACTGGAGTTAACAAGGCTGCTCAGCGCAAAATCAATAATGCGGTACTTCCCGCCGAAAGGAACCGAGGGCTTGGTTCGCTCAAGCGTTAACGGATAAAGGCGTTCTCCCCGGCCCCCTGCCATCACCATAGCCAGAACTTCTCCTTGACTTTTCGACACCATAACTCCTCTAGCGGCCTTCAAACCGCTTAAAAATATCGATAATCTCTTCCGGTGTTGTTGCCGCAACCAGAGCCTTCCTAAATGTATTTTCCATTAAAAAACGAGACAGTTCAGCCAGAAGCCGCAAGTAAAGGTTCAGTTCTCCTGGATTTGAGCCCATCAAAAATATGAGATTCACCGTATCGCCATCAAGAGCCTTGAACTCTATCCCGCCTGGTGCGCGGCCAAAACCGATGATAAAGCCATCGACCGCGTCAGTGCGCGAGTGCGGTATGGCGATCTTATTACCGATCCCTGTCGAACCCAGGCTTTCCCGCTCGAGTATATCAGCGACGAATCGCCCTGCATCTTTAACCTGGCCCGATGTTTTTAAGAGCTCTGCTATCTCCTTAATCGCATCGTGCTTCGTTGTCCCTTTTAGTTCCATGATACAAAATTCTTTCTTGAGATAATTCGATATTCTCATCTTATAACTCCTTATATAAACGCTCAACCATTTCGGCGTTCTTTACTACAACAACGGGGCAGGGAGCTGACCGAAAGATCCTTTCCGCCTCGTCGTAAAAAGTTTCCGTTCTTGACATAATCTCTTTTAACTCACCCATCACGAGCAAATCAATACCGAGCTCTGAAACTTTTCCTGACACCTCCTTGTGCACCACTCCTTCCAGAAGAAAACATTCGCAGGGGATCCCCTTTCCCTCTGCCGCTTTCTTTATCCGTTCTAAAAACGTGGTTCCTTGATGCCGCAGGTCACGCGCGTATTCCTGCGCCTCGACATCAATAAAAATATGTGAACGTAACAGCTCCTGCAACGCGGGCGCATCAACAACAAACAATGGTACTAGTTTCGCGCTTAACCGCTTGGCTAAATAAATGGCGTATTTAGCGGTAACCAACGATGCGGCTGACCCGGCAATTGAAACGGCAATAGAACGTATCGCCATCACACCCTCCTTACAAGATTCAAAATCACTTCTTTACCCCTTCAGACGCGCCTTAATAAGTTTGAGCATCGAAAATGACTCACGCGACTCCTCATCAATGCGATCACTTATGTATTTTACCGCGTCACGATAATAAGGAAGATACACTTTCTCAAGCGCGTTTACTTTACGTATCGTCTTTTGAGCTTCCTTGGCAATACGCAGGAGCGCCATTTTTTTTTCGGCAAGTTGCGCCATGATTTTCAATATATCTTTAAACTTCAAGATTGCTTCATCAACCGAAATGCTTACACCCAATGGACTATAATACGGGGCGTGATCGGTAATTTTCAGACCAATCAGAGGAATATGCACCCCCATAACACGCCGCTGCGAAACTGTAAGGTCGCTGGTAATATTGACAGCGAAACTTATCTCCTCCAAACGCTTTTTACCCATCGTAACCAAAGCCCTATCTACCACTGCATACGCCGCGTGTAGCGCGTTATCCGCATCAGTTTGCAGGCGCTCTACAACGTGCAGCAGGGATGATAATTCAGCCATGAGGATCTTGCGTTTTTCATCGAGCAGCTCATGTCCTTCGCGCGTCAGCACGAAGGACTTTTTAACCTTCAGGAGATTTGATTTCGTCGCTGCAATGGTAACGTTCATAATACGCTCATCATCTTTTTTTATAATATTGGTCGATATATTCATCCTTAACGCGCGTAAGCTCCTCTTTAGGCAATAGCGAAATAACCTCCCAGCCAAGATCAAGACCATCAGAAAGGCTGCGACGTTCTAAATATCCCTGGGTTAAGAATCGCTTTTCAAATTCATCGCCGAACTTAAGATACTGCAAATCAAGCGGCGAGAGTTCTTCTTCGCCGATTATTGCGGCGAGCGCTCGTATGTCTTTGACCCGCGCATAACATGAGAATAACTGAGAGGCGAGCGCGGGGTGGTCTTCGCGGGTCAGACCCTTTCCGATATTGTCTTTCATGAGGCGCGACAACGAAGGAAGGCCCGCGATCGGCGGATATATTCCCCGGCCGTACATTTCGCGCTCAAGAACAATCTGCCCCTCGGTGATATAACCCGTCAAATCAGGGATAGGGTGCGTGATATCATCGTTGGGCATCGTAAGAATGGGGAGCTGCGTAATGGAGCCTGTGCAGGACGTGATCATGCCGGCGCGCTCGTAAAGGCTCGCAAGATCGCTATAGAGATACCCCGGATACCCTTTTCGGGCAGGAATTTCACCGCGAATCGTTGAAACTTCACGCAACGCTTCACAATAATTGGACATGTCGGTCATAATGACGAGTACATGTTTATTTTTCGTGAATGCCAAATATTCCGCGCAGGAAAGCGCAAGTCGCGGCGTCATGAGACGCTCAATGGAAGGGCTATCCGCAAGGCTTAAAAACATCGTAACCCGCTCAAGAACTCCCGACTCTTCAAATGTTTTTATAAAAAAACGGGCAGTATCGTACTTTACCCCCATCGCCGCAAAGACGACGCAAAAACCTTCCCCTTCAACGCGTGCCTGACGGGCGATCTGTGTCGCAATTAAATCATGCGGGAGACCGCTTCCAGAAAATATGGGAAGCTTCTGGCCGCGCACAAGCGTATTCATAACGTCAATCGCGGAGATTCCTGTTTCGATAATATTTTTTGGATAATCACGCGCGGTGGGATTGATCGCAAGACCGTTAATATCAGCTTCCAGGTCGGATACAGGACGCGGCATGCCGTCGAGAGGATTGCCTTTACCATCAAATACGCGGCCAAGGACTTCTTCAGAAACTCCAAAGGTTAACGGCTTTTCTTTAAAACGCACCCTACAATTCTTCAGGGCCATGCCGCTTGTTCCTTCCAGGACCTCAACAACCGCGTATCCTTTGCCGGCTTCAAGAATCACGCCCGTACGCACCTTCTTGTGAGCATCAACGATCTCAACGAGTTCGTTGTATCCGACATTATGGATATTACGAATGAAAAAGATTGGCCCCACAACTTCATCAAGACCGATATACTCTCGCAAGGTTCGATCACGCATTATAATTCAAAACCTCCTGACGAATCACGTATTGTATCAATCAACTGCTCCAGCGCTCCCAAATCCTTCTCGGTATACTTCAGGCGCATGCGCATAATGTCCTGATAGGCGGGCATAGCTTTTATTTCTTCGATATGAACGCCCCCTTTGATCAATTCATCGGCTTTATCATAAAACGCAAGTATCACCTTAAGCATAATAAACTGTTTACGTGGCGATGAATATGAATCAATTTCATCAAACGCGCTCTGCTGCAAAAACGTATTCTTAAAAATACTGCAGACCTCAAGTACCAGGCGCTGCCGCTGGGGAAGTACATCGGGACCGACAAGCTTGGTCACCTGCAGGAGACGTTGTTCTTTCTGCAGGAGTTCCATGATTCTATATCGAAATGCAAGCCACCCTTTATCAATGTTCGTATGCCACCAGTCTTTAATATCGTCAAGGTACTCTGAGTAACTGTCAATCCAACTGATTGAGGGGTAATGGCGGGCGTTAGCCAAATCGCGATCGAGCGCCCAAAAACAGCGGATAAAACGCTTTGTGTGAGATGTCACCGGCTCAGAAAAATCTCCTCCCGGAGGGGAAACCGATGCAATAATAGAAATCGAGCCGGATTGACCGCTGAGAGTTTTAAAGTTTCCGGCGCGTTCATAAAACTCAGCAAGCCGCGAAGACAGATATGCGGGAAATCCCTCCTCCATCGGCATTTCTTCCAAGCGTCCCGAAAGCTCGCGCAATGCTTCAGCCCAACGGCTCGTCGAATCAGCCATAAGAGCAACATGGTACCCCATATCGCGATAATACTCCGCTAGCGTAATCCCGGTATAGATACTTGCTTCACGCGCCGCAACAGGCATATTCGAAGTATTGGCAATAAAAATCGTGCGTTCAAGAAGCGGCCGACCGGTGCGGGGATCGGTCAGTTTAGGAAAATGTTGCAAAATGTCAGTCATCTCATTGCCGCGTTCTCCGCATCCGACAAAAATAACAATCTGGGCGTCGCTCCACTTAGCCAGCTGATGCTGAATAACCGTCTTCCCCGTTCCGAAACCGCCCGGAACAGCAACGCAGCCGCCTTTGCCTACCGGGAATAAGGTATCAATCACGCGCTGGCCCGTAATAAGCGGCTCTACAATAGAAAAACGGGCAAGGCTGGGCCGTGCCGAGCGCACCGGCCAGCGCTGGTACATCGTTAAATCTTGAGTTTGCTCGAGGCCGGTAATCTGAGCGATTTTTTCTTCAATCGTGTATACGCCCTCGCGCGCGATAAACGCGATCGTCCCTTCCATACCGGAAGGAACCATAATTTTATGTTTCACCAGCGGTGTCTCGACGGTTTCCCCGATAACAGCTCCGGCGCCAACGCGGTCGCCTACCGAGACCAAAGGCACAAAATTCCAGGTGCGTGTGCGATCGAGTGAAGCCACATGCACTCCGCGCCGGATAAAAAAACCATCTTTTTTCTTAATCGCCTCCAGGGGCCGCTGAATACCGTCATAAATCGTACCAAGAAGCCCCGGGCCTAACTCAACATATAACGGGTACCCTTCAGTATAGACAATGTCGCCGGCGCGCACCGACGTGGTATCCTCGTAAACCTGAATATAGGCATGATCGCCTTTTAAACGCATCACCTCGCCAACAAGATGATTCTCGCCGATCTCAACCATATCAAGCATCCGTAAGCCGGTGACACCTTCAGCCTCAACGACCGGACCGCTTACGCGATATACACAACCGGCAACAATAGCCATTAGACGGCCTCCTCAAGAAGCTTCATACGTAATTCTTCATGGATCCGCGCGAAACGGGCCATAAAACGATTGTCACATATAAGATGCCCGTCGCTTGAACGCACCAGGCAACCGATATCGCTAAATACATCGCTCGTGAACGTTACGGTAATCTCATACCCCAGCCGCACCCGAGCGCGGTCGCATACAGCCTTACGAAATGATTCCCCCAGAAGCGCCTCATCGAGCGCCGAACATACAACCTCGACTCTTTCGGCGCCAACGGCAACAACGCCTTCCGATGCCGCGTTAATCAAAAAATCACGATACCCGGGCCGGCTGCGATACGCGCAGGCTATATCTCGCACGCGCGCTAACACTGTTTCGATAAACACATTCTTCGCGCCGAGTATGATTTTTCGCTTTTCAAGATTAATCGCAGAGAATAAACGTTCTCGCAGAAGGTTAGAGTCCTGTTCATACTGCTTAGTGAGTGATTCCTTTTCCTGCCCGGCGGCGTGGCGGGCTTCCTCGAGTATCCGCGTAGCCTCGCGACGGGCAGACGACGTGATCCCCTCTATCTCAGCCGCAACATCAAGACGAATACGCTCGCAAATCTCGTAGGCATTCTTTTCCGCGTCCTGATTATCTTTCGTATGCTCCATATCAACCTTACCGCCAGGGACTTAAACGCTCACGCCGATTGCTTCCTTTAAAAATTCCCCCATACTCACCCGCTTCATGGCAAAACCCCTCGAGGGGATCTCTAAGATAAGCGGGAGTTCATGCTGATATATTCGTTCACCAAGTACATCTGCAATAAGAACCGCCGCGCGTTGTGTTATAAGGATTACACCTACATTTTCCATTGCCAGCGCCACCTGTAAGGCTTCCCGCGCATCCTGACGGGTTAAAACTTCATGAGTCTGGATCCCGGCGAGTTTAAAACCTATAGCGCTATCGACATCGGCAATACAAAAAAAAGTCATCGGCCACCGGAACTTAAATCTTCCCTAAAATCATTATTGCGATAATTAAACCGTAAATAGCGATACCTTCGGCAAGACCGACGTAAATTAATGCGCGGCCCGCGATTTCCGGTTTTTCACTCATTGCTCCTACTGCAGCAGCGCCAACGTAGGCAACCGCAATCCCTGCGGCAATGGCGCTGAGGCCGGTCGCAATAGCGGCCGAAAGAAAACCCCACCGGATAACAGATGGATCTCCCGTCGTCGAGGCTGCATACGCTCCATCGACAAACACGAAGGAAATAAATGCACACACAAAACTCACCGTGCGCCCCCAACGCTTACATATAATCATTGAACACCTCCTTGGATTAGAACCGTGACGATAAAAAATGATTGTATATCAATGTGTTTTTCTTGTCAATGGCGCATATGCCTGTCGGCCCGCAATAAAAAACTTGGAAAAGAATTCGTAATAGTTAAGACGCAGCGACTGGATGCTCACTACCATTCCCTCCAAAAGCATGATCAGGATGTTACCCATAATTATAGTAAAAACCGACAATACTCCTCCGCCGACACTCTGCAAGACTCTTGAAAGTTCAAAGATTGCCAAAAACAACCCGACATGGGCAAGCGCAAACGCTGCAATACGGATAAAAGAAACGGTATTAGCCAGATACCCCATGACAATCTCCAAGATGTCAACGGAACTCTCCATAAAAGCAACAAAAAGACTTTCTTTTTTGTGCGCAAAAAGCAGCTCGATGCACGGTTTTAAGAAAAGTAACAAAAAACAGGAAGCCAGAATAACAACATAGAGCGCTGGGATCGCAGTCTGCGCCGCGAACATCTTACTGACAACGGCAATCGCAATCCAATAAATGATGCCGGTCAGGAGCCCCGCCTTGTCAAAAAATACTTTCAGATAGTCTTTATCGCGTAGGGCATTAACAATATTAAGTATGATCCCGGCGGTTATAACGCCGATACCAAAAATGATGCTGACGCGAAAAATCGTAAGAATATCATGCATCGGCTTGACCCACAATGCCGGAATAAGCTCCTCAAAACCAAAAACACTCCCATATAAGAGGCCAAAAAGCGCTGAACTTATCCCACAATAGGCAAGCAACGTACCTGACTGGGAAACCTTTTCTTTTCGACTCTTTCGTATCAATAAGCCGGCAGCCAAAAGCACCAAGCCCTGCCCCAGATCGCCGAACATCGCTCCGAACATTATTAAAAAACTTATGGCAACAAAAATAGTCGGGTCAACCGTACCGTAACGCGGCAAGCCATAGGAATCAATAAGGAGCATGAACGGTTTAAGCGCCGCGTGATGCACCAGACGCACGGGTATTTCTTCTTTGGGGACCGCAACCTCACTCGGTGAACACTCCTCGATACAACTTGAAGAATCAACCGATTTTATCTCGGCGTACACGCGCGCGCGGTCTTCATACGGAACCCAGCCGCACACAAGCACCGTACGTTCTGTGGCGCACGAATATTTTTTTGCTTCAATAAGGGAACTCTTAAGGGAAAGCGACGCGGCGACGGATGCGAGCGTCGGGCGGTTGGCTTCCGCTATCGCCGAAAGTTCCTTGTTTGCTGACTCGATATTTTTTTTGACCTCGGCGATTTCAACGGCAAGTTTCTCTGTTGCCGCGCGCGAAACATCTCCCGATTCCTGCGGAAGCTCGACCTTCCGCCAAGAAAAATCGCGCAAAACTCTCTCAACAAACGCCCGGTCACGCCGAAGACCGATGACAACGATCGTCGCATACCCCGCGGAATGCTTAACCGGATAAACAACGTGAGGAACATCAACAAGGCTACGCGCAAGCGCATCGAAATCCTTCTCGGAAATTTCTCCTAATGAAACATCGAGAAACGTATAAAAGGCATTTCGCTTAAACGGTAGCGGAAAATAATCCTTCAGATGAACAATCATCGCTTCTTTGGTCTTAAGGCTCTGGAGATGCTCATTGCGTCGAGCGACCACCGGCTCTATTCTTCTCTGAAGCTCGCTCAGAGAACGGCGTATCTCCTCAGAAGAAAGGGATTCGCTGCCCGGCTCCGGGCTGATGCGCACGTCCAATGCTCGATTAATTTCCCGCGCCGTGACCTGAAGAGCCTCAACGTCGGCACGCTCCTTTTCCATCTGCAGTCCCGAAAGCTCGTGCAATGAGGCATCGATATGCCGTATATCAACCGGATGGAATATACCTGCATCAATAAGGCGTTTAAGAAGTACCTCGACTTTACCTTTCAGTACGGCTACGCTTACCAGCTCCATTCTTGAAGCGCTCAACATGTGATCATTCTCCTTTAACCAAAATGCATCAGGGACAACAACGTATCGCGGCCGAAACCATAGTTTTTACCGTATAGAAGGGAAACGATATTACGTGTTTCCCGATTTTTTAGTATGAGATAACCTAAAACTGTTCCGATCGTGAAGGGAAATCCGGCTAACGTCCTGCGAACTTCCCGTAAAAGGATTTCATAAAGAAAGCTCTCGACGAACGCTACGTTTTCATTCACCAGCTCCTTTATCCGCGCGTAAGGTCCCAGCGCCACCGCGTCAACAACCTTCCCGACCCCATCGGTCGCATAGAAATTACGGACCACATCCGTCGTGATCTTTTCCCCTCCGGGAATTATCAAAGGAAGCATTTCGCCGATCCCTAAAACATAATATTTCCGCAAACGGATAAGCCAATTGATATTTTCAATATCGATTTCTATTCCCAGGATTCGTAATGCGACCCTCTTGTCCGTTGAAGATAAATTCTCGATCAGCGAGCGCGCGCGAACGTAATAATCACGGTCAAGGGCGGCTTCAAGATAAAAGGAAGCATTTTTTTCTTTGTAGCGATCACGCGCATCCATAAGGGGCCTTTTATAGGCGGTCTCATCGAGAAGCAAAATAATCTCCTCGATTGTCTGGCAGGCTAGAATTTTTCTATAATCAAGAGGGTGCGTTATCTCATCGCCAAGAAGATACTCATCGAGATTCACATCACGCTTGTTATGCCATATGCGCAATACCGCTTTTAACTCTTCAATTTCGTATCGGCTTGTCAGAAGAGACAGGAAATCACGCTCGCGACGCGTCGTGATCGTGCCGCAGACCTTGCGATACAGGGCGATGTCGTTCTTGATAAGCGCTTTTTCGATGGCGCGTAAATTAAAGGAGTTACCGGAAAAATGTTCGGCGAGAAAAGCGTAAGGAGTATTTTTTAAGCTTTCCAATACATCGTCAATACTCGTGGCGTCGAGAAGACGTGAAAACTCATCGGGATGCAGGAGGCGTGAGAGCATCGCCCGAATTTTTGCATTCGCAAATGAATACTTCGCAAGATCATACATACGCTTACCATATGCCTGAACACGATGCGGCGAGAAACCTCGGGCACCCTATTCGATAGCGATAATTGAATCAAACAGCTGCTGGGCAATAACGTCGATCCGTCCCGCGTGGCCGGCGCTTTCCGTATCGGTACGCGTAACCAAATCGCTGATAATTTTTTCTTTTTCACGCGTGTATTGCTCCTTGAGCGCCACGTACCGCGCCGTAAGCGCTTGTTTTGTGTCAGCAATAATTTTTGCGTTATATTCAGCGGCATCGCGACGCGCATCCTGAACCAACCGTTCAGCGGAACTCCGTGCCTCATCAAGAAGACGCTTAGCCTGGGCCTCTTCCTTGAGAATACTATCGACAATTTTTTTCATAAAATTCCTTTGCGGATCGTTTTTCTACGCAAGGTGGGACGCGATACTTACCAGCGTCATACCGAGAAATTGTTTAAGAAACATAATAATTAAAATGGCAATCAGCGGTGAAAAATCAATAGGCATTTTTAAACGGTACGGCAAGACTCTCCTGATAGGTTCAAGTATCGGGTTGGTTACGGTGCGCAAAAACTGAACGATCGGATTATGGGGGTCCGGGTTAACCCAGCTGATTAACGAATTAATGATCAATATCCACCATATAATATCAAAAACAATACTTGAAACATTCGCCAATGCGATAAGAAAATTTCTAAGAATAAACATACGCTCCAGACTATACCCCTCCTCGCGCAATACAATAACGCGCCACGGGGCAGCGAATCCCGCCAGCTATCGATACAAATTATAAGTTAAAAGTGCCAATTTCGCAATGAATTTCTTAGCATAGGTAGAATCGCGAACACGCCTGGTCATGACACAAATGAGATAATCACCGTTGCTCGTAAAGACAATACCCGCATCATGAACCACACCCCGCTCCAGGCCCGTCTTATGCGCAATGTCAAGACTGCCCGGAAGATACAAAGGGATCCTATCGTTAACCTTCTGTTTCTTAAGAAACTCAAGCGCCAACACAGAGAAATCAGTGTTAATAAACTTTTTATCGTAAATCCGTTTAAAAAGCAAAACAATATCTGCGGCACACGTATAATTTTCCACACCGTTCTTGCGACGTGAAAAATCCATCATTTTTCTTTCGATTGTAGTGTGGCCAAGGCCGAGCGCGCGAAAACTCCGATTGATATATTTGTATCCAAGAATAGTGATCACTTTGTTGGTCGCGGTATTATCGCTATGCGCGATCATAATTTCAAGCAGCTCCTCAAACGTAAGCGTAATTGGTGGCTTTTTACTCTTGAGTATTCCCGAACCACCGGTGATATCGCCCCGCTCAATAACGACCGACTGCGAAAGTTTTATTTTATTTTCGCTCACTGCCTTGAAGGCGACTGCAAGAATCGGCACCTTGATAAGGCTTGCGGCGGGAAACCGTTCATGCTCGCGAGATGAAATTTTTAAACGCGAATACTGGAGGTCTTGTATAACAAATGCGGCCTGGCAACGGGCACGGCCCAGCTCACGCCGCACCTGCCGCTTCAACGTAAGGTACTTATGCTGCATTTTATTGAACGAGAAAAACGTTGAGTAAACAGGCGCAATGACACAAAAAGCAAGAAGAAAAATAAACGACACTAAAATAGCTTTGCGTTTCATATCGGAAACCTCTGATTAATAACAAAATTATGAATAACGGGGGCTGGCAAACTCGTCAATCCACAACAAAAGGTCACCTTTTCGCGATGTTTTTTCGAACAAAACCTCACAAAACGAGGTCCTCATACCGGGAGCCCGAAACGTGGAATTAAAAAACGTAGCCGGTGGTTACCGTATCCGGTCGGCATTTTCGCGTTTTCGCTTCCACGCAAGTTTAACCAATACCGCCAGAACGACAAAAATTATCACCAGGCCCAGACGCGTTCCTATAATAAACGGCCGGTCAAGACCGGAAATATTCTTCATCGATATAATAGGGATCCATTCCTGCCAAAACCACATACCGAGAATAATAAACAAAAACAACGGAGTTACATACTTGATGATAAACTTATAAATCCGTGGAATACGCATATCCGCGCCGCGATGTATTTCGTCCCAGGCTTTCTCCATCCCGAATACCCATGCAAAGAGGACCGTCTCGATTGTCGCAAAAAGAACAAGGAAAAAAGTCCCGCCCCAGAAATCAAGTTCATCAACAACGCCGTTTTTCAAAAAAAATATTGCCGGCTGGCATAAAACAAACGTAATGACCGCAAAGATAGTCACAGCCTTTTTACGTGAAATATCAAATTCATCCTCAAGGAACGCAATTGCCGGCTGGGCGAGAGAAACTGACGACGTGACCCCGGCGAGAAAGAGCAAAAAAAACCAGGAAAAACTGAACAGCTCAGACAACGGAAGCTTGCCAAGCACCAGGGGCATCGTTACAAACCCGAGATTAAAAACACCGGAATGAGCGATCGCCTGTATATCGATGGGTCCGAAGAACACAAATGCCGCAGGGATAATAATACTTCCTCCCAAAATCACCTCAGCGAGTTCATTGGTGCTGGCGGCGCTTAAACCTGAAAGGGCGACATCATCGCCCTTTGACAGATAACTGGCGTAGGTAAGGATTACGCCAATACCGACACTTAAGGTAAAAAATATTTGTCCGGCCGCCTCCAGCCATACCCGGGCCGAAGTGAGCGCACGAAAATCGGGATTCCATAAAAAGCCAAAACCATTGAGTACATTCCAGCTTGGACGTGACGGGTCCGGAGCGCCAAGCGTAATAACGCGCGCAAGCAGAATAAGGCCAAAAATAAATAAGACGGGCATTGCCCACTTACAGAGCTTCTCGATCCCGCCTCGTATCCCACGATAGATTACCGCCATATTAATAATAAAGGTAATAAGAAAAAATAGGTATGCCCAACCCAAGCCCCCGAAGTATTGATTATGCTCCAGGCCCTGAAATCCACGTAAGAATGATTGCATTGAAGCTTGGTCAGCAAGCGACCGATATTTACCGATCAGCGCAAAAACACTGTAGGCAAGGGTCCATGACTCGATGTAGGTGTAATAAATAAAGATAACCAGGGGCCCGAAGATTCCGATAACGCCAAAATATTTTATAAAACGATTTTTACGCCACAAGCTGTGAAAAATTCCCGGCGCGGTCCCATGCCCAAATCCTCCGCCATAGCGCCCAAGGGTCCATTCAATCCACATCAACGGTATCCCCAGAAGAAGAAACGCCACAAAATAAGGAATGAGAAAGGCACCGCCGCCATTAGAAGCGACTTTTGCCGGGAAACGTAAAAAATTTCCCAGACCAACGGCAGAACCGGCGACAGCCATAATAATCGCGAATCGCGAACCCCAGTTTTCTCTCTTTTTTTGTTGAGACATACCGTATTGTATTGTTCTAGATACGCAGGTATCGGCGTGAAAGGCCTACCATAAAAAGGGGCATGAAAAACATTCCCGAAAAAGCCTCGATCATTGAAATCAAACGGCTCAAGCCAACCGGCGTAATGTCTCCGTAACCAACCGTCGTAAACGTAATAACACTAAAATATAACGCTTCAAAATAATTCGGCTTAAAAAAAACTCCTCCGTGAACCAGCGGCACAAAAGAATAGAAAAATGAGGAAAGAAACACGACCCCAAGGGCGGCGTACAACGTACGCGAAGGACGCTCTCCGTACCCCCATACATAACAAGAAACGGTAAGAGCGACCCAAAGAACAATATGCCTCAGGAACCCCCTCACGCCGCGCTCTTCAGAGCTTTTTACGATTTGATTTATTTTTCCAGGATCAATGAGCACGCATTTCAGATATTCACGGCAACATTCCTTCGAATGATAAAAGCAATCGGAAAAATTGAGCAATTCTCCGTCACGTTCATAGTTAATCGCGGCGTATTTATAAAGAAGCGAGGCGTATTCAAAATCCCGTGCGATCGCCGCTGCTTCGGCTGCGCTCTGATACGCAACCGCTGAATTGTAAAATGTTTTTTCGCCTGATTTTATGCTCCAGCAGCTGGCAGCCGAAGCAAAACAGAGCGCCGCCTGCTTATCGTTGTTCTGACTCTTGTAAATTTCGGCGGCCTTCTTAAACAACCGAAAGGCTTCATCAAACTTTTCCTGATACAAGAATGAATACGCCTCGCCTTCTAAAATTTTAGGATCACTATCCATAGTATCCGGTATGGTTATCGCTCGCGGGTCTGCTATTTCTTTTTTTCTATTGAGAGCTCGCCAAGCTCAACTTTCTGGTTATTGACGGCGTCTTTTATGGGCCCAACTTTTATCTCTAACGCGCTCATCTTATCCTGCAGGAGCGCGATTGCGGACAGGTAACTGGACCGCAACCCCTCGATATCGCTCTTAAGCGCATCGATGCGCGCGGTCGCGTCTGGTTGTTGCGTGGCAGAAACCGTTTCTTCGAGCCGCTCTAACGTGTCGCTGTATTGCCGAAAACGTGTATTAAAATCATCTAGATTGTTTCGGAAATCGGTAAGTTTTACTGAAAAACTATCGATTTTTTCGGCGCTACGATCCTGCTCTTGGGCATAGTACTGGATACGATCGAAAAAAATCTTGTGAAGATAATAGCTTCCGCCGAGCGCAAGAATACATAGACCAAAAACAATAAATATTAATACTTTCGCCCCCTTCATGGCACCTCCCTTTTTAACAGGCAATGGACTCAAACGCTCCCGCGAAAAAAGGCGAGCTTTGTATCTTATTATACGTAAACGAGGAAGAATATCACTCTCAATCTTACAAATAGCGTAGAGCGCGTAGCATGTAGTAAAAAATGTAAAGAATGAAAAAATCATACTTAGCTTCTTCAATAAACGCTCACCGGTGCGAAACATCCCCAAAGGAAAAGGGTACTATCCGCTAAACGCTTTTTACTTCATTTGCCCGATATGCGCTAAAGGGTCGGGCGGCGGCTCTTTGGTTTCTTTGGGAATAACCGCATCCTTGCTGAATGCAAGATATCCGGGAAGAATATAACTGACCACCGGAATGAGCATTAAAAACCCCAGCCATCCGGGCTTACCGCGCGCCTGGGCAATGCCAACCCACATACTTATGATAAAAATCATTGGGCCGACAAACGGAACAAAGATAACGAGTATCCACAGGCACGATTTACCGGCTATCGAACACTGCAAAAATAAATTAGCAATCGGCACCCACGCAAGCCAACCTCCTTCGGTACCTGTCTTACGGGCAAGTACCTGCAATACGATTGCCGTATAGATATAGGTGCCGACAATGAAAAAAAGAACGAATACCCACATGCTTCTGATAAACGCCTCCGCCTGACGGCGGATATCGGCTTTACTCAAGCTACCACGCGGCCCCCCCAGACGGTACCTAAATGCCGTCGGCTTGCTGCGACGGCTAACCGCGCTGGCGACGGGCTTTGGTTTTGCAGCGGCCACTACGCGCGCACACCCTTGACCTATCGTTCTTGAAAAAAAGCTACCGTGGTACTGGAATACTACTTCCGAATCCGATATCGATTGAACGCGAGCTTCCCCTACCGCATTGCCAACCCGCACCATCGTACCATTAACAATTGCCGAGGGACTCTGTGGATCATAGATAATACCATTAACACAGAACTCCGGCTTATCTTGCGATACTGTTTCTTTAGAATTTCGTGCATCGAGAGTCGCAGCAGTGCCTTGGACGGAAGCACTATTCTCAAGCGCAGGATGCCCGTCACTAGCAGCAAGAATCATCAGTTCCGTTTCCTGTGCCTGCGCCGAGCAATTAAAAACGCTCGACAAACTGAGACACGATACCATGATCACACTCAATGCTGCGCTTACCACGTTCATTGCTATTCTCCTTATGTAAAGTCCGGCCTCATTCCTGAGCTAAATATACACGATCATGCTCATGCACCCGCTGCCTGATCTTGATACCTATCTCATCGCCCTTCTTAGCGGCTGAGACATCAACATGATCAATCTGGATCGTCTCGACCGGTTGCGTAAAATCATCGTGCGCCCCCTTAATATGAATTATATCGCCAAGCGCAAGGGGACTTTTAAGCTTAATAATGCCGACCTCTATTTTTCCAAAATAATGGGTAATAACGCCGATTTCTTTTTCGCGGGGAACCTGCAGACCCTTTATAGGGAGTTTTTTGACGCGCGCGGCGGGGGGCTTAGCCTTGAGGTGCCTGACAGACTTGGCGCCAGGCTTTCCAGAAATACGTAAGATCTTCTCCTTATGCTTGATCCGGGTAGTTGCGTTAACTTTTTTCTTAGGCCGCGCTTTGCTCTTGCGCTTTTTTTTCGTTGAGGCAGCACTCAAGCGTGTGCTTTTACGCTTAGCCGGGGCCCTCTCGCTCTGACGATCAAATATATTTTTTATGAAGCTTTTCAAACCCATTGAATAAAATAATACTACAAGAGGAACGGACTGGCAAGAAGATTAGTACGAAGGAAAGCCCATGGCTCATGAGCTCATAGGAAAATACAGATCGTAAGAAACTCCTTTATGGGGCATCATGTTCTACGTTCATCCGTCTCAGGTTCTATACGTAAAAATTTTCTATGGAAATTTTTACGACCTCGACAGATAAGAAAAACTAAAGCCCGCAGTGGTTATCTGTGGGCTTTGGTTTTCTAATTGCGGGGAGTGGATTTGAACCACCAACCTCCACTTTTCTATTATTGGCTATTTGTTAGATACTGTAAATTCACGAATAAAATTCCAATCATCATCGGACAAATCTAAGAAACGTACACCGATTTTATACTCCTTTCTCTCTTTTGTGATTATATTGTATCTCACTTCCCCCCGGACTGCTATTGTCCGGCTTTTATAGTCTGCGCTGTGTGCCTTATCGTTCATCATGAAGAATTTAACGGTAATAGAAGTTACCGGCGGTAGCTCGTAATCCGTCACTATCGCCATTCCGCCTTCGCTTATATCAGCTGCTAGTGCGTTTATCATTTTATCGCCCACCTGTATCTTTATAACGAGAGGGGAATTGATTTTATAATAAACTAAAAAACTTACCGGTGTACGTTCGAATTTGCGTCTCTCCCTTCCCGAATCATTCGCAATCATACCTCTCCCCTAAAAAAATCAACGATTGCTTATATCCCCAAACCTTTCCTTTCGTGTCTCGAAAATCACATCTTGCAACTTTTATGGAAAGTGAGGATTCTTTTGCATGCCACGCTCCTCTCTTTTTAATAACTGTGCACAAGCACTGAGATAGATTGAATACAAGATTAAAGCGATACCAACCCCTGCGGCCGCTCCAGTTAAAACCCTAAAAATATTATTGCTCAGCCTAAAACCAAAAAGTTGTGTAACTCCATCGATAAGCATGGGGGTCAATAAAAGTATTGATAGAGAAATTTTTTGTTTTTTAGCATTGGCGAGATACAAATAACTTAAGGTGGCTGACAGAACTAGGTAGAGACTAAAACAACGGGCACATAGCCCAAAAAAATAATTTCCTATCCATATACTTCGTGATGGTATCTGATGACAAGTAAAGTGCAATGCCTTATAGATGTTATCTCCGAAAGGGATATTAAAAAGGTCTAAAAGGGGAACAAGAAGCCCAAAAAAGACCAAAACTGCAGCATAAGTAACAGGGAAGAGAATAAAAAGAAAACGAAGGAAGTAGCGCATTCATTTATCGTTGAAAGTTTTAAACATCCTCCTCAATCCCATGGTTTGTATGGTTGATGCCTGAGCTTCTTTTATTTTCTCATCACGACGTTTTTTTTCTACAACTTCTCTTTTCTTTACCAATTCTTTAAAATTAGCACAGAATTTCAAATTAAAAGAATCGTATTCTTTAGGTAAAACAATATCAAAATCTTGTCGATTTAAGAAATAATATTTTTTCCTGTCAATCCAGAATACTTTAAATAATTCCTTATCTGTTTCCAAAACAACATTGTCAAAAACAAACCCTTCTTGTGGCTGCGTTTCATTCTGACTATACAAAAGAATAATAAGGTTACAAAGTAATTTACCACTTTTTTTATAAATCAAAGAAGAAGTGGGGTTGCTTTGAACCCTTAAAATACACTCAAATGTATCGTGCTCTCTATTTAATCGAACAGGGGTCAATCTAACAGTAAAATCGCTATTCGATAGTATTCTTTCTGGAATTGACAGGGACGACGAATTCCTGTATTTTCCAAATGAAACGAATACAGCACCCAAGAGTACAATTATTAATCCATACTTCAAAAACGATTTCACGTTGTGGGAGCAACTCCTATTTCGGCATCCTGTGCAATATACCCCTTAAGCTCCTCCCCCATGCGAAATTCGGCTTTGCCCCCTGCCATAAACAGGAAAGGAATGCATATTAATATGGCGATCACTACAGACATTGCTGACTGATCTTTACCTTCTCGAATAAAATTTCCTCGAAGCATTATCTCTTTTCCATCAACGGTCTTTACGCGATCGAGCGTGATCCCTATGCGCTGAGGTCTACCAACAATGCCGGCTTTTTCAGAAACATTAATCGTTCCCTCCGCCAACGCACCGGCAGCGACAACAACGTTGTTACCAACTTTAATTTCTCGTGCTACTTCAAATGTAACAATTTCGGTCTCATTTTTTGTTACAGGGGTCACGCTTTCGGTCAGCTTTAAAACAATCGGTGTTCCTGCGGATAATTTCACTACGTTGCCTGCAATTTCCTGCGCTATACTGCTATCAAAATTAAAGATAGAGCAACATATGAAAAAGAATAACGACAAAACGCATGAGCGAAGCTTACATCTCCCTTTTTTAAAATTTAGCATACACCCTCCTTTTTTGATTTTAACTCTCTCTAGATCTTATAAGCGAATGATACTCCTATGGTGAAAATTGGTCAAGGCTTAAAAAAAGACCTAATAATTTCTAAAGCAATTATAGTCTTTTTTACCTACAGACAGATCCGTCCTCATCCCACTCTTAAAATCCCACACCACCGTGCCATTCTCAACCACAAAGGTAATGGTGTCGCCCGGCTCTTCTGTCGCCAATCAGAGAAGATGTAAAAGGTTATATTATTCTCTACACGGGAATCTACAAGGGTGTTGTTCGTAAAGCCCATTTCTTCGAGATCATCGGGGATGTCGGCGGCGTAGATGGAAAACAATGGGATCAATGCGACAAACCAAGCTATAAACGCTTTTTTAAAATTCATACCTATAAATTATTTTTTCTCAAGCCTCACATCATCAATCCACACTTCGCACAGATCTCGGACTATAATACTAAATGTTGTCTTGAAGGTTGGCTCTTTAGACCGATATCCGCTCTCAATCAAACGAAAGTCTGTACCAGCTTTAAGTTTATACTCTGTTTTCACGTAGGAACAGTTTTCACTACTGACATTTTTCTCTTTGCAGGGTCTATAAAAAACCCCCTCTTTATCAATTTTGAAACGATATTGATACAAATTCCAGTTGGGTAACGATTTCATAATATCTTTATCGTCTCCGGGAATATCGAATCCCGTCTCCCCAAACCAGTTCTGGTCAAACAATCTTATCCATATCGCATTACCAACGATATATCCCACTTTTGCCTTTAAGGATAAAACGTATTCTCCTGGCTCAAGGTATATCTCTTGCTCGAGAAGCCCAACGCTATTCTCTACGGCAGATGAACTCTGTTTGATGTGCAAAGATTGTTCACCCCCAATGCTCTCTTCCGGAGTAATATCTGCGGAAGCCCTCACTCCACCAAACTTTATAAAATATACTGGCTCTTCTGGGTTATAGAGCCTAATCTCATTCGAATAACGACCCGTGCCCCACCTCGATTGGGTACTATCCATCATGATCTCAAAGCTGCCATTGTTTATGTAGTTTTTCTTTAGATTGAAGTTGCTAATATCCAGCTTGTTACCAGAAGAAAATTTATCAATTTGGTTGAACTCCAATGGCCCGACTTTTTTAAGATTCCTCAGGGGACGCAGTATGATTTTATCGTACTCGTGAGGAGGTATGATGAGACCTGCTATCAACATTAAGCTAAAGATTGCTTGAATCCAAGCAAGCTTGCTCTGCCGAAATGTAGATACATATAAAATAAAGATAACAGTTAAAAGTATCCCGATGGGGATCGAACGGGGAAAAACACAGGAATGAAAGAAAAACAGAATCAAATATATAATAACGTAGCACAATTTTTGTTTTAAAGACTGTGATTTATCCTCACTCATCTGATCCCCTCCTAATTTTTGCAACAAAAAAAGGCAACCCCGTTAAAGAGTTGCCTTGTAATATTTCTGGTGCTTATACCCCATTTTTGTCCCTTTGCGGCTATGGATGAATGATACTGCTATGGCGGGGATTGGTCAAGGGGGAAAAAGACTGCCCTTATCCCATGTTTCACGCAGTTTTTTGTTTGACAGGCAATACGGAAGGTATAAAATAAACTCATGTGCATAAAACCAACTGTGAAAAATTTTGCCTTTATTGACAGTCAAAACTTAAACCTTGCTGTTAGAGATCAGGGATGGAAACTCGATTTTGAAAAATTCAGAGTATACCTAAATGATAAATATAGCGTTGTAAAAGCATTTATCTTTATTGGTTATGTTCCCACAAATCAAAGCCTATATACTTCTTTGCAGCAAAAAGGATATATTATAATTTTTAAGCCAACACTATATTTACCTAATGGGCGCGTAAAAGGAAATACGGACGCTGAGTTGGTTCTTCACACGATGATAGAATATCCTAATTACGATAAGGCGATAATTGTTGCTGGGGATGGAGACTACTATTGCCTAGTTGAATACCTAAAAAAACAAAACAAGCTAGCAAAGTTGATCATACCGAATCGCTTCAAATATTCTTCTCTTTTGCGGACATTTATCCGAGATATGGCCTTCGTGAACGATTTACGAGGAAAATTGGAGTATAAATAAAAAAGAGGCATTCCTCAGGACGAGCCTTTTGGATAGCCTCTTATCGTGATCCAGTTAAAATATACCCTATCTGCCAAAGAATGTCAAGCCTTTTTTGACCCCTTTTTCTCCTTTTTATTGACTTTTTTAACCCTTGTTACATCTCAACAAATATCCGCTTTTCCTGCGCTGTTTCCTGTCCCTGGCGCCCTGGCCTACTTGCCATAAAACGTGACTAGAGAAGCTTAAAAATCAACGGAACGCGGGGCATCAAAATCTCTCTCATGAAAATCTTCGGGGATTGACAAGGGAGGCGTGAAAATCTTCTCTGGGTTATCTTACAGCGGAGCATCAGAAAGGGACGGACTTGTGTTTTGCAGAATGTACTTTTGAACAATGGAACAATAGAAAATAGACCGCAATTGAGCGTTGGCTCAATTGCTCTACCAATTTTGCCTGCGATTTGGCTCTGGCAAAATTGGTTGCGGGGAGTGGATTTGAACCACCGACCTCCACTTTTCTATTATTGGTTATTTGTTGGATACTGTAAATTCGCGTATAAAATTTCGGTTATCATCGGATAAATCCGAGAAAAGTACACCTATTTTATATTCCTTTCTCTCTTTTATAGTAATATTATACCGCACTTCCCCCCGGACTGTTATTGTCCTGCTTTTAAGGTCTGCGCTGTATGCCTTATCATTCATCATAAAAAAACTTACATTGATAGAAGCTACCGGCGGCAGCTCGTAATCCGTCATTATCGCAATTCCGCCTTCGCTTATATCAGCTGCTAATGCGTTTATCATTTTATCGCCCACCTGTATCTTTATAACGAGAGGGGAATTGATTTTATAATAAACTAAAAAACTTACCGGTGTACGTTTGAATTTACGCCTCTCTTTCCCCGGATCATTCATATCCATATTGCTCCTCTGTAAAAAACAACCCCTTTTAAGAATTTCTGTTGTATGCACCGGATAATGACTTTTTTTGGTTTTAGGTAAATGATACTGCTGCGGTGGGGGTTGGTCAAGGGGGAAAAGACGGTAAAATCTAACGGTATTTTAATTTGACAATCTAAAGCAAAGTGGTATTTTATGTGCATGTACCGGGACAGAGCAATTGTTTTCATTGATGGCAATAATCTTTACAACGGTTTAAGGGATTGCTATGGAATCGAACGGCTAGACTTGGAACCTTTTTGCAAGCATATAATTAAAGATCTCCAGCTTATTGATATGTACTACGCTGATGCTAACTTCATCCAAAGCCGGGGACCCGACAACTACGCCAGACAGTAGGTATATTTTTCGTACATCAGACAAAAAGCGAATATAAGATTCTGTAAAGGGTATTTCAATACCCGGACAAATCCGCCCACAGAAAAAATGGCCGACGTACATATTGCTACACACATGGCGGACTTATGCCACAAAGATATGTTTGATTATGCCTATCTTGTTTCGGGAGATAACGATTTAGCGCCTGCGGTTGATATCGTGATGAGGCAAGGGAAGAGGGTCATTAATGTCTATTTTGATACAGCCAAAAGAAACTCTTATGGTCTTCGTTCTCACTGCCAAGGATCCTTTAAAAATATAACAAGAACCATTGCCGAACAATTCAAGTGGCTTCCTCCAGACCCCCAAAAAGAAAAACCGGAACCTTGCGGTTCCGGAGACCCTAAATCGAAATGATATAGGGTTGGTTGATCAAATTCTAAGTTACCTTACGCTATAACTATAACATATCTTAAGGCTGTTTTCAAAGTTGTCAATGATTATTTTATTGTCAAAAATCCTTGTTCTCAATGCCTTTTTCACGCTTTTTATTACCCCTTATACCTCAACAAATACCCCAATTTTCTCCTCCGTTTCCGGTCTTTGGCGCCCTGTGGCCGGCCTAACCGCTTGCCAGACTGCCTAGCGCGTTTAGACACCCACAGCACAAGCCACCACTGCAAAATTCTGAGCCTCGCGCCCTAGGGCTTGACCAGAGAAGCTTGAAAATCAACGGAACGCGGGGCATCAAAATCTCTTCCCTGAAAGTCTTCGGGGTTTGACAAGCTCAGTGTGAATATCTTCTCTGGGTTATCGTACAGCGGAGCATCGGAAAGGGACGGACTTGTGTTTTGCAGAATGTACTTTTGAACAATAGAACAATAGAAAATAGACCGCAATTGAGCGTTGGCTCAATTGTTCTACTCTCTATTGCTCAATTGCTCCACCAATTTTGCCTGCGATTTGGCTCTGGCAAAATTGGTTGCGGGGAGTGGATTTGAACCACCGACCTCAAGGTTATGAGCCTTGCGAGCTACCTGGCTGCTCCACCCCGCGTATTAGCCAGATGAGCGCAGATAATGTACCACAGATTAACACAGATTATTAAATTCTAAGAATGAAATTGAAATCGAATTATTTATATCAGTGATCATCTGCTTACAAATCTGCGACTATCTGCGTTCACAGATTTTAACAGCTTACTCCTGAATGTCAATTACTATTTCGTCTTTCCGCACCACGCCAAGATCTTCCCGCGCCAACTTCTCATATACCGATGAATCGTTGTTGACTTTGCTGTTCTTGTCGTGAAGATCGCTGATCTCTCTCTTTAAATTGTCAATTTCAGAAGTAAGCTGCTCGTTAGCCCGGCGCAATTCACTGAGCTTTGCGATATTAGGGAAATAAAATACCACAAATACCCCAAACGCTACCGAAAGCACAAAGAACGCTAATAAAACTTTAAGATAATTTATATTTAAAAGTTTTACCCGCATAGCGCGCTTTCTTTCCTAATTCTTCCTCGATGCGCAATAATTCGTTGTACTTTGCCACCCGATCGGTGCGCGACAGCGACCCTGTTTTAATTTGGCCGCAGCCTGTCGCTACCGCCAAATGTGCGATCGTCGTATCTTCGGTTTCTCCTGAACGATGAGACATAATTGAGGTATAACCGTTCTTTTTGGCGCAATTAACCGCCGCAAGCGTCTCGGAAAGGCTTCCGATCTGATTAACTTTAATGAGAATTGAATTTGCTATTTTTTCTTTGATTCCGCGAGTAAGCCGTGTGGTATTGGTAACAAATAAATCATCGCCTACTAACTGGACTTTCGCACCAAGGGCCGCCGTAAGTTTCTTCCAACCTGCCCAATCATCTTCAGCCAATCCATCCTCAATGGAGACAATCGGAAATTTGGCAATTATGCCGGCGTAAAATTTAATGAGAAAGTCCGCGTTTACCTCTTGACCCTCGAACAGATAAGCACCATTTTTAAAAAATGAACTGGAAGCGACATCAAGCGCCAATGCAATCTCTTTGCCGGGTTTATATCCGGCAGTTTCGATTGCTTTGATGATTAACTCAAGCGCTTCTTCATTCTTATTAAGGCTTGGCGCAAATCCCCCTTCATCGCCTACCGAAGTAGAAAGTTTCCTGTCATGTAGAATCTTCTTTAAGCAATGGAACGTTTCGGTTGCGGCCTGAAGCGCGCGCGAAAATGTCTCAAAACCTATCGGCGCGATCATAAACTCCTGGATATCCAGATTATTATCCGCATGCAGGCCGCCATTGACGATATTCATCAAGGGAACAGGCAATAAATTCGCGGCACTACCGCCGATATACCGATAGAGGGGTATTTTTTTTGCCCCGGCAGCGGCGCGCGCGACCGCTAAGGAAACCCCCAGAATCGCATTCGCGCCAAGATTTGCTTTATTAGGGGTTCCGTCGAGCCGGCACATCGTTATGTCGAGTTTTTTGAAGCTTGGCTCCTGACCGCGGATTTTAGCAAAAATAGTCGTGTTTACGTTTGCGACTGCTTTTTTCACGCCACGACCGGCATAACGTTTGGGATCTTTATCGCGCAGCTCAAGCGCTTCATGTTCTCCGGTTGAAGCACCGCTTGGTACGGCAGCCCTGCCTAGAATATTATTACTCAAAACAACATCGACTTCGATGGTAGGATTACCCCGTGAATCAAGAATCTCCCGTGCCTGAATTTTTTTGATCTTTGCCATGACAAACTCTCCTTTTGTGTATGCGTGCGTTGCCACCGGAACGCATCCTGACCCATTGCCGGCGCGCGCACTCTTGTAATTGGCCTCGAAACCTCAACTGACGCCAGCTAAGGTTTTCATGGAAGGGTTATGAGCGTTCGTACGTACCACTCGTGCTTGCCTGCCCAAGCAGATGCCCGCGCATCGCCTGATGAAGGTCATCCTTCGTCAAAACCCCTGTATACGCGGTAAGTTTCGTATCCAAGGCATATACATGAAAAACGTATCGATGTGATTTTCCGGGTGGCGGACAAGGGCCGCCGTATCCGTTACCTCCAAAATCGTTTACGCCTTCAAGTGTTCCGTCGGAAAAGCCGTTGCCTGGCGAAGCACCCGCCGGCAGATCTCTCGTTGCAGCTGGAATATTAAAGATTATCCAATGCACCCATGCGCTCATCGGCGCATCGGTATCCTCACAAATGATCACAAAGCTCTTCGTCCCGGCGGGAACATCTTTCCAGGAAAGCTGTGGAGACACATTGGCACCGCTGCAGGTATAACGGTCAGCGATCTTTCCTGCTTGAGAAAACGAAGTACTCGCAACTTCAAGCGCATACACCGGCATAACCACTAAAAAACAAAACAAAAATATTAAATACCTCATAATTCCTCCCTGCGCGAGAAACGCGCGTACCGGCGCCATTCCATTGAGCGCCAGGTACATAGCCCAGAGGGGCAATACCCGCACAATACCTTTTAGTGCGGGGTATAAATCTCATAAGGGCAACACCCGCGCAATACCATTAGGCGCGGGGTACACAACCGGCGCGGCAACACCCACGCAATTCATTTAAGCGTGGGGTATATCACCTTGGGACAACACCCGCGCAATTCTCCGCCAGAAGGCGGACACCGGCGCCTTTACCATTGAGCGCCGGGTGCTGCTCAGCAAGAGCGTACCGGCTATTCCACTTAAGCCGGGTGCTGCTCAGCAAGAGCGTACCGGCCGTTCCGATTCGGCCGGGTATTCCAAAGAAACAAACACCGACACCTTACTGGCGAATACGCGTGTACCGTCCAACAAGCTGATATTCCGCAATAATGTGACCGCGCATCGCGCTTACAAGATTCTCTTTACGAACATCATTCACATTAAGAAGATTGGCGGTATCCAAAGCATAAAGCGTTATGTAATAATGATGCGCAACGGTATCCTTAGGACAGGGCCCGGAATAACCGTCTATGGAGAAGTCATTGGTGCCCTGCAGGATCTGATTGGGAAGTCTTCTGGTGCGCGCGATACCGGGGTTAAGCTGCCGCATGGATGCCGGAATATCATAGATCACCCAATGCACACGCGTGATTGATCCGGTACGCTCCTCCATGATAATCGCGAAACTGCGCGTACCAAGGGGGACATCAGACCAGGTAAGCGGAAGTGAAAGATCCTGACTATCCTGACAGGTATGAATATAGGGAATTTCTCCCTTTGCGCCAAACGCAGGGCTTCGTAACTCAAGAGCAAATGCGGAGTTCGCCGCAAAGAATATACATGGAAAGAAAAAGATTAAATATTTCATGATTTTCTTTCGCAAAAACAATTAGTGATAGGCATGCGCCGATCTTTCCCGAACGCGCGCGGGGTAATTCGCATACCGATCGGGGCTTGCCGGCGCTTGTATTCATTACCATCAACCATTGAAATTATTTTTTTTACCAAGGCCCGATTATACCCTTTTTTTACAATTTTTTCCAATGAAAAATCATCTTCGACGTAAAGGCGTAAGATCGGATCAAGCACCGGATACGGCGGAAGGCTGTCTGAATCTTTCTGATTGGGCTTTAATTCCGCTGAGGGAGCCCGTTCAATAATAGATTCAGGGATCAGGGCGCGCCCGCCTTTCGAATTAATGTAACGAGCTAATGTATACACTAAGTCCTTAGATACATCTTTCAACACCCCAAAACCACCCACCATATCGCCGTACAAGGTGCAATACCCGCATGAAACTTCGCTCTTATTACCGGTATTAAGCACCAAGTACCCAAACTTATTTGAAAATGCCATCAATAAGCTTCCCCTGATACGCGCCTGCAGATTTTCCTCGGTTTTATCCACCGATTTGTTCTTAAACGGCACCTCAAGCGTAGCAAGAAATGCCTTAAAGACATCTTCGATATTGATCGTACAATATTTAATCCCTAAGTTTCGACAAAGCGTTTGTGCGTCTGCAAGCGTGAATGATGACGTGTATCGCGACGGCATAATGAGTCCATGCACGTTATCTGCCCCAAGCGATGCCACAGCCAATCCGGCAACAACCGCAGAATCAACGCCTCCGGAAATTCCGATAATTACCTGCTTAAAATTATTTTTTCGAACGTAATCAGAAAGCCCCAGACGCAACGCCTCGTAAATCTCTTCGTCTTCGCTTACAACCAACGCTGCTGGGGGAATTTTTGTTGCAGCGTCAAGGGTGATTTCAATAAGGTCTTCGTTGAACCGCTTGCCGACCGCGTGCAGGCGGCCGCGAGCGTCGAAAACCATGCTCGTTCCGTCGAAAATAAGCTCATCCTGGGCTCCCACGAGATTACAATACACGATGCCTGCCCCAATGGTCTTTGCCGCGCGCAAAAGAGCGAGACGGCGCGCATGCACCTTCCCCCGATGAAACGGGGACGCAGAAATATTAATAACAAAATCAATGTTTGCTTTTTTTAGTGAGCCAATAAAATCTTTTTTCCAGATATCTTCGCAGATGCTTAACGCAAACGACGTGCTTCCCAGACGAGCCACCAGAAGCGATGCGCCCGGCGAAAAGTACCGTTCCTCGTCAAATACGCTGTAATTAGGTAGATACATTTTATGATATACGCCCGCCAGTGTACCGTTTTGAATCAGTGCGCACGCATTATAGAGATAGGCTCCACGCGCATCAACGAAACCAACAAGTGTGATAATATTCCGTGAGGCCTTACGAATGACATTCAGGCACCGCAGATTATCCCTAATGAAATGAGGCTTAAGCAGAAGATCTTCAGGAGGATACCCGGTTACCGCCAGCTCGGGAAAAACGACAATGTCCGCGCCATGCGCGCGGGCGGTCCCGATACGCTGAACAATACGCTCGGTATTACCCTGGAGGTCTCCTACGGTCGGATTAATCTGAGCCAATGCGATCGTTATCATATCATCCTTACGGGGTGGTATTATACGCTATTTTTGACGGTAATCAAGGAACCGCGCGGCGATGCAAGCAAAAATCAACACGAGGATCGAAATAGCTTGTGACGTGGAAAGAAATCCTATGGCGCCGCGGGAATCGGCTCTAAAAATTTCAATTACAAAACGAACAACGGCATAAAGCGCGAGATAGAGCAGAAAAAGCTGCCCGCTTACGCGTAATATATTCCGCGCCAGCATAAGAACAATGAAAATAAGGATAAGGGAAGCTGCTTCAATCAGCTGCGTCGGGATAACGCGCGAGCCCGCGCAATATGCCGGAGAGCCCTCGGGAAAGATTATGCCGACCAACGATGTTGTGACCCTGCCGTAACAACAACCGTAAAAGAAACAACCAACCCTGCCGAATGCGTGCGCTACGGGAATGGCTAGACTTAAACAGTCGGCGACCTTCCAAAAATTAAGCGTATGTTTTTTAGTAAAAAAATAAAGCCCGGGTAACCCAAAAATTAAGCCTCCGTAAAAAACAAAACCACTGCGTGAAAATAAAATTTCTACCGGATCAAGCAGGAACGCTTTAAACTCGACGAGGATATAGGTTACACGGGCGCCCAGGAACGAAACGACGATGGTCCAGAAAATAATATCGGCCATTGCCCGCGTATCAATCCCCGCTTTCTTGGCCATGACGAGGCTAATGCCATACCCCGCGACTACCCCGAGAAACACACAAACACCGTAGGTGTAAATCGTAATCGGCCCGAGGGTAAAAAGTATGGGGTGCATTTTTCCATTTAGCTTTCAGCCATCAGTCTTCAGCTTTCAGCTTTTATCTTTTGACTGATCGCTGCGAGCTGATAGCTGATAGCTTTAATTTATTCAACAACGATATTCACCGGTCCATCCAAATCAAGTGCTATATCCATGTGAGCGCCGTATATACCGGTCGAGACGCTAAGCCCCTGACCGCGCAAGAGCAATACAAAATTTTCAAAACGTTCACGTGCCTCCTCCTTCGGCATTGCTTCTTCAAAGGAGGGACGTCTACCTTTATTGCTTTTGGCACACAGCGTAAAATTTGAAATACACAAAACCTGGTACCCCTTATCCTTGACGGAACAATCAAGCTTTTTCGACTCATTCTCAAATATCCGCATATGTGCGATCTTCTCCGCAAGACGCGCGGCATCGTGATCGGTATCGGACTTCACGATTCCCAGAAAAACAGCAAGGCCTCGGCCAATTGAGGCACCCGGCGCGGAATCCGCTATTACCGAACCTTTATTGATACGAACAATTAAAGCTTTCATGAACGCTAATCACCGCTAATTTCCCGCCAGCAATAGCTGGCGAGGTCTCGCCTCTGGCGGAAAAACGCTAATGTACGCGAATCAATACAGAAGCTCATCGCCCCTCGTCCCCTTCGGGGATCCCCGTGAGGGGGAAGCTTCGCACGGCTCCGCACGGCTGCGCACTCCTTCACCCCTCATTTTTGTTCATATTTCATAAACCATGAGCTCATGGGCTTCTCCTCGCTGTCCTGAATCCTTGTCTCGTTCCCCGACGCTCCAGTTCCCGGCGTATTCCTTCGGTAACCAAAGACTTATCATTAACCCAGGCCGGCGCGACAAGATAATGAGCGCGAGCGGTTGAAACTAAACGCAATATCACAACTTTAGCCGGAAGATATTCAAGATAATCGCACACGATGCGAATATATTCCTCTCTCTGCAAAAGATGCATGTTCCCCACGGCATAGAGCTCTTCAAAGGCCGTACCGCGGAGCACATGGAGCGCGTGAAATTTAATGCCCTGTATATCAAGAGCCCCTAGTCGCCGCGCATCCACAAGCATATCTTCCTCAGACTGGCCGGGAAGACCAAGGATCATATGCACCCCAACACTGATACCGTACGCGCGCGTATTCGCGAGGGTCAGGAGAAAATCTTCATACGAATGATTGCGACCGATAGCGCCAAGAATACGATCGTGTGTTGTTTGCAGACCGTATTCAATCCACACCAAATAATCTCGCTGATAATCCGCAATAAGTTTAAGTTTTTCCCGATCAACACAATCTGGTCTCGTTGAAATAAAAAGACCCACGATCTCGGAATATCCTTTTATCACATCATACGTTTCCTTAAGTTTTTCGCAATCGGCATAGGTATTGCTGAATGATTGAAAATACGCGATAAATTTATGTACGTTGAGCTTACGACGATAATATCCAATCGATTCTTCTATCTGATGAGGAATGTTTTTTTGGCTTTGGGCATGAACCCCGAAAGCCTTATTGTTACAATAATGGCAACCTTGAGTGCTTTTATGCCCATCGAGATTCGGGCAGGAAAACCCCGCATCGAGGCTAATGCGGTGCACACGCTCACCGAATTTCTCTTTCAAATAATCACCGAAAGAATAATACAAATTATTCATACGACAGAACTCTATCTTTTCGGTTCTTCACCTGGAGCCTTGAGCCTGGAACCTGGAGCGGTTTGACTAAACTCACACCCGCAATACTTTTGATGATATAAATTATACTGCTTGGCAAGAATCATTGTTTTCTTAAAACCATCATCGCTTTTAAAATCTATTGCCAAAAACTTTGAAGGGCTGATACGACGACCGATCTTAAAGATAGCCGCGGTACTTTTGTGAGGGCTAATCGTCAGGGTGGTCGTAAAATAGTCATATTCCATCCCCTCTGCAGCGTCAAAGGTGCGTTTGAGGCGTTCCTGGTAACAAATCAAACAACGCGCTCCCCCTTCCGGCTCCTCAGGGTATTTTCCGCATACGTCGCGCCAGAGGCCCGGAAGATAATCGCTCACAATAAGGCTAATGCCGCTTACCAGGGCTGCCTTCTCGACTGCCTGCTTGCGCGCCAGATACTCGCCAAACAGAGCAATATTAGGGTTATAAAAATATCCGGTTACGTGGTAGTCTTCGTTCTTAAGGCGTTCACAGGCCCCAAGTGCGCAAACACCACAACAAATATGCAGCAAGACTTTTTTCATAATTCCTGTCATCCAAAAAACACTTTAACGCTCAAAATAATCTGCCATGGTTATAAAGTTTACCTTTTTTTTGAGCTCGGGTATACGCGTGCGAAGCATCTGCAGAGTTACGGGTTTAGGATGGCCGATAATGATAATTTTTCCTTTTTGACCCGCCAATTCGACAAAATGCTCGAGCTTTTTATCGATCCATGCAGCATCATTGACCGCGTCAAGAAACCCATCGCTGCGAGCACACATAACCCCCTGGGTCCCGGCGACATCGCACGCAACGGATTGCTGGCTAGTGTGGCTATCAACAAAAAACATATTTTTGCTCTTTATCTTGCGCAAAACCCGGCGCATCAATATCGGGTCTTCGGTAGCGTCTGAGCCCATATGATTATTAACGCCGATAGCTACACGGATCGAATTGAGATAGTATCGCAGCAATGAGTCCGTTTCCCGCGCTTTAGCCCGAGCACTGATAAACGTATATTTAGGAGTTGCGTATTTTTCTTCCGCCTTCGGCGCCATAGGCAGATGGATCATGACCGCTATTCCGGAACGAGCGGCAATATAGGCAATATTGCTTGAGAAACGTAAACCGGGAATAATGGAAACGGTTACGGGGATACCCAGCGAATGAACCTCCTTGAAAGCGGCAAGGCTTTCACCTAAGTCATCAAAGATAAGGGCAACGTTCGGTTTTGACTCCTGGTGCACGATCGGAATAACCACGACCTCTGGTTTTGGCTTCTTTATAAAAAAATAGTACATTACAATCGGCGAAATAACGACAAATGCAAGCAGAATAACGCGGATCGTTCTACTCATTACAAGCCTCAACGAATTTTTTATACGCATCCACGGGATCCTTTGCCTTCAGGATCGCGCTTCCGACGCATAGATAGTCAACGCCGGCCTCTTTGATGCGCGCAACGTTATCAAGTTTTACTCCGCCGTCAATGCCGATAGGCGTGGCAGGATATATTTTTTTAAAACGCACGATTTTATCAAGAACTTCGGGCACAAATGCGGCGCCATAAAACCCCGGGATTACCGACATAAAAAGAATAGAAGCAACTTCATCGACCAGATGATTGAAATCAGCAATCTGGGTATACGGATTGATCGCAAGCCCCGCCTCAAGCCCAGCACCTTTTATCGCCTGAATAATAGCGCGGTGGTCTTCGTCGATCTCAAAATGAAAGATGATTTTATGAGCGCCGAAATTTTTAAATACATCAAGATACTCAAGGGGCTTATTCACCATAAGATGCGCCTCAGTTTTCATGGTTGTTGCAACGTTGCGGATATCGATCGGGGTAATGCTGCGCGAAGAAACAAATAACCCGTCCATAATATCAACCTGAACGAAATCAGTAAATTCAGAGCACAAAGACAGCATGCCTTTAAATTCTTCCTTGGTATGCGTAAGTAACGCCGGAACGATCATAAAACTCCTTAGTTAAGCGTAAAACTTTTAGCGTATAGTCATGAATAACAGATGGCAGCAAAAAAAGGATTGCAGATAATAAAATATTAACCACATTCAGACAGCAATTTGAAATCTGCAATCCTCACCGCTTAATACGCGATACGCTTTAACGAGCGAAATGCTTCTTAAGAATTGAGGTAAGCGCGGTATTAACCGTAAAATTTTTCGTGCGCCAGAAATCTACTATATTATTTCGCTCTTTTTTCCAATACCGGTAATATGTCTCCCATCCGTACACCGGGCCCTCGCGACAAACATATCTACTATCGGAAATACTCTGATAGAGCCCATCAGGAAAAGCATGTCCTGCCACTGCCTTGTAAGTCCAATACGTATAATCAAAATCAAATTCATCAAAGATGTCAAGCATATCTGAAAGATAGGTTTCTTCACCGAAAAAGCCGCCGCGCCAATTAATTCCAAACTCTCCGACAAAAATCCTGACCTTGTTGTCGCGCGAAAAAGTATGATATGACTCAAGATACCGGTAAAGTTTCTCTTTATTCCACTGTTCAGCGTCAATCGTACCCGGAAAAGAATAAAACGGCCGGAAATTAAAGGTGTAATTAAGCGGGAGATACGTATGAATGCTTATCTCAATATTTTCCTCAATCAGGTCTCGCAGGTACTCAACACGCTGTGCCCAGATATCGCCCTCAAGGAATAAGGTATGCGTAGAATCGATAGCGCGAATTCGCCTAATTGCCTGTCGGTAGAAACGCGCAACGATCTCGGGATTTTTCTTTCCGATAACCGGCTCATTAAGCACATCATAGCCGATCAGTTTCGGCTCGTCTTTATAGCGATCGACAATCTTCTCCCATAAGAGACAGGCTCTTTGTCGGTACGCGGGTATATTCCAAAAAAGCGCCTGACCGGCACTATCCGCGTGCCAATCACAATTTTGCGCACCCGGCGCTGCGTGCATATCAAGAATCACGCCGAGGTTATGCAGCCCTGCCCATGAAAAAAGCGTATCAAAGTATCGAAAACCGGCGTCACATTCAAAGAGACGGTAATTAAAAGGGACCCGCACCGCGCCAGCACCCATTGCGGCAATATTCCTGAAATCGGCCTCGGTAATAAAATTATTCCGAAAGAGATCCTCAAACTGAACGAGTCCTTTGTTTCCATAGATGGCCTTGAACGTGCGCTTATACATATGCTCGGCGATGTTACGGCCACCCAAAATATAACCTTCCATAAGCAGCCAACTACCTAAATTTACCCCTTTAATCTTCATGACAATACATTTTGTCGTCCGTATTCCGTATCCCGTATTTTCACGAGCTCTCGATATACGGTTGAAGGGCGACAAATCAACGACTTCTTGTTACCCCCACCCTCTTACAGTATCGGCTCACCATACACCGAGAACAAAAGGGCGAAACAGGAACGCATATATTCTGCCCGAACGTCACCAAAACATCGTTGAGGCCAATCCAATAGCGCCGGTCAAAAATCCGCATAAGCGCTTCCTCAGTTTCGAATGGTTTCCTTGTTTTTACCCAGCCTAGCCGGTTGGAAACCCGATGTACGTGGACATCGACACATATCGCCGGTATCGCAAAGCCGACTCCACGAACAAGATTTGCTGTTTTTCTTCCTACCCCTGGAAATGAAAGTAATTCGTTCAACGAATAAGGAACCGTGCCGCAAAACTCCCGTACGAGACGCCCCGAAACAGCACGAATAGTTTTTGCTTTAGTTCGATAAAATCCCGCCGGATAAATGAGCCTGGCGATTCGCGCCTCAGGGATCTTCGCAAGAAGTCGAGCGTTGGCGGCAACCCGAAAAAGCCGGGCGCTCGCGGCTGCCGTTACGACTTCCTTGGTGCGCAAGCTGATAATACAGGATATTAAAACACGGAAAGGGTTCCCGACGCCATACTGGCTGCTCACCCAAGGACGCGCAAAACTCCTCGCCTGCTTTTCAATCAACCCAAAAATACGGGTAACTGCCGGGGAAACCACGGTCTTCTTTCTATTTACCATCTCCAATCTTTTTTATGAACGATGGGATATGAGCTTTTCTTGGGACGGTAAACGCTTCCCGTGAACAAGCCATGGCATCTGCATGATTTGTTTGTACGCGCAATCCCTGTCTCCAAACCAATTCTGGTCGAGTATTTCGCCAATAGGCACACAGGTAAACTTTTTTCCACTGACCGTTTCCTGAACGCCGAAACGGCCGGGGTAAACCGCGCACGAATATGTTCCATTGGTCTCGGGCATAAGATGCCGGCATGCGTCTTCGTGAGCTCCACAACAGGCCCCGCACCGCCTACATAAGGATTCCCGCGCCTCGGCCTTTTTACACACATACTCGCGATACCGGAAATTATCAAACATGTTTCTATTATACCAAAATTAACCCAAAAAATGCATTTGTATTTTTTGCCCGAATACCCTGGCGGGTAGGCTGCCCTTTGCCTACACATCGCGAAAATCTCAACGATATTTTCACGATAGGCTGCAGGACGCCATTGGTGTCACCATAATGGGAGGTCGCGCACGGGCTGCCGCCGAAATTTC
>JBDRAN010000014.1:0-6102 GCA_043823745.1 Candidatus Omnitrophota bacterium | reverse complement strand
ATTTCGCAAGAAATTCAAGAGTGTTTACGAGGTATCCGGAAAAATGCACCTTAACCTTTTGGTGCGTTTGCGTTTTTGTATAACCATTGCAACAGCAATAAGTTATATATCAAGCGCATATCCAAAAGCATTTTTCCGGTTAAGGGTTCCCTGTTACGCAAAGCGCTTTTCGATGAAAATCTTAATAACAGCCGGTCCAACGTGGGTGAAGATTGATGAGGTAAGAGTACTTACGACTATCTTTACCGGTAATACCGGTCTTTACCTTGCCAATGAATTCGCCAAATCGGGTCACCAGGTCACGCTTCTGGTAAATCCTCACTGTTTTTGTTCTCATCGCAATGTTACCTCCGTGCGTATTATTCCGTATCGCTATTTTGATGAGTTAAAAGCCGCTATAACCGGGGAGTTACGCGCAAGAAAGTATGATGCGATTATTCATAGCGCCGCTATCAGTGACTATGTCCTCAAAAAAACTTTTCAGGGCAAAATCCCTTCGGGAAAAAAACCTTTAACGCTTGAATTTTTGCCTGCCGGCAAGATCATTACGACGATCCGCAAACTCGCTCCTGCCAGTACGTTGATCCAATTTAAGCTGGAAGCCGAGCGCCGCGGTCTTCTTGCGCGGGCATATGAAAGCCTGCGCCGCAACAAGAGCGATTATGTTGTAGCCAACGCGTACTGTGACCTGCGGAGTCTTTATCGGGCGTTTCTGTTAGATAAAGACGGCGGTATCCTGTTGCTTGATTCAAAGAAAGCGCTTGCTAATGCTTTAATCGCTGCCTGTCGCGGTAGGATTTAGGGTTTCTTGCCGCCCCTACGCTTTTTTAGCCAAGAATAAAAAGAGTTTACAAGCCTCGCTCGGTGGACTACAATATCATTATTTTAGGGGGTTCGTATGATGAAAAAGAATATTTTATTAGGTGTTTGCGGCGGGATCGCGGCTTACAAGACATGTGAGTTGACGCGGCTTTTAGTTAAAGACGGGTTTGACGTTAAAGTTGTTATGACTGATGCGGCTCGCCGGTTTATCGGACCTCTTGTGTTTCAGACGCTCTCCAATAACCCGGTGTATCTGGATATGTTTACGCTTATACGAGAGGAGAGCCCCCGGCATATTGATCTTGCGCAGTGGGCAGGTCTCTGCGTCGTTGCGCCTCTTTCGGCAAATACGCTTTCGAAAATCGCCGGCGGCACATGCGATAACCTTTTAACAACCGTGATTTGCGCCCTGCCGCGCGAGACAAAGGTTTTGTGCGCGCCGGCGATGAACGATTGTATGTGGAAAAACCCTCTTATTGTCCAGAATGTCGCCAAACTTACGAAATTAAAAAAATATGTCGTTATGACTCCTGCGACAGGCCAGCTTGCCTGCGGTGTGTATGGCGAAGGCAGGATGCCTGAACCGGTGGTGATCTACAAAAAAATAAAAGATATTGTGCGTTAGCCGTTTTTTTGGGCTTTGAGGCTCTGCCACCATGCTCTCCTATATTTTATTCGCCTTTATTGTTGTTTTGCTCCTTATCGTCATCGGGCTTGTCATACGAATGAATAAGTCCGAAACTGACGCGCTCCTGCACCAGAAAATAGATTCGCTGAAAGATGAGTTTACGAAGAATATCCTGCAGGCGCAGAGCAATTCCTTGCAGGCATCACGAGACCTTCTCGCCCAGCTGGCGCAGCTTTACGAGCGCATCGGTAGGCTTGATCGGGAGAGTAACGAGATTTTAGGCCTCACCAAGTCGTTCCATGATATTTTAAAGCCTACGAAAGCCAGGGGTCTGCTAGGAGAGAGTATCCTTGAGATGCTTTTGCGCGATGCGCTTCCTCACGATGTGATTCTAACCCAGCATACGTTTAAAAACGGAAAAAAAGTTGATTTTGGTATACGCCTGCCGCATGGGGTGGTTCCTATTGACGCGAAGTTCTCGCTGGAGGCATTCAAGAACTATATTGATGCGCCGGAGGTTGATCGCGAGAGGCAGAAAAAAGTGTTTACGGATAGCGTTAAGAAACGTATTGATGAAACCGCGGCTTATATTTTCCCTGACGAGGGGACTACCGATTTTGCTCTTATGTATGTGCCGTCCGAGGGGGTATATTACAGTATTATTGTCGAAACCACGCTACTTGAATATGCTCAGGGAAAGCGTGTATTTGTCGTCGGCCCACATACGCTTTATGTGTACCTGCGGACGATCCTGATCGGTTTTCACGCGCTCTCCATAGAGAAGCAGGCAAAGGAGATTTATGTGAGCCTGCGGCGTCTGGATGAGGATATTAAGAGTATTGTGGAGGAGCACGCGGTGTTGGGTACGCATCTGCGTAATGCGAGCCTTAAATATGACGATGTGCGCAAGAAAATAGAGGCAGTATCGGGAAAACTCGCCGGTATGGGTAAGGGTTCTACGTGAAACCGCGCCTCGCAGCTTTCTTGTCGTTTCTTTTAAACGGTATCGGCCAGATTTACAACGGTCAGGTTAAAAAGGGCAGCATCTTCATTCTTATTTCTTTTGTCTGTACTATGGGCCTGGTGCTGGGGATTCTCTTAATATATAAAGGGTTCCTGGTGTGTGCTCACCGCGCGGCGGCTATTTTTACTATGTAAGTCGTGGAATTATGCTTTCTGCCGCATGCGGCTTTATGCTTTGCATCAATGGCTTGGTAAGTATTATACGTTTGCGGCGCTAAATCCGCGGCATGCATGCCGCGGATTATGTGGTGCGCCGCTCAGTATTCCGCCCAGGAATCCCGGGCTTCAACCCGGGTGGGCTCCATTGATGCGTATAGGATGGCGCGAAAGAATGCGGATCAACGTTAAAGTTATTCCCGGCGCAAAGAAAGATACCATAGAAGAAGATGCCGGGGGATTGAGGGTGCATATGCGCGCGGCTGCCATCGAGGGCCGCGCTAACAAGCAACTGATCGAGATGCTTGCCGAGCACTATAAAACAAAAAAATATCGTATTACCATCACGCGGGGTAGTAAATCACGGGAAAAAATCATCGACATATGTGAGACTGACTGAAAGCGCGTATTCTTTTATCATTGAGGATTTTTTTGGACCAGGCGTTATCGCCGGCTTTACCAAGCCTGCGCTATCCGGTCACCTGCCGCAGGATGTGCAGACAGCGCTTTGTGATCGCGCCGTGTCCGCGCCTGTCGCATACTTAAAGCAAATTCATTCATCGGCGATACAGGTCATCGAGCAGGACGGGATGTATGTAGGTGACGGTTTATTCACCTCATGCGCTCATCTTGCGCTTGTGGTCAAGACCGCGGATTGCCTCCCGATTCTTTTGTATAGTCAGGATCTTGGCGCAGCAGGCGTGGTGCATATGGGCTGGCGCAGTGCTTGCTTAGGGATTCTTGATACCATACCGTTTGAGTTGGGCTCATTTAAGGCAGTTGCCGGTGTCGGTTTGCGGGAGTGTTGTTTCCGGGTTACCGAGGAGTTCTTTAATTACCTGCAGTTTATACCGTTCCTGATGCGTTCGGGCAACGGGCTTTTTTTTGACGCTGCCGGCTTTGCCCGTTCGCGCTTAGTCAAACATGGTTTAAAAAGAGAGAATTTTTTTGATAACCGGATTTGCAGCTATTGCAATCCCGGAGGATTTTTTTCCCACCGCCGGGGAGATACTTCGTCGCGCACCCTTTCTTTTATTATGAAATCATAATAAAGGCGCGGCAGTATCTTAAAGAATTCTCCTTACATTCACAGGTTTGTGTGGTACAATCTTTTTTTCTTGTTTTGTGACTAGTGTTCCAGCGATGAGGGAACGATTACAGAGATTATGCATCCCCGTAATCATTATATAATTATGGCGTAAGTTAATTCGTGTCCACCATGGAACTAAAGAAAACCTCCCTGTACGAAAAACACCTAGAACATAAAGCAAAAATCGTTGATTTCGGCGGTTGGGCTATGCCCGTTGAATATGGGAGCGTTTTAAAGGAAGCCAAGCTGGTGCGCTCCGGCTGCGGCCTTTTTGACGCTTCACATATGGGGGAGATCAGGATCGCCGGTCCCGGTGCGCTCGCCTTTCTTCAGGAACTTACTTGTAATGATATTTCGTGTATACGTGCCGGCCAGATGCAATACAACTTGTTTTTAAATGGCCGCGGGGGTATTATTGATGATCTGATGGTGTATCATTGCGGCGATAGTTTTCTGTGCGTGGTGAATGCATCAAATGCCCAGAAAGTATTAGCCTGGTTGCTGAAAAGAAAAATTTCCGTTCTTACTGTTAACGATGAAAGCGCGGAAACGAGCTTGCTTTCCTTACAGGGTCCGGCTGCTTGTTCAGTTATTGAGAAATTATTTCCTCAAGCGCAAGCCTTGCAATACATGCATTTTCTCCACGCGAGCCACAACGACAAAAAAATTCTTATTTCCCGTAGCGGTTATACCGGCGAGGACGGTTTTGAGATTTATTGCGATAATACTTCTGCCGTAAATCTTTGGGATGCTTTACTTCTCGCCGGCCGCGCCGCTGGTTGCGCTCCGTGCGGCCTGGGGAGCCGGGATATTCTGCGTATTGAAGCAGGCTATACGCTCTATGGACATGAAATAGACGAGGATACAAACCCCCTTGAAGCATCACTTGATTGGGCGGTAAAGTTCCAGAAGAATTTTGTCGGAAAGGGGATGCTCCTTGAAGCGAAGATAAAGGGATTGAGCAAAAAACGCGTAGGGTTTATAATGGATGAACGCGCTATCCCGCGTCAGGGGTATCCGGTGTATGCCGATGGCAGAATTATCGGTGTAGTTTCAAGCGGAACGTTTTCACCAACTCTCAACAAAGGCATTGGTATGGCGTATATTGAGAGTGCGTGGGTCCAAGCGCAGCCGGAGATTACGATCAAAATACGCGATGCCTTTTATAAAGCGACCATTACAAAATTTAATTTTGTTAAAGGAAGCGCAAAAAAATAATAGCTCGCGCGAACACCGGTATTCGCAGGGGTATTGCCTTTCTGGGTTTTACACCCGGCGCTTAATACCCGACGTTCAGCGGTATTACGTCGGTATGCGCTTGCTGCGCAAGGTATGGCGCCGGTGTTGCCCTTCTGGGTTTTACACCCGGCGCTTAAAGCACCTGGCGCTTAATGGAATAGCGCCAGTATCGCCTTTCTAGGCGAGCATGGCGCCGGTTATCAGGGAGAGGAGCGCTTCTGGGCGCCTGCATACCCGAAAAATCCCCCGAGGAATTCGAAGAATTCCCGGGACTAAAGTCCTCGGAATTTCCTTCTGTCGTTAGGAAATTCCAGAGGGTCTTATGACATTTTTCGGGAGCGCCTCAGAAGTCAATTCTCCCCATTTTGCACCCGATAGGTTCTCTCGCAATTTCCTTGCCGTTCTCCGGCAGGAAATTGCGAAAATATCATATAGAGGCAAAATGGGGATCATTGAGGAGGAGAAGATGAGTGGTAGGAAATTCAGCACATCGCATGAATGGGCAACGATAGAAAACAATGTGGCTACGGTCGGGATTAGCGCGTACGCACAGAAAGAATTGGGGGATATTGTTTTTATCGAGTTACCGAAAGTCGGAGCATCCCTAAAGCAGAAAGCCCGTTTTGGCACGATTGAGTCAACCAAGACAGCCAGTGAGATTTTTTCTCCGGTAAGCGGGGAAGTGGTCGAGGTCAATACCGCGTTGAATAACAACCCGCAGTGGGTTAATGAAGATCCGCATGGATTGGGCTGGTTGATGAAGGTCAAACTCGATAATCCCAACGAACTCCAAGCTCTGATGACCGAAGCAGTGTATCAAGAGTTTATCGCCAAAGAAGCACACTGATAAGCCACAGGCCACTGGCTTTTAATGGTGTATCAGCGTGTCAAAGTATCATCGTGTCAAAGCATAGGATCATGACACCTGATACATGGACACCTTGACACTTAAAAAAGTCCGCAGCACATAGTAAATTATGCCTTATATCTTGAACACTCCCGATGACGTTACGTTAATGCTTGCCGCAATAGGGGCAGGGTCTCTCCAGGAGCTTTACGCTCATCTGCCTGAAAAAATTGTGCTTCAAGAAAAGCTCGCGATCGGTCCCGGCTTAAGTGAATACGAAGTGAAACAAAAACTGGA
>JBDRAN010000013.1:0-73535 GCA_043823745.1 Candidatus Omnitrophota bacterium | reverse complement strand
GCAAAATTCGGGAGACCCGTAATCACTTTCTTCCCCACTCGAAGCGCGTCAGAAAATACATTGGCAAAATGTTTTACCTGTTGCAGACTCTGATTGAGGATTACATAATCGAATGCCTTATCGCGGTATTCCGAAAGTCCGCTATCAATGTCGGCATGGATAACGCTTAAGCCCTTGGCCACACACCGATAGATAGCTTCCTCGTCAATCTCAATACCTTGCGCATGAACATTCTTCTCCTGGACCAACCAGGCAAGCAGTTCTCCATCTCCGCAGCCAAGATCGAGCACCGAGGAACGTGGATTAACCCAATCACTTATTATTTTGTGGTCAGCGCGGTTATCTGGAGGCGTCATAGCTATTTATCTTTTTGAACAGTAACGTTTTTTAAAAAATGTGTAATAAGCCGCGTTTCCTCCTCTGTCTCAAGGAGAAACGCGTCATGGCCGTACGTTGAATCTATCTCGCAATAGGTCGCATGCATCCCGGCAAGCTTGCAGGCTTTCACAACCTCTTTCGACTGATAGGCAGGGTACAGCCAGTCTGATTTAAAGGCGATGACCAATACCTGCGCTTTGATTCCCTTAAATGCTTCATTGAGTGATTTCCCTGCGAAGGCATCAAAATTATCCATTGCCTTGGTAATATACAAATAGGAATTGGCGTCGAAGCGCTTGACAAAATTATCCCCGCGGTAATGCAGGTACCCTTCGACTTCAAAATCAGCGGTGAACTTAAACGGCTGACGCTCCTCTTTGCGCTGCCTACCGAATTTTTCCGCCATGGAGACATCGCTCATATAGGTAATGTGACCGATCATGCGGGCAAGCGCCAGGCCTTTTAAGGGAAACGGTCCGCCATAATAATTGCCATCATTCCAGTTAGGGTCAGCCATGATAGCCTGACGGCCGACTTCATTAAAAGCAATCTGCTGGGGGGAGTGCTTTGCTGCGGTTGCAATCGGTATCGCGCTCACGATGCGCTTAGGAAACATCGTCAGCCAGGCTAACGCCTGCATACCACCCATTGAGCCACCGACAACGGTTAAAAGTTTATCTATCCCGAATGAATCAACAAGCTCTTTTTGAGCACGCACCATATCGCCGATCGTAACCAAAGGAAACTCAAGGCCGTAGGGCTTTTTTGTTTTAGGATTGATACTTGAAGGTCCCGTAGAACCCCGGCATCCCGCAAGAACATTTGAGCAGATTAAAAAATATTTGTCCGTATCAAAGGCTTTCCCGGGGCCAATCAAAATATCCCACCAGCCCGGCTTATCTTCTCCTTCATGAAACCCGGCTACATGCGCGTCACCGGAAAGCGAATGCGCAATAAGAATAGCATTTGATTTGTCGGCATTTAAGATTCCGTAGGTCTCATACGCCAGAGTGATTTGTCCGAGCTTTTCCTTGCTCTCAAGCACAAATTCTTCTTGACCTGGACGCGGCAACGTAAGGTACTGCGTTTTGACTAATCCGATTCCTTTTTGACTCATTAACGAAACTCCTCAAAAAGCCAGGTAGAAAGATATCGTTCGCCGGTTGAAGGAAAAACGGTAACAATAGTTTTTCTTTTAGATTCCGGACGCTTGGCGACTTCCACTGCCGCGGCAAGGACGGCACCGCTGGAGATCCCGGCTAAAATCCCCTCTTCTTTGGCGAGGCGGCGCGCGAATACGCCTGCGTCCTCATTGCTCACCGTAATAATTTCATCGATCGCGCTACGATTCAGAATTTGGGGAACAAAACCAGCACCGATACCTTGAATCTTATGGGACCCGGCTTTCCCGCCGGATAATACCGGTGAATCTTTTGGTTCAAGACCTATAATTTTAACCGAAGCCTTTCTTTTTTTCAATACCTCACCAACGCCGGTGATGGTGCCACCGGTGCCGATACCGGCGATGAAAATATCAACCGCACCGTCGGTGTCGCACCAAATCTCTTCAGCCGTGGTCTTTCGATGAATTTCCGGGTTTGCCGGATTATTAAACTGCTGGGGCATAAAACTATTGGGTGTTGCGCGTACAAGCTCCTCTGCTTTCTCAACCGCGCCGCGCATACCTTTTGCGCCTTCGGTTAGAATAAGCTCTGCCCCGAAGATCTTTAACAACTGCCGACGCTCAACGCTCATCGTGTCAGGCATGGTAAGGATCAAACGATAACCCTTGGCCGCGGCGACAAAGGCAAGCGCGATGCCGGTGTTACCTGAAGTCGGCTCGATAATAACCGTATCCTTCTTAAGTAGCCCCGCAGCTTCCGCGGCCTCAATCATGGCCACGCCGATTCTATCTTTAACGCTTGAGACCGGATTAAAAAATTCCAGCTTCGCCAGAATCGTAGCGTGTAATCCTTCGGAAATTTTGTTTATTTTTACCAAAGGAGTATTACCGATGGTTTCGGTTATGTCTTGGAATATTCGTGACATGGTTACCTCCTATTCATAATCGACACATATGCCACATGTTCCAGGTTCAAGGGTGTAGGCTCTAGGCAGAAACTAAAAACTATTTTTGCCTGGAGCCTTAGACCTAGAACCTAAAGCTCAAAAGCGGCTATGCCGCTTTTGATAGTGCTTGCTCAATATCCGCAATAATATCATCAATGTGCTCAAGGCCGATCGAAAGCCGGATGAAATCCGGAGTAACGCCGGTGGCCAACTGCTCACTCGCGCTTAACTGCTGATGCGTCGTGGTCGCCGGATGTATCGCAAGGCTCTTGGCATCACCGACATTAGCAAGATGCGAGATGAGTTCCAGAGAATCAATAAACTTCTTTCCTGCCTCAAGCCCGCCTTTAATACCGAAACCAAGGATCGCTCCAGAACCTTTTGTAAGATACTTCTTGACTCGTTCTTTTTCCGGGCTATTATCCAACCCGGGATAATTTACCCAGACAACTTTTTTATGTTTTGACAGATACTCGGCAACTGCCAGCGCGTTCTCGGAGTGTCGCGGCATTCTCAAATGCAGGGTCTCAAGGCCCTGTAAAAATAGAAACGCGTTAAAGGGCGAAAGCGCCGGGCCTAAATCGCGCAGAAGCGTAACGCGCGCCTTAATGATATAGGCAATATTACCCATCGGTTTTAGGGCTTCCACAAAATTGATTCCGTGATAGCTGGGATCAGCTGCAGCAATCAAAGGAAACTTACCATTCGTCCAATCAAACTTTCCGGAATCAACGATCAAGCCGCCTAAACTTGTGCCGTGGCCACCGATAAATTTAGTCGCAGAATAAACCACGATATCCACGCCAAAGTTAATCGGCCGCAGAAGATACGGAGAAACCGTATTATCGAGCAAAAATGGTATGCCGTTTTTATGCGCGACCTTTGAAATCCCTTCTAGATCAGCGACATCAAGCTTTGGATTTCCTATTGATTCGGCGTAGACTGCTTTTGTTTTAGGCGTGATCGCAGCTTGTAGAGCTTTAAGATCATTTGACTTCACAAACTTAACCGTAACGCCCAGGCGCGGAAATGTGTAATGAAATAAATTATACGTTCCGCCGTAGAGATTGTCTGCAGACACGATTTCATCTCCGGATTGTGCAATATTAAGAAGCGCCAATATGATCGCTGACTGGCCGCTTGCAGCCGCCAAGGCGCCGACACCTCCATCCAGGAGCGCAATACGCTTCTCAAACACATCCGTGGTCGGGTTCATTAACCGGGTATAGATATTACCGAACTCTTTTAGACCGAAAAGATTGGCAGCATGCTCCGTACTCTTAAACTGATACGAAGTGGTTTGATAAATCGGAACGGCGCGAGAGCCGGTCGTAGGGTCAGGTTCCTGGCCTCCGTGAAGTGCTAAAGTTTCAACCTTTAATTTTGAATCAATTTTACTCATTTTTCCTCCTCAATGATCCCCATTTTGCCTCTATTGATATTTTCGCAATTTCCTGCCGGGGAACGGCAAGGAAATTGCGAGAGAACCTATCGGGTGCAAAATGGGGAGAATTGACTTCTGAGGCGCTCTCGAAAAATGTTGTAAAAGATTTTTCGAGTATCTAGGCGCCCGGAAGCCAGGCTAATCAAACCCAAAAGATACATCTTGAATTGAAGTATTATCCCTCAAAATCCCTTAACTCACAATAACAATTTTACCAATGCACACCTCCATCTTTAGGATACCTATCACCAAAAAATCAGCGCATAACCTCTTGCAAAAACCTCTCTTTCCCGATTTCTTCAACTAAAAGCGCAAGCCGCTGACGGGGTTTAGCGTGCGCCTTAAAAAAAGCCACCACACGCTCGATAAGGCCAAGAACTTCATCTTCGCTGAAAATTTTATCGAGCTTAAAACCCGTACGCGGGGTCTTTCCACCGCAACCGGCCAGATACACGGCATAGCCGATATGCTTATCGGGCGACGCTATATCAACCTGGCCATGAATGCCGATTTCGCTCTGTTGGGCGCGCGTGCACGTATTCGGGCAGCCGGAAATAGCAATCTTAAACTTATGAGGCAAATCCATGGCGCAGCGAATACCATCTTTTTCGATACGTTCATAGAGAGCGGAAGTATTCACCAAGCCCGATTTGCACCAGTTATTCCCCGGGCACGAGGTCATGGTACGCAGTCGCGGGCCGGAAGTCCCGGTTTCAATCCCCGCCTTTTTAATTTCCGTTTCAACCATAGCGATATCCCCGAATTTAATAAAAGGGATCTCTATGCCCTGGCGCGTGGTAGTGTGCACAAAACCGCGGCCATACACGCGGGCAATTTCAATAACCTTCTCAAGACAAGCAAGGCTAAAATTTCCGCACGCCATTCTTACCCTCAAGAGAAAAAAACCTTCTTGCTTCTGCCGCAAGAATCCCCGTTTTTTTAAAGCATCATAATCAATCGTTTCCGGCATATACCCCTCTCTTATTTGACGTAATCATAACTTCTTAAACGCTTCTTGCGCTGCATATATCGTATATGTGATATCTGCGTGTGTGTGTGCAAATGACACAAAGTTTGCCTCAAATTCCGACGGAGCAAGGAATACTCCTGCCTGACGCATATGGTTATAAAATACCTTAAATTGTCCAGGATTCTTAAAACGCAGGCTAAACATACTGCCATAATGCCTAAGGCCAAGGTCTACACCCTGGGCACGAGCCGCGTGCGTAAGGCCTGTCACCAGTTGCATAGTAAACGCATTGATTCTCGCATATCCCGCGGCATTTTTACGAAGTACGCTCAAGGCACTGGCGCCGGCCCGCATCACCAGAGGATTTCCGGCAAAGGTTGAAGCTTGATAGACCGGGCCGGCCGGAGCAAGAAAGCGCATGATTTTTTCGCTACCGCCATAGGCACCAATGGGAAGGCCGCCGCCGATAATTTTTCCTAAACAGATCAGATCCGGCGTGATGTTTAATTGTTGGGCGATCGCGCCATAATGGAAACGAAAGCCGGTAATAACCTCATCAAAAATAAGCACCACTTTATACTCCCGGGTAAGTGAGCGCAAGGTCTGCAAGAATAAATGATCAGGCGCTATGACGCCGAAATTACCGGCAACCGGTTCAACAATAACTGCTGCGAAGCGCTTACCATACTTTTTAAAAGTTTTCTTAAGCGCCTCTGTGTTGCCGTAAGGCGCGATATGCGTATGCTTAATAAAATCGCGCGGTACACCGGCACTGACAGGGATATTCAAGGTTGCAAGTCCTGAGCCGGCTTTTGCCAAGAGATAATCCGCGTGGCCATGATAAGAATTCGCGAATTTAAGTATGGCGGCTTTTCCGGTAAACCCGCGACTTACGCGTATCGCTCCCATAACTGCTTCAGTGCCTGAGTTTGTAAAGCGTATCTTTCTAATAAAGGGAATGGCTTGCTGTATCGCTGCGGCGAGCGTTATTTCAGTTTTATGTGTGGTGCCAAAACCAAAACCCTGCCCTGCGGCGCGCACAACTGCGCCAGTAACCGCAGGATGCGCGTGACCCAACATTGCCGCGCCAAAAGTTAGAACATAATCGATATATCGATTACCCTGGTAATCGTAAACCTTTGCGCCTTTTCCTTTTTTCATGAGCAGCGGTTTACCGCCAACAGCGCGAAAACTACGCACCGGGCTATTTACCCCGCCAACCAAATATTTCTTGGCTTGCCTGAATAGTTTATCGTTGATAGTTGATGGTTTATGGCTAGTCATTTTTTATTTCTTGCCTTTGAAAGCTTACTCAGCATTTTGGCTATAATTTCTGCCTCAGAATAAAATTTATCGAAAACTTCTTTTGCTATATAATCATTATCAAAAGCTACGTATAATTGACTTATCGTTTCATACAAAGAACCAATTGCTATTTCAATGAATCTTTTAAACTCCGTATCACCAAATCTACTTGTTGCCTCTGCAATATTAGAAACAATGGAAATTGTACTTTTTCTAATGTGCTGAGATAAACCAAACTGTTCCTCTTTTGGAAAAAGGGATGTGACTTTATGAATTTCTTTCGAAAATACGCGAGTCTTTTGCCAAACGTCAAGCCTCTCAAAGCTAAACATACCCTCTCCTCCTTCTTACTATAAACTATACACCATCAACCATCTAGCAACATCCTTCGCGTGATAGGTAATGATTAAATCCGCACCCGCCCTTTTTATTCCGGTAAGTATTTCTAAAACTATTTTTTTCTCGGCTTCTCTACGCTCTACGCTATCCGCTATACGCTGAACATACGCTTTTACCATCGCGTATTCTCCGCTTACATTATACGCAGCCAAGGGCTTCTTGAGTCGCAACGAGGCTTCCTTAATAATATCTAAGTAGCCAAGAGCCGGCTTTACCATGACCATATCCGCTCCTTCTTCAACATCAGAAACTATGCGCTTGATCGCATATTCGGAATCTGCAAAACTTAACTGATAGCTCTGCCGGTCGCCAAAGCCAGGTGCGGAACTTGCGGCATTACGAAATGGCCCATAAAAACTGGAAGCAAACTTCGCCGAATACCCTAGAATTTTTGTTTCCTTGTAACCGTTGGCATCAAAAGCTCTGCGTATCGCTCCCACCTGCCCCCTCGCGCAGGCGCTCGGCGCTACCCAATCAGCGCCCGCCTCTGCATGGCAAAGAGCGATCTTCGACAACACCTCAAGGGTCTTCGCCTGATCTATAAAAAAACCGAATTGTTTTTCTTTCTTCAGTCGACTATGGACTATGGACTGTGGACTTCTCTTAATAATCCCACAATGCCCATACCGGGTATAGCTGCACAAGCAAACGTCGCTAATCACCGTCGTATCGGGAAACTCTTTTTTAATTACGCGGATAGCCTGAGCAACAATAGTGTTAGGCGTATACGCAGTTATACCGCTATCATCTTTCTCTTCTGCGACACCAAACAAAAGAACTTTATCTATTCCTAATTTTCTTATACCCGCGATATCAGAAATCAGCCGATCAATTGAAAATCTAAAAACTCCGGGAAAAAGTTTAATGCGCTCTTTCTTATTGTGTCCGCGCATTACAAAGTAAGGATAGATTAAATCACGAACTCGTATATTTGTCCGCATAGAGCCTCTTTCCGTATTTAACAACTTCGCCGACAACAAGCACTGCCGGCGCGCGTAAGGCGCGCTGGTTCGTTTTGCGAACTATCGTTCCCAGGGTTCCTGTTATAATCCGCTCTTTATCGGTAGTACCCCGCTCAATGAAAGCGCAAGATGTAGTTTTATTTTTTCCTGATTTTAGAATAGCGTTCACCACGTTTTTGATATTCCCTACTGCCATAAGATAAATAAGTGTGCCGCATGCGGGCGCCTCTATCGGCTTACCGTCACTTCGCCTTCCGGCGATAACCGCGACCGAAGAGATCGTTCCTCGTTTCGTCAACGGGACACCGAAACTTTCCGGAGCGGCGAAGGCTGATGTGATCCCCGGAATAATCTCAAAAGGAATGCCGCGCTTCTGTAAATAAAGCGCTTCTTCAATGCCGCGGCTAAAAAGCAAAGGGTCTCCGCCTTTTAAGCGCGCGACAATTTTTCCCTGCCGCGCTTTTTTATCGAGTAGCTTATTGATTTCTTCTTGCTCAAGAATATGCAATCCGTCGGCTTTACCCACGCAGATAATTTCAGCTCCTCTTTTGGCAAAAGAAAGGAGCTTTCGGGAAGCGAGAAAATCATAAAGAATGACCTCTGCTTCTTTGAGCCTGCTCAAACCCTTGACGCTGATTAATTCCCAGTCGCCGGGCCCTGCGCCAATAATATAGACTTTACCTTTTCGCATATATCCTCTCGAGTGATAAGACTTAAGCTTCCCTGCTTAGGGTGCGTCGGGAAAATATCAAGCGGTAAAACTTCCGCGCAGCGCGCCAGAAGGCCAAGCCGCATAAGGGCGGCGTGCGCAACAACAAGCGCGTCAATGCGCCGAACATCAAGCAATATTAAGCGCTCCTCGATCGTGCCGCGGATCTCGACAACTTCTAAGTCAGGCCTGATTTCTGAAATCTGAGCCTTGCGTCGAATGCTGCTCGTGCCAATGCGGCTGGATCGGGGAAGCTTTACCAAAGAATAGTTGCCGCATGATACCAGCGCGTCAAACGGACTTATGGATCGCGTTTCGATAAGAAGTTTTAAACCCCGCGGCAAAATATCCGGCACATCTTTGCTGCTATGTAACGCACAATCAATGGTTCCGGCCAGGAGAGCCTCATCGATCTGACGGGTGAAAAAATCAGAGCCTTCGACGCGTGAAAGCGGCGTCACCTTATCTTTGTCTCCTTGTGTATCAACCACCACCGTATCAAAACGGCCAACAGGAAACAAAGATTTAAATTCTTCAACTTGCCGCAAGGCAAGCGGGCTCCCTCGAGTCCCTAATTTTAAAATGTTCTGCATAAAAATATCTCTGATGAGTACGAGCTACAGCCTCAATCAAGACTTTTGCGTACGTAAGCTTTGGCTGTACATCGACGTTCGAACGCTCAAAAAGCGGGCTCAGATCATCAAGATTTTTTAAAATAATATTCTTAACGCACCCGACTTCCGGCTCAATCTGCCGCGGAAGCGAGAGATCATACAGAAAAAGCGGCGTGCGCCGAAAAGCCATTGCCGCAAACATCTCCTTTCGTATAATAAAATGCGGACTGGCTGAAGCAGCCACGAGCATATCGATCGCGCCAAATAATGCACTTCTTTCGCTAAAATTAACAACGGTACCATTGCAGGAACGCGCCAAGTCATACGCTCTGCGCTGGTGTTTACGGCTTACAAAGATAAGGCTTACCTCTGGCGGCTTATGCAACGCAAGAAGCTCGGCGAGCTTGCCTGTTCCGATCACCGCCACCGTATAGCCCGCTCTCTGCGGCCGGTATGCTGCCTGGTCCGCAAAAACAAGGGTGGCAATGTTATGTTCGATGGTATCGAGCCCTGCGCGACGACGGATCAGGCGCGCGGCCTGATAGGCTTGACGCCATAAGTCGCCAAGCACGCCGGGAAAATCATCGTGAGCCATCCATACCGAAACCTGCTTGAGTATCTGCGCCTCGCCTTTCAGTTGTGAGTCAAGGCCGCTGGCAACCGTCAGCGCATGCTTAAATACCGGCGCGCAGCCATGTAAAAAATATCCTTTCATAAACAGGGGAAATGCCCGGCTAAAACACGCACAGAGCTCCTGCGCACGGGAGTCGCTATCAACCCCGTAAATCTCAAAACGATTACAGGTTGCAAGAATCGCGCTATGCGCGCCTTCCCGTAACCAAAACTTCTCAATACGTTCTCTCTGCCGGTAGATCTCTTCGCGCTCATTAAGCGATGCGCTGTTTAAGCTTACGCCGATACAATAGAAATTCATTCCGGTGCTCCTGTAAGAAATTTTTCAAATCCCGCGACAAGATCGGGTCTTTCCCGTTGGTATAAACCGTGACGATTGCTTTCTTGGTGCGGATAATTGCCGGTGAAATAAAATCGCACAAGTCTAGGTTATCCACAACATTAACCAGGATATTTTTCTTCTTCGCCCATTGGCGCACTTTTTTATTCACTACCCTATCATTAGTAGCTGCGATCACCACTCGTGAACCTGTTAGATCGTCTGCTCTCACCGAACGGCTAATCCACGTTAACGCTCTCTTTGACGCTAAACGCTTAAGCGTATCGGTGACGCAAGGCGCAACCACCGTGATGGATGCACCTGCTACACACAGGCTTTCTACTTTACGCTCTGCAACAGGGCCGCCGCCGACGACTACCACGTGCTGGTTTTTTAACTTGATGGCTATAGGATAATATACGTTCATTTTTGTTTTAGATTTTTTCACTGACGTATATCTTAAAACTCAAAGTACTGCGTCATAGAAAAATATCTTTCTCCGGTGTCAGGAAAAACCGTTACTACTCTTTTACCTTCACCCAATATTTTGGCAACCTTGAGCGCGGCAAAAACGGCCGCGCCGGAAGAGGGACCACCAAAGATACCTTCTTTTTTTGTCAATAACTTTGCACTGCTATAGGCATCCTGATCACTTACCGTAATAATTTCATCAATAATATCTCTATTCAAAATCTCTGGGACAAACCCCGCGCCGATACCTTGAATTTTGTGAGGATTATGCTTCCCTCCCGACAAAACAGCGCTTTCCGCCGGCTCAACAGCGATAATTTTAATTTCGGGGTTATGCTTCTTGAGAACTTCTCCTACTCCCGTTATTGTCCCACCCGTACCCACACCGGCAATAAAAACGTCAAGCTCACCGCCGGTCTGTGCAAGGATTTCTTTTGCGGTGGTTTCTCTATGCACTTTGGGATTTGACGGATGTTTAAACTGCTGCGGTATGAAAGAATGAGGTTTTTTTTTATAAAGCTCCTCTGCTTTCTTTATCGCCCCTTTCATCCCCTGGCTGCCTGGCGTAAGCACGACTTCTGCGCCATACGCTTGTAATATATACATTCGCTCTAAACTCATCGTTTCCGGCATTACAATAATGCATCGGTAGCCTTTAATCGCACATACCATCGCTAAACCTATTCCGGTATTACCACTCGTCGGTTCAATTACTACCGAGTCGGCCTTAAGAATCCCGTTTTGCTCAGCATCCTCAACCATAGCAAGGGCAATCCTATCTTTTACGCTTCCACCGGGATTTAATAACTCCAGTTTCGCGAGCACCTGTGCCATACCAGGAACGACAATACGGTTAAGCTTCACCAAGGGAGTTTTCCCGATTGCCTCTAATATGTTCCCGGTAATATCTGTATTATATTCGCTCACGGTTTTTCCTCCTACGATTATTACACATAATTACGGAAAATAAAATGCAAACTAAAGCTTAACAAGCCGGTAAAAAAAGGGACTAAAACCCATACCCATAAAATTCGTTTTACGATCGATTTTTCTGATGTATGTTTAAAGCCGTCTTTTACACAACTTATCCCCAAAAGAGAAAACGTCGTAAATTGCACGTAGGGTGTCGGTAATCCAAGCAGCGACGCAATAAGCACAAACGTAGCGGTAATAAACGATACAATGCTTGCCGAGAATTCACCAACCGGTATGATTTCTTTCGAGACAGAGTTAATCATGCGCGCGCCACCCAGGTATGCCCCCACACCGAACAGGGGACTCATTACCAAAAACCAAAAAAGGTTACCCATTCCTAAAAATCCTAAAAGAGGCGCCGCTACGTTGGCAACATTATTTGTCCCGACGCTGAAACCGGCGTACATGTCGTGGAAAATGATGAATTTCTTAAACTTTTCCCGGTGGATAAAGAAATTCTCATAAAACCTCAGGTTACCTGGATGGGGCGGGTAGATTTTACGTTTGATAACAATAGTAAGCGCAAACGATACCAACGAGAAGATGATAGCAAATATCACGATCTTCCCTACGGTATGCCAGTTGACGTTTCCATGAAATAAGCCTGCGCCAACAAAACTCGCTACCGTCACAAAACTGGTTGATTGCGGCACTTTCAACAAATTACTGAGAAACATGGTGGCAGCACAGGACGCCAGTATTATCCCACCTGAAAAAAGGCTCAGTTGAGAATATGATATTTTTCTCACCAGTGTTTCTGCCACGCGCGGCCCGACCAAACAACTGCCGGCAATAACACAGAGGCCGTAGAGCACGGCCGCTTTATTTTTACTAAGCACATTGCTGCCAAAAGAAGGCGCAAAGGCTACGGAAAAACCGCTTATTCCCATGTTCAAAGCCAGGAATAGAGCGATAATAATTACGATCGCGATGACCATTTATTTCCCTTTCAACGGACGGGTATGAATCCCACATTCTCCGCCGCATTTACTGGTACCGATCCAACGGCCGGCGCGTTCGTTTTCATCATTGGTAATTTTGGTGCAGGGCGCGCAGCCGAGCGAACGATACCCTTGCGCATATAAAGGATTTACCGGCACCTGATACAGTGCCAAATATTGCCAGACCTCGCGCTCTTTCCAGATAAGGATAGGGTTAAGCTTGATCAACCCCGTATCACGTTCCTCTATTTCCTGAAAATCAGTGCGGGTGCGACCTTCGGTGCAGCGCAACCCCGTGACCCAGCAACTCACATGCATTTCTTCAATGGCGCGCTTGACCGGTTCAACTTTAAGAATGTCGCAGCATAGATCCGGCTTGGTTTCATAAAGTTTCTCGGCGATCTCGCTATCATTTTTATAAACCTTCAATTCGGGATGGCGCTTTACCTCTGCGTTCATAAAGTCAACCGTTTCCGGCGGCTTAAAACGTGTGGTGACGATAAAACCGCGTATGTTAGGATTGACGTTTTTAGCCAAGTCCCAGACCGCGACTGAATCTTTTCCCAAGCTATTTGCCACAACCAAAGAATCGCCGTAACGTTCATATGCTTCTTTAATAAGCTGTTTCGAACGTTCCACCTTTTCCTTAAAGTTAAGTGTTTCAACCAAAGCCTTTAAATCCGCTTTTTTGGCCAGTAGACTCATGCTTCCCTCCTCTTAAATCTGATAATCCTCTTTGTGCATTCGACCGAATGCCGTCTTATTCCAGAGCCTCTCATGGAAATAGTAGAGAATTAATTTCACAATATCGATACCAAGTGCTGCGCCTATCGTCTGCTTAATATTCTTAGTGTATAAGTATATAATGATCAAGTGCAGGAAGAAGCTGAACAAGCGCCAGGTAATGGTTTTGACCAGAGATCTTTTAGGTGTTCCATCGTATTATTTAATATATAATAAAGATGATTGACTTAGTCATCATTAGCCTATAAAATAAGGCCAGCTAAAACTGGCCTTTCCTATACTTTCTATATTTGATAAGTAATTTGCTGACCCTGGACCCGCGAGATCAACTGCTCAAAGGTGATATTTTTCAAACGCTTGGATATCTCCTTATTGATATCGTTCCAGAGTACGCGTAACAATTTCCCCGAATCCGTTGTTTTGGTGACCTTCGCTTCTTCAAACATATCAAGCATATTCCCGTCTATAGCGCTGAATACATCTGCCAGAGTTATTCGCGCCGGAGGCCGGGCGAGAACATAACCGCCGCTGGCTCCCCGTAAACTATAAACAATTCCAGCGTTTTTAAGGCGCAGCAGCAGCTGTGTTAAAAACTTACGCGGTATCTTTTGCGCTGTGGAAATAACGTGTATCTGTATGGGGTTATCACCCCTATAACGCAGTGATAACTCCAAAACCGCTTTGTACGCATACTCTATTTTTGCCGGAAGCTTCATTCCATCTCCTATACATTACTAAATTGATAGACAAAGTATACATTATTAAATATCCTTTGTCAACCTCTTTTTTGAGATTTTTTTATCTCCTTAAAATCGCTCATATCCAGGCCTATAACATGTTCCAATATCGCATCAGCCTCTTTAGCAGCCGCTATGTTTACCCGGGGAGACAAGGCCGGCTTTCCGCTTATATCAGATGTAAGATCTCCTATTAAAACAAGATTCCTTTTTACTTTGTGCACTCGAATGTCATCGCTTGCACCGATACCGCCAAGGCCTGAAACCGCAACGATAAAAGTATCCATCGCAAGGAGATTTGATACCAGCATACTTTTAAACTCCGCTTTATCAAAACATTCAGCAACTGCGTCACAATCACCAAAGAGTTCAAGAACATCACGCGCCTCTATTTTCTTGGAAATAACCTTAAGCTCAAGGCGCGAATTTATGCGTAATAGATTTACTGAAAGAGCCTCCACTTTGTTGTGTCCAATCTGATCAAAAAAATAGAATTGCCGGTCAAGATTGCCGGGTTCAATACGATCAAAATCGACAATCGTAAGACGCGTAAAACCGACCCGTACAAGATTAAGCGCGAGATTCGACCCCAGCCCTCCCGCGCCGGCAATCCCAATCCGTGCCGTCTGTACTTTTTTTAAATTCTCTTCGCCCAGCTTCTGTGTTAAATTTGAATAAAACTCCTCGATCATTATATATGCACCCAATCCTTTAAAACCGGCTGATGCCCTTTTTTTTCTATCATTGCTTTTATTTCGTCGACGGTCCTTGTGTCCTGAATTTCAAATTGACTTGCACCGCTTGGCGCCTGCACATCAATGCGGTGCCCTCCCACGCGCGTTATGGAACCGGCAGACATTTTTGTAATACCCACCGAAATAAGGTTTTCCCGCAGCTCGGGGCTCTCGCGTGTTGAAAGGGTAAGGCCTGACCGTGGTAGAAAAAGCCGCAGGCTTACGATGATTTGAACAAGGTTGCGATCAGACACCGCGGTGGGACCTCTAAAATTCCCAAGGTGCGGCTGAAGCCGCGGAATCGCAACGCTGATATCAACATCGGGAAATTTATCCTGAAGATATTTGGCGTGGAGCCCCACATAGAAAATTTCTTTTCTCCAGGAATGTAATCCCAACAGAGCGCCTATCGTGATATTTCTCATGCCGGCTGATGCTCCACGTTCAGGAGCATCCAACCTACAGCAATAATCTTTTTTTGGTCCGTGAGGGTGCATCGCGCAATAAACTGATTCATCATACACTTCCTGATAAAGGGTTAATCCGTCAACACCCTCTGCAATCAAATCTCGATACTCCTGCTCGCTCAAAGGGTAAATCTCTACGGAAATAGAAACAAAATATTTTTTTAATACCCGGATACAGGCTCGTATGTATTCTGGCGAAGACTCTTTCCGCGATTCACCCGTAAGGACCAGAATATGCCGCAAGCCGGTAGACGCGATGCATTTCGCTTCCTCTTCGACTTCTGCCAAAGAAAGTTTTTTTCTTTCTATAGCGTTGTGAGCATTAAACCCGCAATAGCAACATTGATTGTCGCAGTAGTTCGATAGATACAGCGGAGTATAAAGCTGGATTGTCTTACCGAAATACTGCAGACTCCTTTGATGCGCTTTCTGTGCGATGGCTTCAAGATAATTCTCCGCACGCGGCGAAAGAAGCGAGATAAAATCTTCCGTATCGAGTGCTTCCTTGGACAACGCCCCTTCGATACCGCCCAGAGAAACAGAGCGAAAAAAATCCTCGAAATTAATATTTTTGTAATGTGAGTAAGTTTTATAATAGCTCATAATACGGCGTGCTTAATCGTCTCGCAAGAAACCCGTGAGCGGCGAAGACGGCCGGGCACAGGCGCCTGGAGAGGAAACGCCGGACAGATAGGCACGCCTGCCGGCTCTCGTTGCATAGCTAAACGCTTCTGCTAAACCCACCGGGTCTTTAGCGGAAGCAATCGCGGTATTTACCAGGACCGCGGCACAACCATCTTCCATGCACACACAGGCATCTGAGGGCACACCGAGGCCGGCATCAACAATAATAGGGATCTTTATCTCACTCACCATGATCGCAACAAGCTCTCTGGTCTTGACACCCCTGTTGCTTCCTATGGGAGAACCCAACGGCATAAGCGCTGCCGCTCCTACCTCTACAAGTTTTTTTGCAATAGAAAGATCGGGGCTCATATAGGGAAAAGTCACAAAACCCTCTTTTACCAATATCTCGGTTGCCGCCACTGTCTCTAAATTATCGGGTAGTAGGAATTTGTTATCCCGTATTACTTCAATCTTGATCCAGTCACCGCAACCGCTGGCTCTGGCAAGACGCGCGATACGAACAGCTTCTTGCGCGGTTCGTGCTCCTGAAGTATTCGGCATGAGGGTGCAATGCTTTGGTATATAATCGAGGATATTCTCGGTTTTTGACTCAATATCCACTCTCCTAAGGGCGACAGTCACCACCTCAACCCTTGAAGCTTCCAGCGCACGCTGCATAACCTGATAACTGGAAAATTTCCCCGTACCGACGAATAATCTATTCTTGATGGCAATACCTGCGATCGTTAATACATCCTCCATATCAGCCTCCTCCGACAAAACTTACAATTTCGATCGTATCGTGTTCCTGCACAGTGATCCCCGACCACGCCGCGTGAGCCACGACACGAGCATTGTGCTCAACGACTATTCTTTCCGGCTGCAGGTTTTTTACTGCCAGGAGCTGCGCGAGATTTATATTTTTTTCGATACACTCCTCTTTACCGTTTATTCTTATAACCATTCCAGCACCTCCTTAATTTTTCCCAACCTTGAGTCGGGAAAAATTAACCCCGAAGCCTTTCTGTAAAATTTCTCGAGGCTTTCGGCCTTAGAAATTTTACAGATATTTAGAGGCAAGGGGTAATAACCCTAATGTTACGTCGCTAAATTAATCCCGACGCGCTCCGGTTAAATTTTGCAGAAATTTAACCGGTATGCAGGCGCAAGGGATAATGACTCCGACACGTCGTAAAAATCAACTTCTTTCCAATAGTTTCTGCTTAAACTCCATGGTCTTTAACGTAATATCCGGAGCCTGGAGTATCCCTCTAATCAGCGCGATATTCTTTGCTCCATAGCACAAAAGTTCATCAAGATTGGTAAGGTCTATGCCGCCGATAAAAAAAACAGGTTTTGTGGCGCACTGCACGACCGTTGCTATGTCAGCAGTACCTATAGAATATTCCTTTGTCTTTGTGAGAAATATCGGCCCATACGCAATGTAATCAACATCAGTCATGTTCGCATCAACAAATTGTTCTATTGAATGCGTCGACACCCCGATTATCTTACCGGTGCCGATAATGTCCCGTATACCCCGGAGACTATAACGTTGCATATCTTCCTGGCCAAGATGCACACCATCGGCGTCCAGACGACGCGCAAGATACGGGTCATCGTTGACGATAAAAATAACTTTTTTCTCTTTGCAAAGCTGCGCTAATACTTTACCGAGGGCCTCCAGCGCTCCCGCGGACTTAGCTTTTTCGCGCATCTGCAGAATATCGGCGCCGCCTGCAATAACGGCAGTCGCAATCTCAAAAGCGTTTCTGCCGCAGCCGAATTCTTCACTTACCACCACATATAAACTGTAATCTTTGATTGTCAGCATACTAGGTTACTTTAAAGATAATTCTCCTACCCAACAGGGTGCACGAAACTACTGCGTGCTTTTTCTATCGTGCGCTCGCCTGCCGACGATCAAGCTCTTAAAAAAGATACTGCCTCGCAACTCATTACCCTTCGACACGGCCTCCGGCCAGGTTTAAGGATAATTCGGCTAGGCCTTTTTTGCTGGTGCAAAAAAGGCAAGTCTCATTAAATAAAAAAGTCCTTACGCATTTGGCATAAGGACCTGTCCTTTTCCCTACACCGGCATTATCCGGATTCCGACAAATTATAATTTGTCGAGATTTCGCCACTCGCTCAAAGCGCAGGCGAACAGGTTCGTCGGGTAACTCCGTTTACCGGAGACTCTCAGACCGCATAAACGGCCTCCCCGTTAGTAATATCAAGCGTATTTAACCATACGCTCGGCGCCTGTCAATCAATTTTAAAAAGGCCTTGAAATCTTTTTTCATGGAAACCCCGGACAGTGGTTATTTTCCGTAGGGAGATATTTCACGTAGCCGGACGATAATAGCAGGAAGATGCTCGATGATATAATTAATATCTTCCTCGGTATTGTAGCGGCTTAGACTAAAACGTATGGAGCCCTGCAAATACGTAAACGGCGTCCCCATGGCCCGCAGGACATGCGAAGGGGTTAAAGACCCCGACGTGCAGGCAGAACCACTTGAGGCGGCAATGCCTTTTTCATCAAGCATCAAAAGAATCGCCTCTCCCTCGATGAACTCAAAACTAATATTGGTCGTATTAGGAAGGCGCTGCAGGCGGTGGCCATTAACGCGCGCATTGGGCACTTTGGTAAGAAGCGTATTTTCTAAGGCGCCTCGCAATTTTTTTACACGCGTATATTCCTCGTTGATGGTCGATGCTGCAAGCTCACAGGCAGCACCCAGCGCCACAATAGAAGCAACATTCTCAGTCCCGCCTCGGCGGCCCTGCTCCTGATGGCCGCCGATTAAAAAAGGTGTAAACTTTGTGCCGCGGCGTACATAGAGCGCGGCAACGCCTTTGGGAGCATGCAATTTGTGCCCGGAAAACGAAAGTAAATCAACCGGCAGCTGCGTCATATTCAAAGGAATTTTACCCACGGCCTGTACTGCGTCGGTATGAAAAACAATATTGTGCACCCGAGCTATCTCGGCAATCTCTTCAATCGGAAAGAGCACGCCGGTTTCATTATTCGCATGCATGATCGAAATAAGCGCGGTATCGGGATCAATCGCTGATTTAAGCTCATTGATATCAAGAAGCCCCTCATTATCAACGTTGAGATAGGTAACCCGGTAGCCTACGCCTTCAAGATATCGACACAAGCTTAACACTGCCGGATGTTCTACTTTTGTCGTAATAATATGCCGCTTCTCGGGGTACGAACGCAGCGTGCTGACAATCGCGGTATTATCGCTTTCCGTGCCGCAGGATGTAAAAATAATTTCAGAGGGCTCGGCTGCTCCTATGAGCGCGGCCACTTTAGAGCGCGCGCGCTCAATCTCATGATGCACGGCGCCGCCAAAAGTATGCATGCTGGAGGGATGACCATACCGCTCAGTCAAAAACGGACGCATCGCCTCAAAAACCTCCGGCGCGACAGCCGTAGTAGCATTATTATCAGCGTAAACAAGACTCATTCTTTGATCTCCTCAACCACAATGCTCTCATCAATAAACTCGCGCAATTTCGTCTCAACCAGCGCTTTTAACGTAATGCCCGTAGCCGGACACCCTAAACAGGTACCTAAGAATTTCACATAAACTTTGTTGCGATCGATATCTACAAGTTCGATATCTCCGCCGTCGGCTTTTAAGTGCGGCCTGATCTCGCGTTCAATCGTCTCTTTGATAAGTGAAATACGCTGTAAATTGGTCAGGCTCTTTTTGGCCGCGACTTGAGGCGGAATCACGTGCTTAGTCGCTTCTTTATCCCAATATTCACGTAATAGCTTCTCGATCTCGGGCTTACATTTCCCGCAGCCGCCGCCCGCTTTTGTATAATTAGTTACTTCTTCAACGCTGCGTAAATTATTTTCCTGTATGGCGCGGACTATCTTCTGATCAGTAACGCTGAAACATTTACAAACAATGCGTTCCTCGCCCACTAATTCTTTTTGCAAAGGCGCGCCACGGTAATTGGCAATAGCTGCTTCCAGTGCTTCCATACCCATAACCGAACAATGCATCTTCTCCTCAGGCAATCCACCTAAGAAGTCGGCAATATCTTTATTGGTAATTTTTGCGGCTAAACTAACGGTCATCCCCTTGACCATTTCGGTAAGGGCAGAGCTTGAAGCTATGGCGCTGGCGCAGCCAAATGTTTTAAATTTTGCATCAAGAATTTTTTCGGTGTTTTTTTCGATACGCAACGTAAGCTTGAGCGCGTCACCACAGATAATGCTACCCACTTCGCCCACGGCGTCAGGATTTTCTATTTCCCCGACATTACGCGGATTCTTAAAATATTCTTTTACCTTATCGGTATAATCCCACATTGATTACTCCTCAATGAGACTTGCGCTTTTTCAAGACTCCCCGTCGCAGAAAAAGTGCTTAGCCCAACAGGGCACCCTGCTGGGTAGTCGAATTGACTTCCGAGGCGCTCCGGAAAATTGTCGTAGAGAATTTTCCGGTATGTAGGCGCCCGGAAGCTTACTTTATAAACCTATTGTCACACCACGAGCCCTGCTCACCCTGGATTCTACTGTTCCCGGGTCCTTTCGTCAAGGACTTAACCCAAAAAAATGCCTATGAACCGTGCATTTTTTCGGTTACGAACGCACCATGACCAGCATCATCTTAAAAGCGGTAAGGGCGCTAAGCGCATGGGGCTTGTGCGCCGGCATAACAATAAGCGAGCCTGCGGTCAGCACAAACGGCTTCTTGGCAATGGTGATCTTTACTGTACCGTCAAGTATATACACCAGGGCATCGAAAGGCGCAACGTGTTCACTTAAACCCTGCCCCTTAGCAAATGCAAAGACCGTAACGGTTCCGGTCGGCTTCTTGATGATTTCCTGGCTTACTACGCATCCTGCCTGATATTGAATAAAATTGTTAACTGATATTTTTTGCGCAGGTTTAAATTTCTTTGTAGCCATAAGACCTCCTTGCATCGAAATGCATACTGGCCATTCCGATTGTGGCCAGGTATTGCACAGAAAGTGCACATACCTCGCCTCAAAGGAATGGCGAGTATGTGCTTTATGCACTACCAGCGTATTTCAATGACGCCGGGTGCGATTCGGCCGGGTGTTGCATATAGCGCAGAGCGCATGGCGCATAGCGATTAGTGGGATATGTATTCTCTATAAGATGTGTTTACGCTATATCGGCTCGTTATACGTCCAACGGTTGCGCAGTCCCCTGCGGGACGCACTAGTGTGCAGCTCGTCACGTCGCTCGTATAACGGTTGCGTCAAAATACTAATAAAAATAAAGACGATTAACGTTTGACGTAACCGATACGAGCCTCGCAACCCCAACCAGTAGACGAAGCTTGATATAAGCGATCGTAAGAACCCTAAGCATGACTCCAAAATGTATATAGGGCAATTACTGAAAATCGATGCGCTCGCCGTCTAGAATCTCGGGTAATTTTTTGGCATCGATACGCATGCCTCCATCATGTTCAATTTTGATGGTATAGAGCATGCCCGGGATAAATCGCGTTCCTGGAGCTTCAATTTGGGCGTTCTTGACGCCAATGCGCGATGCCATAGCAGGATCAAGCGCGTAAAGCCAAAAAAGGCGCCAGAGCTTCTTTTCAAAACCGCTCACACGCGTTGCGGTTCGATAACCGGAAGGGACCTCGTTGACCTCATTAATAGAAGAAATTTCCGCCGAGTCAGACCCGAGAGAAAACACCTTCAGAAAAAGATACGCGCTCTTACCTTTCAAAGAATGCCCCGCGGCGACATACGCATCGTCGAAACGAATAACGAGTGACTGGAATTGAATAATATTACCGGAGAAGGTAAAATACCGCGGAGCAAGGGGGTTCCCGTGCGTGTCATACTCCAGGAACTTAATCGTTGTCAATGTTTTCTGCCCGAAAGGCTCACCAGCCACTTTGGTCACGAGTACCTCGGCAATACGGGAATCACTCGACAAACGTTCGATCACTTCACGCAATATCTTGCGCTCATTGATGATCTTTAAAAACGCATAGGCAGCCATAAGGATAGCGCCGATAATGAGAACAGTAAGCCCTATCCTTACAGCCTTCATGAAGTTTTTAAGTACTAGGTTTGCTATTTTTCTACCTTCACCTTATTTAAGGACGGCAGAATCACAATCTCGACTCGCCGGTTTTGTTGCTTGCCTTTTGCGGTATCATTTGAAGCAACCGGCTTATATTCTCCATAGCCGTTTGCGGAAAGCCGCTGCGGATCGACCGTTGCTTCATCAACGAAATAATGCAGCACTGCCAGCGCGCGCGCGCTTGAAAGCTCCCAATTCGACTTCCAACCGGAATGCTTGATGGGATCATTGTCGGTGTGACCTTCAATAGCGACATTTGAGTCAACAACTTCCGTGTTAAGCACCTGCGCGACTTTCTTCAAAGACTCTTTCCCCGTTGACCTTATTTCATCTTTTCCTGAATCGAAAAATACCTCGGCCAAAAAGGTAATAACAAGGCCTCGCTCGGTCATCTCGAGTTTTGCTTTATAGTCGCTGAGCTCACGCTTCAGGCTTTGCGCGAGTTCATTCCTTGCTCTCTCCAGGCTTGAAATCTCTTTATCTTTACTTTCATTGCAGCGCTCAAGTTCAGCCTTAAGGCGCGCGATTTCTTTATCAGAATCTTTGTATTTTCGCACCGTCGCACAACCGGAAGAAAATAGAACTGAACCCGCCACCAGCACAATCATCAGTACGTTCACTTTCATGATGCCTCCTTACACTACGTGGATCCTTAACGTATTTTCCACCCATAATTTCCAGTTGCGCCATCCATGACTTCAATGGGAGTGCCGCTGGGCGCGGTCTCCTGGAGCTTTTTCGCGTAGAGCTCCTTGACGCTTGCAACCGAAGTCCCGTTTTTCTTGGCGATCCACTGATAAATAACCATGCGATCAGCGTTTTCATCGCTCACCAGCTGAGCGTCAACTGAACCGCTGGCGCGGACCACAACGAGACCTTCTCGATTTTCTCCAATGACGCCTTTCTCCTCCCAGGAAGTAAGCTGCGGGAGTCGATCTTTACGCCGCAGGGCTGCCGCTTCAACGTCGGGACTTAAACCATCTTCGGCGTATACATTTTCAATAAGCCAGGATGCCTTACGCGTGATGCCGGCTGCGCGCGGCGTGGTCCCGGAAACAATACTTTCAATATCGTCAATATCTTTCACGACGTGCTGATACACATCCAGACGCATCGTAATGTCAACCTTGATAGGTTCCTTAGGCGCTTCAACGCGCACCCTGGCGCACCCCGGGATCGCTACAGCCATAAAAATTATCGCCATCATAAATGCTCTCATGCGATACCTCCTCCTTGTATTTGATTAAGTAATGTTTTAAGGAAATCGTGCAGGTATATCTTGAAATTACTCTTGCCTTTTTCTCCGTCAAGAATAACACCGGCAACCATATCGTTTCCTTCAAGCGAAAGATCTACGACCCCTTTATTATAATGATAATCCCTGAATCTTTCCAGTAAAATATCCGATGGCGTTTTGGTGCGTTGCGCCATGTCCTCCACAAACTTCTTATCGATAATTTCAAGATTACCGCCGGGGGTAACCGCGCCAAAATTACTGTCAAAAAATGTAACCGCCGCGGCACGGCCGACAGCCTTCAGAGATCCTTCCCAATGACCGACCATCTTAAATTTGTCCTCCAATTCAAAATCTTTAGTAAATACTTGCGCGTCAAGACCCGTACCGTGCAGATCGATCACATAGCTAAACTCAGGCACCTTTACGGTTGCCGCTCCGGTAATCATTCCACCCAGAAATCGCGCGCTCGCGTGCTCGAAAGCGATCACGCTCTCGGTAAAGCGCAGCGTGGCGCTGACGTCTGCAAGTTTTATCTTATTAAAGCGCACCTGCGGAATGAAAATTTTTCCTGCCTCGTTATACGCGCCTGAGCAGGAAGCATTCTCCGCATGCACGTCGCCGCTTGTCAACGAATCAAGCGTGAAGGTAAAATGCTCAAGGCGCAAGCGGGAAATATCAGCACCCAATGATATGCCTGCCTCAAGGCGCACCTCTTGAGTCCGCAGATCCAGGCGCCCATCAGTAACGGCCAGCTTACGAACGCTTAAAGCGCCCGATGGTTTTAAGGCAATGTGGCGGCTCAAAGCACGCGCGGACGCGCGAGGTGTCGTAATTCTAACGGTAAGGCCGCTCACGCTAACCTTCTCGATGGCGCGCCGGACCAAAGAAACAAGCGTATAGTCAATGCGCAGCTCTTTAAGGGTAATATCATAGATTTTTTCTTTCTTGATAGTAATACCCTGGAACGCCAAAAGATGTGTCGGTTCAAAATGACAGCGATCGATCGCGATAGAGCTGCCGGGGAATACTTCGGCGATATTTTTTTTTGCGAGCGTAATAATAACGCGCTCATGAAAAATTACAAGACCGGCGCAGGCGATAAGGAATATAATAAATCCGAGGACTTTACGATTGGGGGTGCTTTTTTGATAACGCATAGAAATAATGATTAGAGAAGGCTGAACGGATTATATGTATCATTATAGACACACACTGTCAACAAAAAATGGAGCCCACCCGGGCTCAAAACCCGGGGTTGGTGGACAGAATACTGAGCGGCGCACCACATAATCCGCGGCATGAATGCCGCGGTTTTAGCGCCGCGAACGTATAAATCAAAGCAAACCCGCAAAAATTATGCTAGATCAATAGACACTTTACTTGTATGCATAACCGTATTATGAATTGGGCAATTACGAATAAAACGCAGGAAAACTTCCTTTTTATCCTCAAGCGCCGCGTCCGTTAAAACTGCCAATTTTATATTACCTAAGCGCGCCGGCGGCTCCGGTGAAAAATCGGCGGTAGCACGAACCGAAAGCGTTGAAAAAGATATCGTATGGCTCGAAAGATACCTGAGCGCGTACACGCCCACGCAGGAAGCAAGGCTTGAAAGAAAGAGCTCAAGAGGATTGGGGCCGGACGCAGGAACTCCTTCTTTTTTTTTATCCACGGTAATGGTAACTTGATTAGTCGCGGCAACAATCTCAAATTGATCGTTCTGTAAGAATTTTAAATCAACGCGTGTCTCCATACATCTCCTTTTTTAAACGCTAATTACCGCGAATTCAAAACGCTAATTTCCGCTAATGAATCGCCCCACGCATCCAGTGCAACAAAACTACAAATCTCAAATCCAATTACCAAAATTCTAATGTTCTAAACGGAGTCTATCTTGATCGTCGGATAATCTGTGATCTAAACATCATTTTCTCTTAAGTACCAAGACAAAAATATGCTCCGCCAAGTCATGATCAATAGCAAAGGTTGAACCGCCCATGCGAAACACAAAGGAAGGAAAACGATGCAGGAGCTCAATGCCAACACCGGGCAAAATCCCCATAGCAATAAGCTTTCGGACAACCTCAGCGTCGTGCGTACTGATATAACTTATTCTGCCGCCTTCTCCGGGAGAAAGCTCGCGAAGCGGTACGATGAAGCGCTTAGGCACTGTTTCAAATTGCTTGCAGCAGGCGCCGGGCGGAATTGTTTTTCCATGCGGACAGGTACGCGGATGACCGAGCAGGGTACATATATTATCCTGGAGCCCCGCGTGGAGCCCATGTTCAAATTTACAGCTTGCCTCATGCATCAGGGGGTCCTTAACGTCAAAAATATCGGCAAGGAGACGCTCGGCGAGGCGATGCCGGCGCACGCACAGCGCCGCTTCCGCAAGCCCCTTTTCCGTCAATAGCGCTTCGTTCTTTAAATCAAGAAAGCCCTTCTCGGTAAGCGAAGAAAGTTCCGGCTCGTCTCGTAATACGTCAAGGCCGGGCTTTTTCTTGTGTTCTTGTGTCTCAATCCATAAGAACTCAAGGACCTCTTCTTCCCGATCGCTCAATTTATCCATTACTACCTCCTTAATCCTTTCGGCGTAACGCCGGAAGGATTAACCCCGCAGTGCTTCCGAAAATTTATTGACCCTTAGTCAAGAAATTTTTGGATATGCCGGCGCAAGGGGTATACCCTCCATGATACAAATATCTACTTATCATTGACATACCTGAGCATTTTTGATTCGCGGCAATGCGCGCCCTAGAAGCCAACCAGAAGTAAAACTTTATTCAACAAGAATCCCGCACCAAAAGAAAAAACAAGCACAAAAACAGTGATGCTCAATGCCATCTTCAAGCCGCGCTCCTTAATATTCATCAAAAGCTGTGCAATACAGGGCAGAAAAAGCGTTAAAACAACCGTGCACACTACTACTTCCCGCAACGAAAGCGCTCCCGTGCGGTCAAGATCATAGAGTCCTGCCGCGCCGTAGTCGCGGCGGAAAAAACCAAAAAGGAATACTTGTGAAAAGCTTTCGGGCAGACCGATCAGCGCAAGCGGATAGCGCAACGCGCGTAGCAGCAAATCGAAAATCTTCGTAATTTGACCCACCCAGATAAGAACGCTTGCAATAATAAAAAGGGGCAAAACCTCCTTAAAATACCACACCAGACGCGTATAAGTCTTAACCATAATATTGTCAAAGCGCGGCAGGCGCAACGGCGGAAGCTCAATATAAAACGAGGGTTTTTTACCTTTGAGGATTTTATTAAGCATAAAGCCCGAAAGCGCGAATATTATGGTGATGGTAACAAACCAAATAAGAAGCCCTAATTTCCTTGGCGCCAGAACCGCCATAATAACTCCTAGTTGCGCGGAACAGGGAACGCTTAAGGAAAGTAGGAAGGTCGCAATAATACGCTCACGGCGCGAGGGCAGCACCCGCGTAACCATTGTTGCCATGGTATCACAACCAAGCCCCAGCACCAACGGGATCACGGCCCGGCCGCTTAAACCGATACGCTTAAAGAGCCGATCAAGCATAGCTCCCATACGCGGAAGGTATCCCGTATCTTCGGCAAAACTAAACACAAGAAAAAAAATACCGACAATCGGCAGCACGATAGCGACCGCGTAACGAATACCGAGTGTCACGATACCGTACTCGCCAACGAAAAGCCGAGAAACAACGGGCCAGGGCAGAGCGTTAAAAAACTTCACGCAGGCCGGATTTACATAATGCATAAATCCTTTTTCAAGCAGCGTAACGACCGTTCCCGCGCCAAATTCACCGACTAATTTATATAAACCAAAATAGAGAAAAAGAAACAAAAGCGGAAGCCCCAGGAGGGGTTTTAGCGTAAGATCATCAAGTATATATAAAAACTTCTTTCTGCCGCGGGCGCGATGGCGGGTAACGCTGCCAGCAAGAGCGTGAGCCTTGACTTTAAGTGACACGTGTACGAGGTATTCCAAAGGTTGCGCATTTTTTTCCTGAATCCTATTTTTTATACGCTCGATACACCCACTATCCTCGCCGGCGGAACGCGCATAATCGATGATGTCGGGATCGGCCTCAAGAAGAAGCGTAGCGATGGTCCTGACTGAAACACGATAGGTACCTTTCAAACACGCACGTAATTCCTCTACCCCCTCTTCAATGGACTCAGAATAGGTTACAAGCCGACTGCGGGACGCGGGAGCCGCATCACTAATTACTTCTCGTAATTCTTTCATGCCTCGGCCGCGCACGGAAACAGTAGGAATCACAGAAATACCCAAACGGCTCTGCAATTTTTCAATATTAATATCATATCCTTCACGCGATGCCTCATCCATGATATTAAGCACAAGAATTACCGGGAGACCGGCCTCGATGAGCTGTATCGTAAGCGGTAAACTGCGCTCCAGATCGCACGCAGCGACTACCTGCATGATCACGTCGAAATGTTCGCTTAAAATCATGCGCCGGGTTATCCGCTCTTCCTCGCTTAACGATAGCAACGAATACATTCCCGGCGTATCGATAATCTCACACGAGACACCCTTAATGAGAGCGCTGGCCTTAAAAACTTCTACGGTTGTTCCCGGATAGTTCGAAACCGTCGCGTAGCGACCGCTTAAGTGGTTAAAGATGGATGACTTACCCACATTGGGGGCGCCAACGATCGCGATTCGTTTTATTTTCATGGTTTCCTTGTGCGCTTTTGACACTTCCGACATAATCCCCATATGCGTAAGAGATGGCTGGCCGGCTTAAATCCCTGGGTGCGGCACACTCTCTCCTGTAAGGCCTCAAGACCTTTGTGGGTAAACTCAATAACCTCGCCACAGGCACTACAACAAAGATGATCATGGTGTTCGCCGGGCCGGGCCAGCTCATACAGGCGTACGTTTTCACCCAGATCAGTCGCGTGTAAAAACCCTTTGCGCGTAAAGAGATTGATCGTGCGGTAGGCGCTTGCTCGGGAAATAACGCAGGCGGTAGATTTCAAACGCGCGCGTATGTCCTCGACCGAAAAATGACGCATTGGAATCACGCACACTATTTTAAAAATATCGCTGCGGGGGCATGTCTTTCGAATACCGTATTGTCTAAAAAAATCGTTCTCGTTCATATTTGAGACTTAGTCTCAAATAGAGTGTACCATAACCGGGGAGGGTGTCAAGGGGCTCGAAGAAAGCTCATAGCTCTTAGCTCATGGCTCATAGGGTAAGAATGAAAATGAGGGATGAAGGAAGAGGGGCGCGGATAAATACGAATACCCACAAATCAGAGATTCGTGTGAATTCGTATTCGATTCGTGGTAATTCTTGTTTATAAATTCGCGGTCATTAGCGTTTTCGATTAGCGGTAATTCGCGCTTACGGACAAGAGAGCTGTATCGCGGTGATATCGTCAAACTGCGGGAGATCGCGGCAGAATTCTAAAAACTCCTTCATCATCGCGGGTAACGACTCTGCTACCGGAGCGGTTGAATTCTTGCTGAAGAGATTTTTTAACTGTTCAATACCGTACTCTTCTCCTTTCTTGTTGCGCGCCTCGATCAAACCATCGGTATACAGAAGAATCCGCTCTCCGGACATAAGGCTTATTGATTCTGCCTCATACTCAACCGTATCGACAACTCCAAGCGGCGGGCCTCCGGCAGCAAAAAACTCACACACCATACCCTCGGTAAGCCCCAGCACCGGAAGATGCCCCGCGCAAACCCCATGTACTGTTTTTTCCTTAGTATCGAGAATAACATAGGTCGCGGTAACAAACCGCCCTGACAAAACCGCAGCTAGCTCCCGGTTAAGCGCGTTCATAACCTCATGCGGCTCGCGGTATTGACGACTGAATATACGAAAGAGCGAAACGGTCTGCGCCATAATAAGGGATGCGGAGGCCCCCTTGCCCGAAACATCGCCGATAAAAACACCGAGCTCATGATCTGAAATTTTTACAAAATCATAGAGATCGCCGGCAACAAACTTTGCCGGCTGCATGAATGCATTGATTGTAATGTCGGCGTGGTCAGTGATATCTCGCGGCAAGAAGCTTTCTTGTATGGCATGGGCGATTTCAAGTTCTTTTTCGATAAGCTGGCGCTTGTGAACCTCTTCGATGAATTTATAGAGCGTAAGAACAACGTAGGTGACCGCGATCACGAGTAACGGTAGAAATAAATCAATCCATAAACCGACAAAAAGCAATCCAGCGGCAGAAATAAAATAAACAGCCGCAAGAATAACAACCCTCCACAAAGCTTTGAGCGGTAGAAAATAGAAACACACAAAAAGGCTTACAAGAAAAACAATAAGATTTAAAAACGAATTGGCAAGCGGCCCAATATCAGTTATAAATTTCCGCATCATGATGCTGTTGTAAACGCTGGCCTGGAGGCCAACCATCGGATATAACTTTTCAAAGGGCATGCCTTTTAAATCATGAGTGCCGGTTGCGGTTAAACCGACAAAACAGACTTTTCCTTTAAGTTTTGCGGGATCAAAGGTAGGCTTTCCTCCCTGCACCAGATTGTTTTGAGCCTCAATCAGGTCGACATAAGAAACATGCGTAAAGGATGACACCCACCCTGCGGGATAATTCACCATAAATGAAGCGCTATCCGAAATTGGCAAAGAAAGCTTTTTATCAATAATGACCTGGCGACCGTGAAAAACTACTTTACCTACATCAAGCCCCATCTCGTCACAGGCCATCTTTAAAGCTACATGCGGCACGAAAGTGTTTTGATACCGAATAAAAAGCGGAATTCTACGTATTTTACTATCAGCATCGGTAATAGTATTGATATGCCCTGCTCCACGGATATATTGTTTAAACCTCGCCAGTATTGGCCCGGTATAGCGCCGGGCCGATGGCGGTTGTAACCCAGGAAACGGTGACTCACTGATCTCAAATGCTTCTGATAAATACACATTCCCGCTTTCACGTATATACTGTTCGAATCTAAAATCAAGATCTTCGCTTTTAAAATCGACGGCTCCATGGGTATTCGGGGGAAGAGAACTTCTCCCATAACTGTCCTCGCTAAAAAGGATATCAAAAAAAACTGCTTTCGCACCGGCATACCGTAAATAATTTAAGAGTGCCGCGTGGGCGTCACGAGGGAAAGGCCATACCCCTAGCGCCTGCACGCTCGAATCATCAATCTCAATAATAACTATATCCCCGAGGGTTGCCAGCGGCGGCCGCAACTGCAAACGAAAATCATAGGTAAGGAGCTCGAGATTCGCGGTAAGGCGGAAATAAGACACCGTAAAGACAATAGTACACGCGGCAAGAATTATCCAGAATTTAAGCGGGATTTTTTTAAGGAACTTCATAAAGAATTATCGGCATAAAGCATTCCGGTCGATAACGCCTCAACGAAGCATGGAAAGAAGCGCGAATGCGTTACGAAGGTTAGAAGAACGAGACGCCAGGAATCTCTCTATAATCCCTGCTCGGCTAGATATGGTAAAATTTCCTGCTTGAAAGACGAGCGAGAAAATTTTACCAACCTCGCGGGACAATCGATACGCCGTTATTATGAACTATTGAATTTTTCTGCGTATCGATTAGAAACTATACTGCCAGCCGCCGGTAAAGACATTCTCGAAATACTTCTCAAGCCGGTCGTTGGAATAATTCTGCCGGCGCGTATACGACGCGGTAAGCGCGTTGTTTTTATTAAGCTGATACGTTCCACCGATAAGACCCGCATAGTAATTATCGCGCTGCTCGTAGTCGCGCAGGGTCACGGTGCGGGAATAATCTTTATGCATAAAGGTGAGCTTTGAAAAAAGATAGAGCCTGCGCATCAGCTGATACTCCAGGTACGCGCTTGTTTCAATCGCGGTGTAATCGTAAAAATCAAGATAGATGGCGTTTGACTCATTAACGGTGTATCGACTGTTCCACCGGGCAAAGAGGGCCGGCGTAAGGTTTGCGCCGATACTATAATCAAGACTGTAGCGGTCATCGTGACGTTTTTTATCCTGCAGCGTATTCAGGGAATCACCGAGCGCGTGTTTATTGGTATATTGCTTCAGGCCCCCTTCAAAACGCAACTGATGATAGAATTTCTTAAAAATATTCTGGCGCAGATAGATAAAATTTTTGTTAAAGATAAAATCACCGTCTTCATTATTCGGATAATAAAGAATTCCGAGGTCATGGCCGATACCTGCGGTAAACGGCCCGTATTTTTTGTTCAAACCGAACACAAAATGATTAAGGATGTTTGACGCGTCGGTAACCCGGTTATAATTAAGGACATCAAGATCGTAGTTAAAGGTAAAATTAATGCCTTCAGACCATTTGATGTTTTCAAGCCAGGGTTTACTGAAGCGCATCGAGAGAGCAAAGTCCTCAAACATATCGCCCTTACGCGCATTATCAAGATTAACGTTGCTGTCATACCCCAGCGTAACACCAACGCGCGGAGAGAACGAATAGGGCAAGAGAAGCCGATGAATCTGCATTATGTCAAAGGCTTTGCTTGTCTGGTCATCCGTTCGTTTAGCGTTTGCGTCACCTTGCGCCTGGGCAAAACTAACCACGGGTAACAAAAAAAGGCTTACCAATACCATACATCCAATGATAGTTATCTTCGCTATACATTTCTCCTTACCACTCATCATCTCCTCCTTCTGCTGAATATATCTCTTGTCTGGGCTCATCTATACTTCCGTCTCCGCCATAGATCGAACTTCCGTCAAGGGGCTGGGCACCGGCGGAAGCCTGATGAGGCTTTATCCCGCTGGGACCTACGCTCTGTATGTATTCAACATGCATCAAGAAATCTTCTTCCCAAGCTTTGCGGGCGGCTTGCGAAATACTAAATGGTGCACCCAGAAGCCCTTCCGGCCCTATCGTCACGCCTTGCTCGGCCAGAAGCTCAAGTGCCTTCTGCAGGGTGCCGTTTGCGTCAAGGCCCTGAATGCTAACGACGCCAAGAAAACACCGCGCAACAGTTGAGCCGTTGGCATATTCAACCGATTCGCCGGTTCCGCGCACGCCGCAAATCGCGTTAGGGGTACGGATCTCGAACTTCTCAACGCGCGTGATATCATCGATTAAGGCAAACACCTTGCCCTGTGCGAGCGCGATGTCGACCGGTTTTGTCTGCGTCAGGGTAATCTGCGAGTCCTCTTTGACGGTGAGAATGTTTTTCATGGCATCGTCAAAGATAAGCGTACATTTAGAGTCTGCGCCTGTTTTTATCTCGGCCGAGGGCTCCAGGAACATATTCGTGGTCACTTGTTCCCATGCGCCGGCGGTGGTTTTTTTCACTGACACATCGCCATAAAGATCGACAATCTTTGCGGTTGCGTTACTTTGAGGTTGAGCAAAGCCTTGACGCGGTATATATAATATACTTACCAACAGGATGCAAAAGATAATAGTTTTATATTTCATGTACACCCTTTATTACTCATTGGGAGAAGGCTGGCCTTCATCCTGCGGGGGCGTCTCTTCTCTCGCGTTGCGGCGCTCATCTTCAATAAGACTATCACGATAGCCGGCTTGTTGATCACCAAGGAAAGTATCCTCGGGAGTTTTATTGCTCTCCTCAATGCTGCGTAAGTATTCAATATAGCTTAGGAACCCTTCCCATGCCCGACGGTCAGCTTCTGAGATCTCAAAGGGTGCGCTTAAAAGCCCCTCCGGCCCTATCGTCACGCCTTGGCCAGCAAGCAATTCAAGCGCTTTTTGAAGAATACCGTTTGCGTCAAGGCCTTGGACATTGACCACATCAAGCAGGCACTGGGCGATGGTTGAACCGTTGGCATACTCAACCGTCTCACCGGTTCCGCGCACGCCACAGACCGCGGTCGGGGTACGGATCTCGAACTTCTCAACGCGCGTGATATCATCGATTAAGGCAAACACCTTGCCCTGTGCGAGCGCGATGTCGACCGGTTTTGTCTGCGTCAGGGTAATCTGTGAATCCTCTTTGACGGTGAGAATGTTTTTCATGGCATCGTCAAAGATAAGCGTACATTTAGAGTCTGCGCCTGTTTTTATCTCTGCCTGGGGATCAAGAAACATATTTGTCGTTGCTTTCTCCCAGGCGCCAGCCGTGGCTTTCTTAACTGATACATCGCCTTTGACGTCGATTATTTTTGCGGTGGTTTTGCCTTGAGATTGAGAAAATCCGGCCTGCGCGCACAACGCACTCATCATAAAAATAAAACTAATAATAATTGCTTTAGACCTCATGCTCCCTCCCCGTTGTTCGTAAAATCTTTACCCTTATCAGAAACTCAAATACCAGGACAGTCAACATGTTCCAGACGCGCACGGGCTAAGACGCTCTTGCAACGGAGCTTCTTCTCGCGCGTTACGCCGCTCATCTTCAAGAAGACCGTCGCGAAAACCACCCTGTTGATCGCCAGTTAAGCTATCGTCTGGATTCTTATCCTGATTCTCCACGCTCTGCATATATTCGATATGATTCGAGAAATCTTCCCAGGCTTTACGATCAAAGTCCGAGAGCTCAAAGGGAGCGCTTAAAAACCCGTCCGGCCCTATCGTCACACCTTGCCCGGCCAGAAGCTCAAGTGCCTTCTGCAGGATGCCATTTGCGTCAAGGCCTTGGACATTGACCACATCAAGCAGACACTGGGCAATGGTTGAGCCGTTGGTGTATTCAACCGTCTCACCGGTGCCGCGCACACCGCAGATCGCGTTAGGGGTACGGATTTCAAATTTATCAACCTTTTTGATATCATTAATTAACGCAAACACCTTCCCCTGTGCGAGCGCGATGTCGACCGGTTTTGTCTGCGTCAGGGTAATCTGCGAGTCCTCTTTGACGGTGAGAATGTTTTTCATGGCATCATCAAAGATAAGCGTACATTTAGAGTCTGCGCCTGTTTTTATCTCTGCCGAGGGCTCCAGGAACATATTCGTGGTCGCCTGTTCCCATGCGCCGGCGGTGGTTTTTTTCACTGACACATCGCCTTTAACATCGATTATTTTTGCGGTTTGAGCTAAAACGATACCCGGACAGAAAACCAATAAAAAAATAATCAAAAATTTAACATACTTCATGCGACACCAACCATTCAATCGTTACAGAGGCATGTCCCTGCTTTAGGGGCCGGGATACCCACCAGAAGACCCACCATCTGCTCTGTCTTTTTCAACCCGACGATCATTTTCAAAAACCGCATCTCCATAATCATCGCGGCGATCGCCTTTTAACTCACCTAAGCCTGCGCCGGCAGGATTATTCGCGCCGTCGCCGAAACGTAACGCGTCGCGGCGACGCTGCTCTGTATCACCCTTAAAATTTCTCCATTCATTCATATCGGTATCGCTTAAGCCAAAACGCGCGCCAAGTGACCCCTGCTCATCGCCCGTTATACCAAAGCCCTCGGTAAGTGCCTGTTCCTGACCTTGACCTTGCACATACACCGTATCCGCAAAACACTTCACGGTACTGCCGCGATTATTTGACTCGACCGATTCTCCAGTCCCACGCACACCGGCAACCACGGTAGGGGTGCGGATTTCAAACTTCTCAACGCGCTTGATATCGTCAATTAAAGCAAATACCTTTCCTTGTGCAAGATTGAGGGAAACCGGCTGTATACTTTGTAATGCGACCTGCGAATTACCTTTTATGGTAAGCACATTTTTCATTTGATCATCAAAGGAGAGCATGCACTCTCCTTTAGCGTCGGTTTTAATTTCAGCCTGGCTGCCAATAACCATGGTGGCTTTGGCGCGTGCCCAGGCCGCAGCGGGGTCTTTTTTAACCATGACCTTGCCGCGGACACTTACAATTTTCACGTCTTGAGCGAATGCCGAAAAACAAATACATACAACACAGAAAAAAAGAATAAGAAACCGTCTCATTGTTCCCCCCTTTTCCCTTTTACCTTTTCTTCTTTAGTTTTATATAAGATCTTCCAGGGATGCATCTTAACGTCAGCGCTGAAATCTTCAAAGTTCTTGGTGACCGATTCAATATTCTCAACGATCCGGCTGATATCATCTTTGTTTTCATCAACCGTTTCATTGATAGCGACGGCAAGCTTTTTAACTTCATCGGTCAGGCCGCCGATACCTTCCTGCAAGACTTGCGCCTGCTCCATCACCACATCGAGATCCATGTACGGCTTGCCGGTCAATACGGCCCCGGGGGCAATAAAATCACGGCCGGCGCGGGAGGAAATCTGAATATACTTCTCGCCCATAAGGCCCATCGTTTTTATGGAAACAACGGCATCGCTGCGCGGCCGGGCGCGTTGATCGAGCCAGAGCGTCAGCTTGATTTTTGTCGTCTCCTCATCATACACGACCGTGATATCTTCGACCTTACCTACTTCAAGGCCGTTTAAGGTAACGGGCGCTTTTTTGTTCAAACCGGCCACCTCATCAAAAACAGCATAAATACGGTACCCTTCCTTTTTAACTTGCACCTTGCCGGTGCTAAAGGTTAGGTAAACCAAACCCGTAATACAAAGTATAATAAAGAACCCTACTTTGAACTCATTGGTGATTTTTTTCATCTTTCTCCTTTTAAACGCTAATCGCCGCCAATTAAGCAACGCGAATGACCGCTAATATATAAAAAATTTTTATACGTTAATATAAAATACTATTTACTGCCCCTCGTATTCGCGGTAATTAGCGCTTTTAATTCGCGTAAATTCGCGTTAATCAAAGACCAAGTACTTCCTCAATCGCAATATCCTCTTTAAAAAAGTCTATCGGGCCGATGGGATTACCGTTAATGAACTGCTGAACATAGGGGTCGGGTGAGCTCTTTATTTCCTTCGATGTACCCACGGCAACAATCTTTCCTTTATGCACCATTGCAATCCGGTCTCCGATACTAAAAACACTTTGCATATCGTGTGTCACTACAACCGAGGTGATACGAAGCTTGACGCTCAAATCCTTGATAAGCTTATCGGTTACGCCGCCAACCACCGGATCAAGCCCTGAGGTCGGCTCATCATAAAAAACGATATCGGGATCAAGCGCGACGCTGCGCGCAAGGCTAACACGCTTACGCATGCCGCCTGAAATCTGTGAAGGATAATGCTTTTCATACCCGCGCAACCCGACCAGAGATAGTTTCATCTTAATAATAATACTGATAATATCATCGGCAAGCTTTGTATGCTCACGCAAGGGAAGCGCGATATTCTCCTCTACCGTAAGCGAATCGAGCAGCGCTGAGTACTGAAATACCATGCCAAAGGACCGGCGCACTGTATCAAGCTCATCGGGGCTGCACCGGGTGACATCAGTTCCTTTAACGATAACACTTCCCTCGTCGGGCCGGAGAATACCGGTCATAAGACGCAGCAGGGTGCTTTTGCCTGATCCGGAACAACCCATAATGATAAAGGTTTCGCCGCAAAAAATATCAAGGCTTACATTATCAATAGTTTTTTTCCCCTGGAAAGACTTAGAAACATTCCGCAACGAAATAATCGGCTCTGGGGTGCAATCTTTTGAGCTCATAGATTAAGAAAGTTTTCTTTACATACTGCCCCTCGCCTCTTGATATCTGGAAAATTTCTCAATCTGAAATTTTCCAGAAAGGCTTCGGCCAATAGGTTTCGGTGGTGCTTCGTAAAAATTTCCTAACGAAATTTTTACGATATTAAGGCACCCCGAAGGATAATTCATCCTGTTTTTGCACCCGATAGGTTCTCTCGCAATTTCCCGCCGCTTTGCGGCGGAGGAAATTGCGAAAATATCAATAGAGGCAAAAACAGGACTCATTACATCTTCGAGAAATAAAAGAACGCGGTAACAACACAATCGGCTAACAATATTAAGATAAAGCTGATCACCACACTCCGTGTGGTCGCTCGGCCCACTCCTTCTGCGCCGCCGCGAGTATTAAGACCTTCGTAGCAGCCGATGAGCGCGATGATGATCGCGAAGATGACGGATTTAATCAGGCCGGTAAAAATATCTTTTAATTCAAGGTATTTAAAGCTTGTCTGCACATACAGGTCACCGTTAATATGCAACGCGTTAGTGCCGACCAGGTACCCGCCGAATATACCGGAAAGATTCCCGATAATAGTCAGGCACGGGAGCATAAACAGAAGCGCCAAGAAGCGCGGGGCGGCAAGAAAACGAACCGGGTTAATTGCCATCGTCTCCAGCGCCTCAATCTGCTCGCTTACTTTCATCGTGCCCAGTTCAGCGGCAAACGCCGAACCGACCCGGCCTGCGACGACAAGCGAGGTGAGCACCGGACTTAGCTCGCGACAGAGCGATATCGCGACCAAAGACGCCACATAGAGCACCGCGCCCATCTTTTCAAGCTGATAGGCAGTCTGCATGGCAAGGACGATTCCGGTAAAAACCGTGATAAAAAAAACGATGACAACGGACCGCAAACCCACAAATACCATCTGGTAGGCAACCGCGTCAAGCTTAACGAATTTTTTCCGGACAGGCCCCAGGAAAATCCAATAGCAGATGTTCATGAGAAGACGCAGAACGTCTCGGGCGGTAATGAGTGTTTCGATGATTAATTTTCCTATGGAAGAAATCATAACGATTGCGGAGCTGCAAGATTCTCAATACGTATTATCGTAAGGATACTTCTGCGTGCGCACTTTTTAGTCACATTCACTCTCGGAAAAGATGCTGGCTGAAATATCATTACCCTTCGCCGCGTCCTTCGGCCAGGCTCAGGATAATTCGCCGACGCACTTTTGTGCACTCACTGCGTTCGCTTCAAAAGATGCTGGCTCATTAAAAATTAAGAAGCGCTGCTTCGCGCGTGTCAGCGATCTCAAAGAGTTTTGCGAGCTTGGTAATCTCAAAAACATTTTTTACTTTCTGGGACATATTGGCGAGGCGCAGCGATCCGCCGATTTTTCGCAGCCGCTGGAGCATCTCGATAAGCGTCGCAAGGCCGGACGAGTCAATATAGGTGACCTGGGTAAAATCAATAATGATCTTTTTCTGGTTATCGTGAATGATCTTTTCGAAGGCTTTACGCAACTCAGGGGAAGTAGTTATATTCACTTCTCCGTTAATAATGCAGACTAAAACATCATTAACTTTTTCCTGTTGTATCATGCGCGCCTCCTTGTTTGATGAATTTTATCATTTTTATCGTGCGGCCACAATCAAAAAATTCTACCTCATCCATGAGCTGTTTGATCAAAAAAACACCTCTCCCGGATGGTTTTTTAAGATTGTCCTGATGCGTGGGGTCGGGAATCATTGCATGGTCAAACCCCACCCCTTTATCCGTTACCTCGGCAACCACGCGCGAAGGAAAAATTTCAAGCGATATGTCAACGGTCCGCGCGGGATCAAACCGGTTGCCGTGCTTCATTGCATTAACGATTGCCTCTTCTAACGATATCCGGATATCAAAAATATCGCTCTCGGGCAACGAAGCGCTGTTTAAATACTGGAGGCACTGCGCAAGAAAGAGGGGAATATTTTCTAAACGAGATGGTAACTCTTGTCTCATCGTCGATGATATCGCTCCGTTAAACCTGAAAAATGGTGGGGCCTGAAGTCAACTGACTCAAAGATTTATCAATAATATTATCCATAAAATGTTCCCGTAAAACGTCATACCAAGGAACATAGGCTTCAATAATGGTGGGTTTGCCGGCGCGCGACAAGATTTTTTCCATATACCGGCTGCAATGGTCAGCACTGGCTTCAATACCATACACATAACAACAAATCACTTTTTTCCCGGAAAGACTTGAGATCATCTGGACATACTTCGTAATAGCGCTTGAGGGGTACCCCCCGAGTACCGGGATCCCTAAGCACAGAACGTCATAATCCTGTAAGTCTGTGGGCACGGTGGCAAGCTGCGCGCGGGAAGGAAAAAAACGATAAAAAAGATGCACCAGAAGGCTCTTTTCTCCTACATATTTGAGCTCAAAAAGGTAGGCCTCGCCGCGTTTTTTGAGCGCGTCGTAAAAAGCCCGTGAAACAAAAGCGGTATTGCCGCGATGTGAAAAGTAAATCACAAGACTTTTCATATAATGGAATATTATACCATGTTTAAAAAGTTACGGTACTGTTTTTAAAAGCCTCCGGAGTGGGAAGCCAAACCTTCTTTTATAAGATAATGCTCGACGCAGCACGGCCAGAAAGGCGAAGTTTCAATCCACGCGCCCCTGTCTATCCTGTCTGCCGACAGGCAGACGGGGCGCGACCTCAACTACTCCGATTCATCCCCACGTGTGTGGGGAACATTGAAAAAGGCTGAATGCGGGTGGAGGTTTGACCGGTTCATCCCCACGTGTGTGGGGAACATAGAATTAAACCCTCGGCGGGGGAGTCCTGTCTCGGTTCATCCCCACGTGTGTGGGGAACATACATCGGCAAGTCAGGCACAGATACGCAGGCGCGGTTCATCCCCACGTGTGTGGGGAACATGCTTGGTTTATGACAATGACTGTGCCGGAGGATGGTTCATCCCCACGTGTGTGGGGTACATCGCAATAAACGATTAGGAGAAAATAATCATGCCGGTTCATCCCCACGTGTGTGGGGAACATGCAACCCCTTGGATATTCTCAATGCATGATAGCGGTTCATCCCCACGTGTGTGGGGAACATTCTTTCGTGTCAACCGTAAGCTCCTTATCCGGCGGTTCATCCCCACGTGTGTGGGGAACATGCCGAGCGCATAGCCAATATTATTGCCGAACTCGGTTCATCCCCACGTGTGTGGGGAACATACAGTTGCAAATACTTTTATACTTAGCCAAATCGGTTCATCCCCACGTGTGTGGGGAACATTAGCCCTCCTTGAGGCACAAGGCAGTATAAAACGGTTCATCCCCACGTGTGTGGGGAACATTTTATTGTTTTGCTCATTTAGACCTCCTTCACCGGTTCATCCCCACGTGTGTGGGGAACATACAAGAATACTTCTGCTTATAAACCTATTATGCGGTTCATCCCCACGTGTGTGGGGAACATCAAACAGCCTAGTATCTATGCTTGGTTTGCTGCGGTTCATCCCCACGTGTGTGGGGAACATAGATGAAACCTCTCAAATATACTCTCATGTTTCGGTTCATCCCCACGTGTGTGGGGAACATTAACTCTAATCTCAGCCAACAGATACACGAGGCGGTTCATCCCCACGTGTGTGGGGAACATATAAAGGCAATCCGAACGAAATAGGCAAAGCACGGTTCATCCCCACGTGTGTGGGGAACATTAAGACTGCAAAAATACAAAGCCAATCGATTACGGTTCATCCCCACGTGTGTGGGGAACATTATGAGTTTATTAACGCGCCCCTTAGCCTGTTCGGTTCATCCCCACGTGTGTGGGGAACATATAGTCCAGTTCGTATGCCCTGTCCGTGTCAACGGTTCATCCCCACGTGTGTGGGGAACATACAGCACTACCGTGGCAAACGGGAACATAACGCGGTTCATCCCCACGTGTGTGGGGAACATACTTCTATTTTCGCTTTAAATGGCTCTAAAAACTATTTTTATTGTTTTAAACCTTTGGTAACCTAAAAAAGTGCTTACCAAATTAACTATTATTGTTTTGTATTTAATGATTTTCCTCCGGTGTAAAAGACACTAATTTTAATCCATCCATCTCCACGGGAATACGTCTGTTTTTACCCAGCGTCCAAAAATCAAATCCCGACTCTACCGGCGCATCCCACATCATAACCGCATTACCATCTTCCAATCCCGCCTTCACATGCTCCCAAATCATATCCCGAACCTTAACAGAATATACGCCGACATACACGCCGCTTCGCACTTCAAGAAGCCATACCGCCAGCCGGCCGCGTAAGCGCGCCGGAGCATTTTCAAGCACGATGACCATCATCACCAATTCCTTCCTCGTTAGGTATTGCCGGGCCGATGGTATAATCCGGATCAACCGGTACCGTCAATCCGCCTGCGGCCAATATTTCCTCAATCGTAGGAATAATCCGCTCAAGCAATTTTGACGTACGAAAAACCTCTCTACAGGCATGACGCACTGCCATCTCGGCATTAGCCGGATGCTGTGCCGCTGTTTGAAACGCTACCGGGACCACTGTCTCAAATTTAAACAGGTCAGCGACATCATAGACAAACGAAAGCGGCTTGCCCGTATGAATAAACCCAATAGCCGGAGCATACCCAGCCGCTAATATCGAAGCTTCGGTAACTCCATATAAACAAGATGTAGCAGAACTTAAACAACGATTAGGCAAATCGCCGCTGTACCACTTCTCCGGATCATATTCGCGGTATTTCCAGTCAACACCGAAACGCTTGGCAAAAAGTTCGTACATCTTTCGCACTCTCGCGCCTTCAATCCCGCGCAATTGATTAACACTTCGTTTAGCTGGAGGCTCTTCGCCGAAACGAAAGCGATACATCTGTCTCACCACTTTTAAACGCGCTTCTTCATCAAGCGCAAGCCGCGCCTGATACAGAAGTCGGTCGCTTCGCGCGCCGCCAGGTTGACCTGCGGCATACAGTCGCACACCCGCCTCTCCAATCCAGCACACCAGACACCCTACCCGCGCCGCCAATGCAACAGCCGCATGAGATATCCGCGTGCCCGGCTCAAGCATAAGGCAAGTTACCCCGCCCACCGGAATATGCGTACGCACACCATTAGCGTCAACGACCACAAATGCGCCATCAAGTACGTCGAGCTGTCCCTTCTCCACATACGCCAGTGATACACGTTCTTTGATAGTGATAGGCGATAATTTCGGCAATAAAGGATTATTTCCTGTACTCATATTTTACGCACCAGCATTAATCCACAGTCTTTGCTTCATGCAACATGACTCGTCTCGGTACAAATTTTCTTGCGTACATTTCAAATGATACCGGCTGATCCATATACGAATCGATGCCATCGCCAAACGAATCTACTTCTTGAACGCGCGTAAACGCCTCAAGCGAACTACCACTCAAAAGAGCTTTTGCGGCTTCTTCCCTTGTTGGATAAACACCGGCGAATACCGGCGCAGATGGGATGCACGCTTTTCTGCCAAGCCAAATACCCCACACAGGATTTACCAGCTTTTCCGCTATTGCTTTAAGAAACAATTTATCACCTTCAAGAAACGCATAGAAGAAAGCATCGTTCAGATATTGCCGATATGTAAGAACAGCATCCTTTTTGGGTGTGCCATCAGCCGACACAGTATGCTGTACCGTATGATAGTCCTGCATGCGCTTTACCATGATATCCTTATTTTTTATCTGGCGTGGCACAGCGATACACAAAAGCTTTACCATCGCATATTTTTGCAAAGCTTCTTTCTCCTCCCGCGATCCTCGTGACAGTCCCATAGCAGCGCAACAAAGTCCAGCCAACGCACTTTTAGTCGGAAAAAGCGCCGTATTGCGCCGGTTAAATTGGCTGTCGTAGCCCCAGGATTGCATAGGCCCCTCAAGCCGCAATACCAATATAACAGTTTCAGCTGACATGTTTTTCTACCTCCGACAGGAGTTCCGTTATCCCTTTTTCAGGCATTTCGATTTCAGCTGCCGCCGATAACGCCCAATTTTCTTTCAAGGATTTATATTCCTGTTTGATCGCTTCAACCGATTTTTCTACAAGCCCGTTTTTACTGAAAATCGGCTCCTCAAACGCATTAACCAGTTGAACAGGATGCCCTTTTTCACGAATAACACACAACACGTATCTTGGCCTGACATCCCCGTTCATAGAGTTTCTTCTGGCAACCGGCACAGCTTCAAGAGTTGCTTTTACAAATGCTTTCACGATCTTCTTCCGCTCTCCTGCGTCAAGGCATGCAAGATGATCTTTATCAAAAAGCATGTCGAGATTAAGCGCGGCAAAACGATAATAGGTTGCCGAATTGAACTCCAAGGTACCCGTCATGGCAGCGCCTGCATCAACATTAGGAAAATCTTCTTTAGTCGAAAAATAATCGATCTCATTGTCGACCTTATGGACAGAAAGCGCATGACTAAACATAGCCGCTCCCTCAACAGTAAGAGTATGATCACTTGCCACCATACGACCAAACAATGAAATATCAGCCGCATCTTTTAAATCTTCAGGTTTGATTTCTTTTACTGCTTTTTTGACATCGCCACTCTTTTTATAAGCCAGTGCCAATTTATTTATCTCGCCTTGAGTTGTAAAATATGCCGTCTTTACCCTTATTACGCCATTCTTTTTTACGCCATTCTTTTTTTCCGCGTCTTTATCGTACGTCGCTAAATGATCCGCGATCTCTTTTGCGGCCTCAATTGCTTTGGCCTCATCAAGGCCTTCTTTTAAAAGAGCGGCCTTAAGCGGCTCTACAATCAACCTTCCACGCTGACCTTTAAAAAATTCGGGAAGCGCTTCTTGTGCTAATTCCCGCACCGCACGCTTCCAGCATTGGCTTGAAACCCGCGCGCGTTGAACACCGCCGAAAATCGCGGTCTTTGGTGAATTAAGATCATCACGGTTAAGACATGTCACCGGGAACGACTGCAGAATGTGAAGCTCTAAATGTTTCATGGCAAATCTCCTTTTGTTTTAATTATGCTATCGGTTTTAAAACCAACATGCCGAACCCAACTCCCCGGGCGCGGCCTATACCTTCACGAACTGCCTTTAAAAAACTTTCTTTGTTTGTTACTTCCAGCGCACCCTTAAATTCTACTCCGACAATACCACCTTCGTATTCTTTCTGTATTTTCTTGTCTTCCTTATAAAACCGATGAAAAATCGGTGGTGAAATATCAAGTTGAGGATCGTCTAAAACTACAAAACCACACTGCTCTCCCTTCCTTATAATCCATTGCTTAAGCTCCTCCTGCTCAGTTATCGCATAATGACTACCATGTTTCTTTTTATTTCCCGCAGGATCACGCCGCGAAAGCGTACGAGTCGGATTTGCCAGAACCTTAAACAAATATCGCTTTTGTTCAAAAAATGATTGCGGCATTTCTTTCTCATTCCACCACTCCTGCGCGCACCAATCCGGCTTTTGCGGCTTAGTCCCAGACAAAACCGTGAATCGAAACTCATACTCATCAACATCAAGCCGGGTAAGAAAATCCCGCTTATCTCGTGGTCTTCCGGGAAATAATTTCCACGCTTCCTGATGCCACTCGTAAAGCTCAAACAATCGCCGGTTGGCCGCTACCGATTTATCCACTACAATCCGAGTCGCATACTTCATTCAGCCACCTCCTCCATCTTCGGAGCGCTCCAGAAGCTACCTGCCCACTTCGCCTTAATTTTATCACCCCAGAACAACAGACCGTCAAAAAGCTCATCATAATTTACCGGAACATCCTGCGCTTTCATACGAAGGGCAAGTCGGATAGCACGGTCGCAGACCTCCTCAGTCTTCGATGAAAGCAAATGTTGGAATCTCCTGCCAACCGGCCCAACATCCTTAGGGTCATATAACTTTTCGTCATCGCGCATAAGATTTCTGCATGCTAAACCAAAATCACCGTTAGAATCACCTTTAGGATGCATCGCAAACAAGCCTGCAACGGTCTGTACAACCTTCGCATGATGGTCATATTCTTTTGCATAATCGCCAATGCCCCCAAAGCGGGCAAGAATCGGCCATGCGCGATGTTTAAGCTTATCCCTAAGCGCGCATCGCAAATTAGCAAGAGCTGCCCTGTCATCGAGATCACTGCATTCCCGCAGAAACTTTAACAGCCTTCCTTTTGTATTTTGGCTCATTCTTCACCTCCGTCTGTGTTTTGTTCTTCATTAACATCAACCGCTTTCTTTTCAGCAAAAAGCTTTTTCCAGCCCAAGGCAAACGCGCGAATTTGTCGCGGCGTTTCCTGCCCACAGGCGACTGTATACGCATCCCGTGCCGCCTTGTGCAAGGCCTTTCCCCATACTTGACGCGCCGGCTCTAATCCATCTGTCCCAAACGCATCAACACACGCCGTTAATAAATACCGCTGTTTTTCTACCGCGGTCCAATAGGCACGGGTAACTTTAGCATGGAGAGCATACTCAATCTTAAAAGCGTCTTTATTTTTTTTAGGATCAACACGTGCTTCCCAAAAACCATCTATATTTTTTCGATACTCTTCCACCGCCCGACCTACTTTTTTTGATAATACCTCAGCATCCCTAACACTATCTTCATAGAGCAGCCGTCCTTCTTCTGTTAACATTTTAGATGAGATAGTATATACGGATTCAGCGGAATTTATATATCCACCATTTACATTCCACTCAATTCCTCCGCACCATATGTCAAAATCTCCATTAGGTAAATTTTCCAATGCTCTTGGGCCTCGTGCGCCGCTATTATCAGAAATATTTCTCACCGTAATCGCAGATAATTCACGCCAAATTGCGTTACTACTCACTTTCAACATAATTCTTTTATTCCTCGAAATTTTTATTGTTGCGCTAGTTTCATAGAAACTCTCTGCCGATAAAGGATATTTAAATCCGTTAGCCAAAATCATATCCTGTTCTTTACGCCTAATCTTAATTGATCGCGATATCGGAACGAGTCGCCCTAAATACGTTCTTGTTGCATTATTCAAAGCGTCGTCATCACTGTAACCATGAGGAAACATTTCCCAAACAGGTCGTCCCCACACATCGCTTTTGCCATAGTGTCTCGCCGCAATGTCCTTGGTCAACAAATTTAAAGCAATAGTATGCAATATGTTTTTACCTCTTAAAAAAGTATGTAACATTAGCTTATCAATACCAGGAGCAGGAAAACTCGCACCCTTTCCTGGGCTCTCAACTCTATCCCATATTACAATTCCAATTCTTCCACTCGCACTAAAATTCTGATAGGTAATAAGCCCTATCGCAATTTGCTTTTCATCAAGAATTCGTTCACTATCTATGCCTGCATAATGATCAAACAATGTTGACTTATTGCCCGTTGCCAATGCAATATCTAATTTGCTAATTGGCGTCAGCAAATCAGGACTATCCACTTTGCCAGTTACCTTGACCTTATTTTTAATTTTTGTTTTGACGTTCGACTTTGCTCTTTTTTCTTTTACCGACAACCCCACAATCTGCAAAAATGGTTTATCCTTATCAAACAACTCAAACGACCCTTTCCATTGCTCTAAATACTTTTTTGACGCAGCCGGTAATTTGTCAGGCGCGGTTTTCCACTCATCCTTACCCTTCGGACCGTCAAGGGCGGCTTGGACGATGCAGATAAGCAAACGCATCAGCGCTACCCGCTCATGCGGCCGAACCGAAAGGTCCGCAAATGTATCGCCTTCTGCAAAAATCTGCATCAAACTGGCAAAATCCGGCTTTCCGTCCATTCTTACCACCGGAACCCATTTTTCAGTCACAAGGTTCATTGTCCACCTCACTTTCAGTTTTATTACGTATGATCTCAACGCCTTTTTCCGGCGTATATTTAAGCGTATAATCACTTTTTAGATTTTGATTCTTAATATTGCCGTTATCTTTTACAATCCCCAATTGCCAATCACCGCACACCAATGCCGAAATATCCTGATTTTCTGTTCGCGCGCTAAAACAATACGCGGGAATTTTAACTATATTTCGATGTATTGCTCGGGCCGCAACTAACGAAACGGCAACGTTACGCAATTCAGCCACCTCACCGTTTAAAAGAATAATTTTCGTTCCTTCCTTTTTCTTGATTAAAATCATTTGGGTCACGGAATAATTATTAATGCGGGTTTTGGCGATACCTTCCTCGTCATTAAGTAAAGGATTCCACATGTTCGCTTCAAAGTCAGCCGAATTTTTTTTCGCAAAATTTTCCCCTTCAATTTCTTCTAAAAGCTTTTGCCAACCCTCTGGCTCATTATCACGCACCATATACGTCTGCTCAAGCAAATCATGAATATCATTTGGCAAATTTACGGACTCCTTATTACGCCAAAGCTCAAAACTTCTCAGCAATACATAGGGCGTATAAACTTTGGCTTTTGTTCCAAACATTTTCTTTATCTTATCCGCCGAAAAATTTTTAAATTCATTAAATTGATTATTTTCAGCGACAATACAGAATTCTGGTCTTTCGCATGGCCGCTGGGTTCGATTATGCCGCCATAATCTGCCCATTCGCTGGAGCAGCATATCCGTCGGAGCCAATTCACTTACCATAAAATCAGCATCAAGATCAACGCTTTGCTCAACCACCTGCGTACTAAAAAGAATACAGCCGCTTCTGCCAGCACCATCTTTGCCGAGCTTTTTTTCCATCCAATAGCCTTCTAACTCCTGTCTACGAAATACCGGAAAACGTGCGTGTATAAGCCCTAATTCCACCTTGCTTTCACTCAAAACAGCATGGTGATACATTTCTTGCGCTCGCTGTACGGTATCACATACCCATAAAACGCTTGCCCCGCTTACTGCCTTTTCAATAGCATTTGAAAGTGCGTTTGCTTCATTTTTAAAATATATTTGTACGTTTTTTTCTTCCGGCTTTTCAACCGGTACAAACAACGGTTGTTCCTCACCATATTCCTTGCCGGTAATAAGCGGATACACCTTATCATCGCAATCATTAGCTCTATCAATAAATCCTTTTTTTGTCTTGCGAGTAAGCGTTGCCGAAAGGATTAAAATAGTACACCCCAGCGGTAATAACTTCTCGCATAATGTCTTAATAAGCGTTCCTGTATACAAATCATAGGAATGCACTTCGTCTAAAATTATTACTTTTCCTGCCAGCGCAAACTGACGGACAAAAAAATGCTTAACTGCGATAATACTCATAAGCGCCTGATCAACCGTACCTACACCAAAAGGTGCAAGCAAAGCGCGTTTTTTTGAAGCAAACCAATCTTTAGCGTCTTGTGTTGACTCCTTATCGATAGTAGAAGCTGGTCGCAAGCGAGGCATTCGAATGTTGTCCAAAAGCCAGGAATTCGCATGTACAAGTTTTGCCTCAACAGTCGTTTTTGATATTCTTTCTAAAAACTTTTGCATGCGTATATGTATTCTGTTGCTCGTTGCCTGAGTTGGTAAAGCAAAGTAAATTCCTGAAGCTTTCTCCTCACACATCAGCTTATATGAACACCATAGAGCCGCTTCTGTCTTCCCCATGCCCATCGGCGCTTCAATCACATAAAGCCCTGGCTTGATAATCCTATCGCCTGCTTTAACCTGAAGATCATTAGGGTAAAAAGGCTGTCCGGCATCATCTTTGAAAATATCGCTAAAAGAAAGGTTTTGATGTATTTCAATGTTATCAAATCCAATTGCCTTAAACGCGGCTGTAGCTATTCTATTGCTTTCATCCTGTGATGTTTCAATCTTATCAGGAAAAAAGTAATCTTCATTCGATCCAATCCAGTCAGCTATCGAAACAAGCCCGGCAAGCCACCAAGCAAGCGGCCATGAATCATCAATCGCCAAACCCGGCAAGATAACAGACCCAAAAAAATCCATCGCTTGCTTCTCACGCCTATTTTCCCACTCATCATCCGGCTTACAGCCGCGCGGTGTTGATCCGAGCCTATTAAGTCGGCCATGGTGAGCGCCTAGAAGTGCACTCCAAAGCTCCGCTGATTCAGCTGTCATTTTATTTTTCTGCAAAATATTCTGAATCGTGTACTGGGTAATCTTTGCATGGTCTGATTCAAGCGTATCCCACGCATTATTTCTCGCAACACTTTCAAGCTTATTTTGCCGCAGCCATTCTTCGCATTTCGACTGAAAGCAGGGCGAAATTTTCCCGATATCATGCAAACCAGCAAATGCGGAAACGATTTCTCGATTCAGGCCATACGTAGACAACAAACCCTTCTTGCCATTAAGCAATATATTGGCAACGGCCTGGACATCACGCATATGCGACAATACTGATTTACCAGGTCTACCCTCTTGAGTAGTTTTCGCCCAAAAATAATCGTTCATTTTTTTTATTCCTTCTTGCACGTCTTAAGTAATTCTTGCAACCAACTAATAGCTTCTCGCACAACTTGCGCAAATTTCAAGGCATTACATTTTGTAACGATTTCGTCAGCCAATTGCCCGTTCCTACAATCTTATAAACTCCGTCAAATCGTCTTTAAACAAGTTTGTTATAGTTCCTATCTATTCCCACGAAACCACATTTTCAGGTGGTTACATTTTGTAACCACCTCGACACAATCGCTTCAACCGCCGCCACATCTAAGCAATGATACGGCAACAGGTGATAATCCCATCTTCCATCTTCTTTCTTTCGGGCTTTGCCCCAATATTTAAAATAAGTATTCATTTTTTTAGTTATACCTGCATTGCTTTCACCGATTCCAAATCGGGTATTAATTTGTCGTGAAATTCCGGTAAATATTCCAGTATCACCTGTCCCTGCCAATTGTTTCCAGCGAGAAATCTAACTACGTCTTTGCAAAAACCATCGATTGGTAGATGTTGGCTACTGCTATTTCGCGCTGAAAGATGCACGGTTACGATCTTATCTCGATAATTTCTCAGCAAATCCCAAACCTTTTTATCATCCCCGATATGCGCGACATCAAGGGTCATAGGCAAACTAAATCTGACTATTTCCTCGGGAGTAAATACCCTTCGCTTGCCCTCAAAAGTTTCCACGCAAAAAATAACCTCGTTTTTATATAAATCGGCAAAATACTCTAAATTTTTCAGCGCGGTTTCCTGCGCATTTGTTTTTTTATTTACATTGTTAGGATGCACTGTTATAGCTTTGACGCCAAGCGCGATCGCAAAGTCAGCCGTTTCTTTTCCCCATATTCTAAATTCTTCGCCATGCAGAGGCGCCTGAACCGCGTGAATACTTAACACACGCGTACCGTAGCTTTTAACTTTATCCACTATTTCTCCTAAGTAAACCCGCGCAGGATTGTAAATATCCCAATAATAAGGTAGAGCCAATTCGATGGGTACTTTCACATTAGCGTATCTTTCTTCTACCTGCTCGCGTTTTTGAAACGATTGCCTAATACCAAATGTAATCATATACCCTTTCAACCTGTGACAAAACGTCACAGTCTCACCCCTTCTTCTTCCTATTTATCAAAAAATTTACTCATTCTTCAATCTTTTTATTTCTTTATACCCAAGTAATGACCTCATCTGCATAATGGCAATCCTGTTTAACTGCCCCAGTCTCTGTGCCTGAGAAAGCCCTTGATGAATAAGCACCGCATTGACGCTTTCAAGATTGGATAAAACGACCAGTTGTTCAATGGCGGCGTAATCACGAATATTTCCTTCCTGTCCGGGATGAGTATCCCGCCACTCTTTGGCAGTTATGCCAAAAAGCGCGACATTAAGCAAATCCGCTTCATCAGCATATATCCCGTTTATCTGCCTGCTTGAAAGCTCCGGCGGCAACAGCTTTTCTTTAACCGCGTCCGTGTGGATACGGTAATTTATCTTCGCCAGCGTACGCTGAAGGTTCCACTCAAGCGACAATCTTTTTTGCTCGTCTTCTTTTAGGCGTTGAAATTCCTTTATCAGATACAATTTGAACTCCGCGCTTAACCAAGAACCAAATTCAAAGGCTATGTCCTTATGGGCAAAAGTTCCCCCTCCATAACGGCCGGCTTTAGAAATAATGCCGATTGCATTAGTAGCATCTACCCATTTCTTAGGCGATAAGCTGAATCGGTTAAGTCCTGCTTCGTTTTTAAACCTCTCGAATTCGACAGGATTAAAATCGGGATTGTATATGCGTTCCCAAATACCAAGAAATTCTATAGTATTTCTGTTACGAATCCAATTATAGATAATCGTATCATCACCAAACCGTTTCGCCATGTCCGTCAATGAAATATAATCGGCTTCGTGCGCCGTAATTATGGTTATCTTACTTCCTTTAACGATAATGGCTCTTTTAGACATATACCTCCTTATCATAAACCGAAAAATAAATAAAAATAGCTACTTTTCAAAATATTTTAGTGTCTTCGTATCGTGTTTTTTGGCTCTTCTTGTGCATTTTTACCCGCCCTTATTTATTTTTCAGTCAATCCAGCTATTTAATCAATATATCTGTCCCTGCACGCAAATACTCTTCAATCAATTGCCACTCCTCTTTCGGCCGGCCCACTAAACTATGCGCGTAATATTTTTTCCATATCGCCTTTACCTCTATTCAACCTTGTTCCCTGCCTTGCCGGCAGGCAGGCAAACCCCCACTCATGAGGCGGGCAGGCGCCCGGCTTCGCTCGAGGCTCCGCCGAGGCGAACGCATTGGAACAGAGTTTTATTTTTTCCGCTGTTCAGTTAATTCTTCTAATCTTTCGTGAAGAACTTCTATGTCTTCACCATCCTTACATTGCGCAATGCCCTTTTTATAAATTTCTTCCGCTTTCGCATAATCCATCTGACCAGGGAACCTTTTGCTACAATGGATGTCTCCCCAGCCGATATAGGGCCAGACTACATCAGGAAAACTCTCGACCAGAACAGCAAAAAGGCTGTCTGCTTTTTCTATTTTTCCCAGTAAAGCAAAAGATTCCGCTTCGGCTCTACGCATATTTAATATGACGTTTGCTTCTGTATCAGGAAAATGCAGGCAGAACTCTCGGCAAAATCCAATACGTTTCTTTAAAAAATGCCGATCTTTCATCCCTGCATTTTCTAACTCTACCTTCAAATCCTGACACCAATTAAAGATACTCTGGGTTAAGGGTTCCGGCATAAACCTATCGGCCGCAAGCGCTGATGTAATACGAGAAGGAACTATCTCCTCTATGATAGCCCATGCCCTCAGCCACTTCCCTACCCCTTCTTTATGCTTTTGTGGTGAATCAATATCTCTATACCCTTCCTGCATCAACTCATCGAGCATTTCAATATTAAATCGCCCGGGAAGAAGTCTTTTCCATAATGCGCATATTGCTAACCAGATAAAATCTTCCTCATGACCTTGAGCCTTATAATCTTGAGTGTAATAATGTTCTTCCGCTAATCTAATGGCGGAGATATGTTGCCCGGCCTGCTTTTTAAAAAGATTCGCCTCAAAGCAAACATTCATATCTTTTAATCTCTCCACTATCTCTTTTGTGGTTAGCCCGCTCATCTTTTTGTTATCCCATAAGTTCTCTATAAACTTTGTAAAACTTTTATCAGGCTTAACTTTGTCCGCTTCACTACTCACAGCCTTTAACAATTCGGGGTTACCTTTCAGCTCTTTTCCGTAATTCATAATAGATAATCTTCCAAGCGGAATTCCGCTCTTCTGTTTATTAACTACGTCATTTTTTCCCAAGCAGCATCGTTTATATTTCTTTCCCGAACCACAGGGACAAGGATCATTTCTCCCAATTTTCTCCGTCATAATTACCTCTTTGTTTTTGTTCTTAATACGGCGGTTCTGCCGGACCGGTATAGCCGCACATACCCATTCTAGGTGAATTCACTAAAGGAACGGGCTCGCCATAATTGTCGTGGGGATGACTCTTGGTATGCTCATCGCACAATGTGCCCCGCCTCTCTTCTTCAATAAGGCACTCCACGCATAACCATGCCGCCGGCCGGCCGCATTCCTCACACTTAGCTTCCGGAGTCAAATTGCGCGCCATAAGCGCAATAGGATATGCGGTGACCGGTTGACCTTCACGTACCCCCGCAACCTTAATCACTGTTTCGGATGAAGTCCCAAAGTCATAGATATGCGTAAGTTGAGTCCCTCTATTGAAAATATCTTCAGCCCGCCGGCTCTTGGGTATTTCTCCCCCTCGCCAGCCCCCAATTGAAAATTGGCTCATATGGCCGCAGCACTCCAGCCAAATGCCGCGCAGATACTCATCAAGATCTTTCAGAGTGCTTGAGCCGCGCATCTCCAAATCCAGCCAAAACTCCCCGCGCCAGGCGTCTTGCACGCGAAGATGATACAATGTTTCGTTTCGGACTTTTTTGCCCCCGGCTTCTCTAATAACTGTCTGGCGCCGGCGGCAGGCGAAAAGGTGCTTAGACATGCCGCTTCCAGCTATTTCTATGCCGCAGTAAGCGCACTTTCCTTTTGATTGTTTCTTACGGGACATAATACCTCCTTCGGTTAAGCGCTCCTATCAAATCAAGAAAATATGGCAATGCCACAAGAAAAATAGACAAGTTTTATTTTATTTTAAATTATCTTCCACATATAAAGATAATTCCACTAACCGCTCAAGGAGCTGTTCGCTGGAGGCGCCGGGAAAATTCAAAAATACCAGCTCTTTGGCAAATAAACGGCAGATGTAGCGCAGTTTTCGCGTCCGCTCACGCGAAGCATAAACGAAATCACGGTGGCCGCTGTTTATTACCACGATATTGCGCTGACTGTCGTAACGCGACCGCCAAATCTGCCCGGGAGCGCTTTCCAGGGTGTAACCCGGTAGTCCTTTTGCCGATGATTGGCTTTCAGACTGCGCCGGCTCTAATATAGAGTCCACAACGGTTACTATTGCCTCCGCCTCACAACTAATCTGACCTTGAGTTATCATAAGTTTGAGCTGGGTTAAACCGGGTTCAAGCGGAGCCTTGAATTCCACGATTTCCGAATCCAGGCAGTTTAAACTTCCTACACCCTCAATTATATTCCAGGTAAATTTAAGCCCATCCTCCACCTGCCGCCGGAAACGGTCTTCAGCCTTCGCGCGAAAAGCTTTAATCTTTCCCACACTAACAATGGTAGAAGCCGGCTGAATCCGGCAGTAGAACAACGGCCCGGCAGTTTCAAAAAGTCTTTGCTGAAACGAATCCGGCCTAAGCGCTTTATCGTTTATTTCGTCTTTATATACTGCGGCACCGGCGTTATCACTATCGGCGGTTATCGATTCCTGTCCGACTGAACCTGCGCGTTTATTTTTTTCATAAATTTCAAACCAATCATATTCTTCCCGCGGTAAAGCCCGGATCGCTTCCCGAAAAGCTTTCTGAACCGACCGCAGAATGTTTTGACTGGCCCGTTCTTCCTCAGCCTTACTCTGCTCATCGGCTACAAGGGTTAATCGTTCTTTAAGAATATTTAACGTATCGCAAAAGTGAGCAAAACGCTCGTCATAAATAATGCCGTCACGGGTTCCAGGGGTAATGTGCAAAAAAGGCGCGTCAATAATGCCTTGAAAATATCCGGAGGTCCACGGCTGAGAATTGAATTCGTCCAATTCACTTATAACCGGCCTGACCCGGGTTCCGGAACGAAATAACCCAATGCTGTTTTCGGGATTTTTTTCAACCAGATAAATTTCGGCGTATATATCGCCGAAGGCTGTGGTTATCGCCGGCAAATCGTGAATAAGCCGGCCTTCATACTGCCGGGGTTCAACCTCATATTCAGCTCTGCCGGTCCGGTCAATGATTTTAACTTTTACGCCGGAGTTGCGCATTCTGTCGCGTAATTCCGAAGCTAAGTACCTCTGAATTTTTTTCGCCGTTGAGCAATCTCAAGCCTTCCAGTAAGGGTGAAATAGTCAATTGAGTTCCTTTGATTGGCGCCAAATGATAACGGTGACTTATTTTGTATCCTGATTTACCTTTTTCCATCTCCATTTGATATGTCCGGTTATCTTTACCGCTGGAGATAAGAGTTAACTTATGCCCCACGGTCCAAAAACTTAAAAGGCCGATGCCGAATTCGCCCTGGATACCCTGCACACCTTGCTCTTTAAGTTTACGTTTCAAAGAATCGCATATATGCGTAGCCACGTATTTAAAATCCGGCGCGCCATCCTCGCCGCAAGGAATACCCTGGCCATCGTCAATAATTTTAAGATACTGGCGGCTATGTTCTTTGCCGCGGATAATCGTGACGGTTTTAGCCGTGGCGTCAATACTATTTTCCACAAACTCGGCGATGGCCTTAAGGGGATTGTTCTGGGAAAGGGCGATGATGGTTATGGCGTTCCAGTCGTCGCCGATGCGCAGTTTTCCAACAAGTCCTTTTTTGGCTTTATCTTTATTTTTCATAACACTCTTGGCCTCCTCAAAAAAAATTTGAAATTGCTAATATCAACTGCTCTTTAGGTTAATTGTAGCATCCACGCAACTAACCAACAATCTGATTGTAACAGATTTCAAATGCCCACCCCATTCAACCGTGTTCTCTGCCTGCCCGGCAGGCAGAGAAACCCGCATTGGAACGAGGTTAATCGGCAACCTCGAAAAAAGAACGGGCCTTATCTAAATGGTAGATACGCTTGCAGTGAGGTATGGCCTGCAAAAAATTCCTGCCGTAATAACGCGTGGTAATGCGTGGGTCAAGAATTGCTACCATGCCGCGGTCTGATTTGCCACGGATAAGCCTGCCAAAACCCTGACGTAACATTGTTACTGCCTGCGGCAGCTGATAATGGGTAAAAGGATTCTTGCCTTGCTCTTTTAACATTTCCATCCGCGCTTCAGTAACCGGATCATCGGGAACGGCAAATGGGAGCTTTGTGATAACCACACATTCCAATGATTTTCCCGGAATATCGATACCCTGCCAAAAAGTATTTGTCCCTAAAAGGATATTATTGCCTGCACTTTTAAAAGCTTCAAGCAGCCGGTAGCGCGGCTCTTCACCATGTTTTAAAAAATGCAGGTTTGTAAAGGAGCCCTTTATCTCTTCGTATATTTTATTCATCATTTTGAAGCTGGTAAACAATATAAATGTGCGGCCGCTGGTGAGTTTAAGGATTTCTTTTATTTCTGCGGAAAGAGCATGCAAGTATTCTTTCTGGGGGCCGTTTGGATCAGGAATATTCTGGGTAAGATATAATAACACATTCTTGCTGTAGTCGAACGGCGAATCAAGAATAAGACTATCGACGGTAGGCGCAAACCCAAGATTTTCTTTAATAAAATCGAATTTGCCGTTAACGGAAATTGTAGCGGAAGTAAGTATGACAGGCACTTTATCCGTTAAAACCTTTTCTTTGAATTCCTGCGAAATATCAACGGGAGCCGAACAGAGACTCAAGCGTAAACCTCGTTGGCGGGCTTGAAGACTAAACCAGTAAACATAACCAGGCCACTGCGTATTGAGGATACCTGCGAGATTGCGCCTTAGCTCCTCTATCCGCGAAATAAAATGGCGGATATCAAGTTTATCTTCGTCGCGCTTAACAGATTCTAAAATAATTTTAAGTGAATCTAAAAGATTCGAAAGGCAATAGAGAAAATAATGATCCGGCAATAAGGGCTTACGAACCCTTGTAGTTTGCGGCTCTTGGCCAAATCCGGCAATCAGCTTCGAAAAAAAATCATCTGCCGCAAGCCTCGTTACTTCTAATTTTGCTCTTACCTCTTCAATTTTTTTGCGTGGTATGCCTCGCATTCCCCATAATAACCCCTTACCTGTTTGGGGATTAAATAATGCGTCAAAAAGATATTTTATTTTGAAATTGGAAATTTCTCTTCCTAAATAGGCAGTGGCCACTTGTTCAAGAGTATGCGCTTCATCAAATACAATAGCATCGAACACGGGAAGAACCGCGCCGCCGGAAGCTATATTGGCGAAAAAAAGGTGGTGGTTGGTAACTAAAATATGCGCTTTATATTCCTTTGCTTTTGCTTTATAATAAAAACAATTCTTCCTAAAACTACACTTTTTCCCTAAACACAAATCACTTTCGCGGCAAATCTTTTCCCATACGCTTTGAGCCGGCGTAAAGTTAAGTTCGGTGCGCAGGCCTGCCTGAGTATTACGCGACCATTCCTGCAGCCGTTGCATGTCATTTTTATCCCTATCCGTGGAAAAAATATCCAGGCAGGCATTTTGAGTTAAACGCCTCAAGCAAAGATAATTAGCGGCGCCCAAACATAAAGCAAAATTAAAATCCATACCCAAAATACTCTTTAATTGCGGCAAGTCTTTTTTTGTAAGTTGTTCCTGAAGAGTTTTAGTATAAGTAGAAATAACTACTTTTTTGTCTTTTTCAACTGTCCATTTGATAAACGGCAGGAGATAAGCAATGCTTTTGCCGACACCTGTTCCTGCTTCAACTAGTAAGTGCTTGTTACCGTAAACGGCTTTCATAACCGATTGAAGCATCGCTATTTGCTGAGGGCGCGGTTCAAAATTTCCGTGTGAAAATTTTGCGGCTAAATTCTCGCTGGTTTCTCCAAATACTAACGAAAAAATATTCATACAAATCTGCGCCTTCGGCGCATCTTTTTTTATACGCTAACCTTTTTTGTAAGCACTTCTTTAATCTTTTCCGCCTTCTTTTTACCTACTCCATCCACTTCCTTAAGGGACTCCAGAGAAGCAGTCATTACCGCTTCCACGCTACCAAAATAATTTAGTAATTTTTCAGCAAGAACACGGCCTACGCAAGGAAGGCCCTGAAGCAAAAATAGCTGGCGCCTCAAGGTTCGTTTCGGTTTCCTGCCTAAACGGCAGGAAAGTTCCTGATAAGCTCTTAGCTTTTGGGATGCCGCAAGATAAAGCAAAAGAGCTGTTTGGCGGGCATCGCGGGAAAAAAGCACCGGTATCTGCCAACGAAAAACAATGCTTGTTAGCGCTCCGGCAATAGCATTATGATGAACACCTAATGAAGTTGCGTAAATGTCTCCTCCCTCAATAATAAAAAGACGATGATTGAAATATTGCTTCATTCTAGCCGCCTGGCGAAAAAGCCGGTTATCAACAATTGATTGGATAAAATCAGAAGAAGTTTTCCGCTCAACGGCTATTTCGTCGTTGATAATAAAATCGCCTGTAGGCAATAATTCTTTCACCACCCTTATTGCATAATCTTGCGAAAGGAAACATTCGATTTCGCAATTACATTCCCTAACGTCCATTTTGATGGTTATATTAGTATTCTCCTTTTCCAGCATTGCTATCTTATTGCTTGTCCTAACCGCTTTATTCCAATGCGGGTTTGGAACAGGGTTTAAAAAATCTGTTTAAAACAAAAAAACCTTTGCCGCTCAAAGCAAAGGTTTTACTTTTTTAACGTCCAGGTTCCCCCATTTAAACACAGGACACTGCCCAATTGTGTTCTTATTTTACTCACTTGACCCAGCCTGTCAAGAAAAATAAACCTTCGCCTTAGCCTGCAAACTACAATCTCCCTGGCCAACAGGCCTTTGGCCTGCTGGACTACCGGGGCTTACGGTAATGGCCGCGTCTGAAAAATAAAAGAAGCTCAACGTAATCGACAAACGCCACCATTATGCCAATAATATTGTAGAGAGCAATCAGCCGATAGGTGAAAAAATTTAAGCCTTCGTGGCAGCGATAATCTGAAATGCCTTACGCAGAATATACCGCAGTTCTCTTTCGCGTACCGACAGCGGTAGAAAAAAATAGATAATATCCCCCAGGGGGCGCAAGATAAGGTGCTCCCGAAGACCCTTGCGGTAAATTTCCATACCGATGCGCCGCGTGGCGCCAAAAGGTTCTTGCGTGTTTTTATTTCTTACCAACTCAAAAGCTCCAATAAGACCAAGCATGCGGACATCGCCGACCAGAGGAAGTTCGCGAAATCGCTTAAGGCCTGAATGAAACAAAGAAATAATGGGCGTCAAATTCTTAAGCGTGCCCTCGGTCCTAAAAATCTCAAGGCTCGCCAAGGCCGCGGCGCAGGAAAGCGGATTTGCGGTATAGGTGTGGCCGTGGTAAAAAGTTTTCTTTGCGGCATAGTCAGCGCGAAATGCCTTATACATTTCTTCTGTGGTAAGCGTTACACCCAAAGGAAGATATCCGGCGGTAAGACCTTTAGAGAGACATAAGAAATCGGAAACGACTTCAGCGCGTTCGCACGCAAACATGGTGCCGGTCCTGCCAAAGCCAGTGGCTACCTCATCGAGGATAAGATGTGCGTTGTATTTTTTAGCGAGTGCCGCCGTTTTCTGTACATATTCTTTGGGATAAACTATCATGCCTCCTGCGGCCATAACCAACGGCTCTAAAATCACGCCGCAAATCTGACGGTGCTTCTGCTCAAAAATCCGCTCCAAAAATTGTATGCAGGCAACCCTACACGATGGAAAGGTTTTTTTAAGCGGGCACCGATAACAATACGGTGAGGCAACTTTATACACATCAAACAACAACGGTGAAAATGCTTCATTAAAAAGGCTTTTACCGCTAACGCTCATTGCGCCAAAAGTATCTCCGTGATACGCATGATCAAGAGAAACAAATTTTGTTTTCCCTGCCATACCCCGATTACGCCAATACTGTAAAGACATTTTCAAGGCAACCTCGACGGATGTAGATCCGTTGTCCGAGAAAAAGACTCTGGAGAGGTTACGGGGAGTGAGGGCGCACAGCGCCTGGGCCAGGTCAATAGCCGGTTTATGAGTAAATCCCGCAAAAAGAACATGCTCGAGAGCATCAAGTTGTTTCTTTATCGCTTTTTTAATCACGGGGTGATTGTGGCCATGCACGTTACACCACCAGCTTGCAATAGTATCGTAATAAAAGTTTCCCTCTGCATCGAAAAGTTTCATCCCCCGGCCGCGCTCGATAAGAATCGGGGGGAAACGTTCGCTGTCCTTACTCTGCGTATAGGGGTGCCAAATATAGTCTTTATCGTTACTCATTAAATCATTCTGCATAGGGCTTTTTCTATGGCCCGGGCAACGGGCTTAAATTTGACATAAAGTAAATCCGGGTGTCGGGTATACGGCAGGCTTCCCAGTACTTTTGTTTTTCCTAACTGCGCCACAATTCTAGGGTTATCGCGAACAACACACCTGTCGACTTTTTTGTCACAGCAGTTAAAGATTATGCCGGCGATGGGGATCTTACGCGATCGTATGGCTTCAATCGTTACCAACGCATGATTGATGGCCCCGAGAGCATTACGCGCCACGATGACAACCGGAAGCTTCAGGCGACAGGCAATATCAAGCAACAGGTGTTTTCGGTCAAAAGGAACAAGCGCCCCGCCGGCGCCCTCCACAATAACAAGATCAAATTTTTTAGCAAGCGTATTGAAGCGCTGCCTAATAAGGCGGGAAGATATTTTTTTCTTCTCAAGACGCGCGGCTAAATGCGGCGAGGCGGCGCGCCTGAAACAATACCCGGCAGCGGCGGCGGAAATATCTATAGCGTCAGCCGGCGAGAGGCCTGCCAACTCCCGGTGGCGAAGATAATCGACCGGGCGGCTCGAACCTGTCTGCACCCACTTCTGCGTTATCACGGTTTGATTTTTTTCTTGGTAATAACGGGCAAGGAGGCCCGTAATCACGGTTTTCCCCACGCCCGTGTCGGTTCCGGTAATGAATAATCCTTTTAGCGCGCGTGACATAAGAATACCTGGTACGTTGCGGCTATACGCTTAAACTTTTTTCTATAAATTTTTTCTAACAACCGAAGAGCCTGCGGGGTCCATATTTTTTTTACACCGCCCGTTACCCCGGAAGTATATTTGATATGCTCAAACAACTCCCGAAGCGAAGCAAACGTTACCGTCAAACATCTTTCCTCAATTATGCTTTTTGCAAACCGGTCTCGAAGTATCTTCTGTACCGCCGTTTTGTCAAGAAACTGTTCCGCAACAACATGTTTTCTCCCGTCAAAGAGCCGTAGCGATTCCCGCAGCTCACAGAATGTCTGGGGCCCAAAGGTAGAAAAATAGAGCGCGCCGCGGCGGTTGAGTAGATTTTTAAAGCGCCTCATGGTGCCCGATAGATCACTAAACCACTGGAAGGCGGCATTGGATGCTATCAGATCGAAATGTTCCCGGAAATTAAGCGCTTCCGCATCGGCGACCTTAAATACCGCGGCGAAAGCCGCGGTCTTTCGGCGCGCGATATCGATCATATCGCCCGATATATCAACCCCGACCAGCCGCGCGCCAGGAAATCGTTCAAGAAGTACGGTAGTAAAATTACCGGTGCCGCAACCTATCTCAAGTATAGAGCGCGGTTGGCTGCAGGTGATTGTGGCGGCAAGACGCCCGGCAATGCGGTTCTGAACGCTCGCGCACGCGTCGTACCGGCCCGCGATACGACTGAATGTTCTGGTGAGCATTTTTTTATCGATCATATCATTTGAGAAAACCCGGGAGCCAAAAAAGGAAAGTGCCCGACACCCGGCAGGCACATAAAATCGGCATTGTACAGGCGCGTACTGAGCTCATACGCTTCAATGCACGGCGCGATCCGATCAGAAGCGCCATGTATGATCTTGACATGCGCCAGTCCCGCAAGCGTTGCGTCCTCAATCCGCGCTTCTTTTAAATACTGCAGGGTCTCTAAAAGAAAATCGAGCTCAAACGTGTTGCAGTACTCATCAAACAAGCCACGCTCAAAAACACCCATTGCGCATTCATCGTTAAAACATTGACTGTAAAATTTAGACAGATACGCCTTCTTGTTCTTCACAAGGTACCGCGCAACCTGCTCTATATCTACCGCAGGGTATTGCTCCCGTATGCTGACAAGAATCAGTTCTTGTATTCGCGCAGGATGATGCGCCGCAAAACGCGCTGCCATGAATCCTCCCAGAGATACACCAAGATACGATGCGCGGCGTATGTTATGCTCGTCAAGGGCGTTTATAAGCGCGCTATCAAAGTCATTCGGCAGGCATGATGTCATCACTAAGTAATTAGCTGCGAGGTCCAGATGAGTAAAGATCCTATGGTCTGTCGCCCAACCCGGGATTAACACGACCGTTTGCTCATTCCCGCGATCGAGAAAGTTAAACTGGGAGGATTTGGGCAAGCTCATGAGCGACCTGTTCTAAGACATCGTGAGAATGAGAGAAACTTAATGAAAAACGCAGGCGCGATTCTTTCAAGGCCACCGTGGGCGGCCGTATCGGAAGAACCCAATACCCCTTTTTCTTTAATTCGGCGCTGGCAAAAACAGCACGGGAAACATCCCCCACAACAACCGGCACAATTTGTGAATTGCCGCGTGCGTGGAAACCTTTCTCAATGAGACAGTCACGGAAACAGGAAGCATTCGTGCGTAGTTGCGCGCGGCGGCCTGCCTCATCGCGCACAACAAAAAGACTGGCGAGGTTTGCCGCGATCACCGCAGGGGGCAGGGCAGTCGTATATATAAAACTACGACAGCTGTTAACAAGAAACTCTTTTATTTTTTGGGAACAGGCACAGTATGCGCCAAAGCTGCCCAGGGCTTTGCCGAAGGTTCCCATAATAAGATCAACGTGATCGCTGACGCCGAGCTCCTCCGCTAAACCTGATCCGCGGCTGCCAAAAACTCCGGTTGCATGAGCTTCGTCAATCATAAGCCGACACTGATATTTTTCTTTAAGCCTAACCAGTTCAGCCAACGGGGCAGCGTCACCTTCCATACTAAAAATACTTTCCGTGACAATCAATGCTTCTTTATAATGAGAGCGCTCGCGCGCGAGTAACGACTCCAAATGCTCCATATTATTATGAAAAAAACGGACACACTGCGCTCCGGATAATACTATACCGTCGATAATGCTCGCGTGATTCAGCTTATCGGAAAAAATTACATCGCCTTTTTGACAAAGTGCGCCGATGATGCCGGTATTCGCCTGGTATCCGCTGTTAAAAACAAGCGCGGATTCTTTGGCCTTAAACGCGGCGAGCTCCGTTTCCAGTTGATGCGTAAGCTGAGAGTCCCCGCTTAAAAGCCGAGACGCACATGCGCCGGCGCCGAACTCCACCAGAGCCTCCTGGCAAGCCCGGATAAGCGCAGGGTGGTTGGCAATCCCCAAGTAATCATTCGAACAAAAATCAAAATATTCTTTTCCCTCAATCGTGATGATACCGTTGGCGCGCCGTGTGGCGGGTACGAGCGTACGCAAGAGGTTGCTGTTACGCCGGCTGGTCAAAAAACTTTCTATCCTGCCCATAGCGTCTTTATCTCTTCGATAAACTTTTGATCGTCACAGACCGCTCTTCCTTTAATCGTCAGATACCCGCCAACGATCATACTGTTAGCCCCTGCCATAAAAGCAAGTCCTTGAAAATCTCGAAGGATCTGCTCCCGGCCGGCGGCAAGCTTAATCTCTTTGTCTTTCAGGATAAGCCTAAAAATGGCAATGGTTCTGATGACATCGCTACACGCGAGAGGCGCCAAAGACGCCAGTGGAGTGCCGGGACGCGCAACCAAGGCATTAATGGGGATCGAATCTACGTTAAGCTCTTTCAGTAAAAAAGCCATACTGATCCTATCAAACCAGGTCTCGCCCATTCCAATGATGCCTCCGCTGCATACTTCAAGGCCCACTGCCTGAGCAGCCTTGATCGTTTTTATTTTTTCGCGTAAGCTGTGCGTGGTACAGATCTTAGAAAAATACGCAGGCGAGGTTTCGATATTATGGTGATACCGGCTAACACCGGCTTCTTGCAAGCACGCTAATTGCTCGCGCGAGAGAATCCCCAGCGACGTACAAATTCTAATCTTAACCTTCTTTTTAATCTCACGCACCGCGGTAATGATTTTTTCTACCTCCGCGGCACTCGCCGCGCGGCCACTGACAACAATACAGAATCTCACCGCGCCGATTTCTTTGGCACGGACGGCAGAAGCAATAATTTCCTGCGTGCTTTTAAGCGGATACGTTAGGGCGCTTGAGGCGTGACGCGCCGACTGCGCACAGAACTTACAATCCTCACTGCAAAGGCCTGATTTGGTATTCATAATACTGCAAGACTCAAGCTTTAAACCAATATGCTTCTCGCGTACCTTGTTCGCGGCATTAACAAGTTCCCCAAGCGGCATCGTTATAAGACGGGTACTATTTTTTTTAGTGATTTTTAATTGCGGTGCGGGTGCCATGGTTCCCTCCAATCATCAAATAATGAATGAACTGCCTCACAGTAAGCTGCGGAGAATAGAACCCCTATAACCCCTGCTCGTATACCGTGCGAAAATTCCCCCGAGGAATTCTTCGAATTCCCGGGACTTAGTCCTTGAAATTTCGTATGAAATTTCTAAGGGTCTTCGACAATTTTCACACACTCACGGGGTTAATTCGGCTACAGATTTTTCCTTCGCCTACCCCTCAGGGTGTCCTGGTAGACTACCCAACAGGCCGAAGGCCTGCTGGACTACGGCTTGAAAAAATCTAAGCCTCATTAAACGATTACTCTCTTTAAATCATCCTCGCTGGTGCCCGTCGCGGAAATTATTTCCTCGATGCCCGAGGGAATTTCGCGCGAGACGACAAGCACGGCTTGCGCGTCTTTTGCGGTATAACGCGCGATAACTCCTGCGGCGCGGCGCATGAGTCCCTGATCAAGGGTGCCGCACACAAGGCCGGTCGGACCCGGTAATTCTTTTGGTTCAAAAACAAAATCGCCGGGGACGGCTAACTCCAGAAGCCTCTTGTTTTCATCTTCATTTCTGCCCACAATCAACTTGCACGTAGACGTCAGGCGGCAATGTCTGCCTATTTTAAGTAACTGCACCTCGCGCGCCGCGAGCGCGCCGTATTGTAATTGGTCCCTTAATCGCCGGCTAAACGAAGGGTCGGTCAAAAGACAACCTCCCGAAGGACACGGATAATCATTAATCCCCAATTCCTTGGCTAACGCGATCTGCGGGGCACGCCCCCGTCCGCTTATATCAAGAAGCTTCTCCCGCATAATCCAGCCACGCTCCTCGGGAATCGTAGGCTCAAGAACTTTTGCCGATAGCGGCCGCACCACAAACCCTTCCAGGTCTGCCTCTCTTTCTATATGCTTCATGGTATGCACTTTCTGCGACATCGGCCGCTGCCCCACGACTTCGCCGGTAATCACAAACGCGGCGCTTTCGCGCTCCATCGCTTCTTTCGCTTTTTTAAATAACAAAATACGGCAGTCAATGCACGGATTCATATTGGACCCATACCCGTGCGGAGGTTTTTTTACGATCTCGATCATCTCCTCCGCAACGTTCACCACGATCATGCGAAGATTTAAATCTCGCGCCACGGCTCCGGCGCCATGAAAACAACCCTGCGCAGAACGATGGTTACAAAGACAGAAGGGGCTTACCGTGTTAAAAGCGATAAGCTCAATACCGAGGTCTTGAACTATTTTTGTCGCCAGAGTACTGTCTAAGCCTCCGGAGATCAATGCAAGAGCTTTCATAATTACATCTTCACGCTACAGGCTGCAGTCTCGTTACCCTTAATAATTAAAAGGTTCGGGACGTCCCGCACCTTATTATAATATTATAGGAAACGGGACAGCACCCGTTTTCTTTATTTGTTTATCAAGGTTCGGGGCGTCCCGCACCTTATTATAATATTATAGGAAACGGGACAGGCTCTAGGATTTTTGAAGCTTGCGGCCTGCGACGTGGAGCATCCAATTAGCTAGAAACCCACTCCTCTTTTACAATATTTCCCTGAATTCCCACCATAATAACTTTCAGCGGGATTTTGCGTTGAGCCTTGGTGAGAGCGTCTTTAGCCAGCATAAGCAGACCGCCGCAGCAGGGTACTTCCATGATCATCACTGAAAGTGTGTTGATCTTAGCCTCATCAATCATCGCAACCAGTTTCTCCACATATATTTCTTTGTTACTATCGAGTTTGGGGCAGGCGATCGCGAGAGACTTTCCTTTAAGATATTGTGCGTGAAAATTTCCATAGGCATAGGCCGCGCAATCGGCAGCAAGCAGGACATCCGCAGCCTGATAATACGGTGCGGTGGGAGAAACTAAATGGAGTTGTACCGGCCACTGACGCAACCGTGAGGGCACCGAACCGGGCTCAAGGGTCCTTTCGGCCTCGGCCTCGCCAAACTGCAGCGTACGCATCCCGGGACAGCCTCCCTTAAGCGGTGCTTGTTGCTGCCTAAACTCAAGCGGCAATGTTACGTGGTTTTCTTCTAAAAAAGCAAGCGCTTCCTTTAAATATTTCATTTCGTTATGATCGCGCAGATGCTCAAGATGCGCCTTAATAACATTGGGGCCTGCCTTGACGATATTCGCCATAACTTTACGTTCATCGTAGGCTGAAGCCTGGCGCTCCTCAATTTCTATGGCGCCCTGCGGACAATGACCGATGCAGGCACCCAGGCCGTCGCAAAAGAGATCGCTGATCAATCGTGCTTTACCGTCAATAACCTGCAATGCCCCCTCCGGACAGTTAGGGATACACAGGCCACACCCGTTGCATTTTTCCTCATCGATCTTTATAATTTTCCTTGTCGCCATAAGCACTCCTGTATTTAAGAAAACTCTCCCGTCGTGACGCCCTCAAAAAGGCAGCAACAAGTATCGGGGGACATCGAACCACCTAAATTGGTAGTATCTTACACAGAGGCACTCTTCTGTCAACCACTTTAAGAAGGCGGGTTAAAAGAGCTTAATCTGCGCGCGATCAAGATTCGCGGCGCGCTTTACCCAGGCGCAAAACCGACAATCACTGCTCTCCTGAGGAGGAACTACGCTTTTTAAAACGTCAACGGCAGCGGAAACCATAGTATAAATAGTACCTGCCGCAAGCGTCGGCGCCTGTGTAAGCGAAACGTTAAAACTCGCTGTCTTCTCATCATTAAACGCTGTAAATACATATGAAATGTCGTACGCGTACCGGCTGACAGCGTAACCGGCGCGCTCAAGAAGAAAATTATAGCAACTTAACTCGAGAATTGAAGCAGAAGCCAAACCTTCGCGTTTTAAGCCTCCTGAGACGCGCAATCGTACCGGGATATAGCGGGTGCCGACGATCACGCACTCATCGGGATGGGCGGTGAGCGCGAACCGGCCCCTATCCCGGAAACGCAACCCTTTCTCCGGGCCTCGCCAGGCGGTGATTAATCGCTGCGGAACAGGCACTCCCGCAATGATTTTTTTGAGCTCCGGAGGTAAAGAGCCCTGGGCGCGGTAGGCATCAAAACGTTTACGCAATAATACACACATCCCATCAAAAAATCCCGATGCAGGCACGCAAGGCCTCCTCAAAGATCCTTTTTTTGCCAGCTCAAGCCAGAAACACCGCGGGCATTCGCGGAAAAGATTAAGCATAGCTGGAGTAATCGAAAAAATCGTAGGCATTATTTTTATTAAGGAATGATCACATCGCCGTTACTATCAAACAAAGGAATGCTGCGGGGCGTATGCGCGACGTACCGGTTGACAATATAATAACCAGGATACAGCCCCTCAACGAGGTCTTCGATGGTTTCTTTATTGACCAGATGCAACGTAGTGCCGTCAAAACAATTATAGGGTGGGGTGCGCCCAAATACACACATCGCGTGCGCACTCTTTTTCTCTTTATCCTCTATCATAACAACCAGCGAAGACACTCCAATTTCCTCCAGGAACGCCTGCGCAAGAAATGCTAAATCCTCACAATCGCCACTTTCGAGCATCAGGGTTTCATGGGGTGCCTGCCAATAGTCGCGTTTCTGCTGTACTTTCTCATCGCTGCGATAGGCAATGTGCGCGCTCATCCAGGATGCAATAGCCTCAGGGTTCGCAAGCTGATGTGCTCCCACATCATCCACTTTTGTCGGCTCGCCACGTATCTGGTGGATACGCTCAGAGCATGTCTTCATAAACTGCTGTATCGGGCGCCGCTCGGTTTCGTTCGCGTACGCATAGGCGCCTTGCGCATTACGTATTGCGGCATCATAGTATTGGAGTGCGGCCTCTTCCTCTACGCGAGCGTACGCTTCTTGCGCCTGCGTATAACTGGCTTGTGCCTTGGTAATCAACTCCCTCGCCATGGAATGAAAAAAGTCGCTGCGGGCCGGGACACGTGACTGTTTCAGGGAAGCCACAGGAATCCCCCATGAAAGATGCGAAGAACTACCCTCACCAACACGCTTACGAAACGTTTTACCCTGGTAGGTAAACGTAACTCCCTCATCATCAATACGCTGAACAGTACTATTCTGTATGGTATCACCCTGGCGCAGGAGCTTTCCATTGACTATCGCCTGCGGATCGGTGTCCCAAATGACTCCTCCCACATACATCTGCGGTCCGGCATCCGTATCTTGAGCAGAGACACCTGCCCCGCACAGGCAAACCATAAACAGCACGCTAACCTTAATGTTCATCGACCACCGTATAATAAAGCGCTTCAGTGCCGGAAAGCTTGTTGCGCGCGATGAGGCCGCGCAATCGTGTTTCATCGGATCTTACATGCACTCCTGATGCCGCGAGGGGCGCATCCGGACGCCTGAGCTGGCTTTGTACAAACGGCTCACCAAGAAAAAGAATCGCCGTTACGCACCAGGCGACAATAAAAAAATATTCACGTTTCATAGAACTCCTCGCGCTTATCTTTACGCGGAGCGCTTCTACATATATTACACTGAATACAGTCAATATCAAGAGGCCCGGAAACATGGAACGGACAATGCGTGTACCGCTTGGGAAAAAAACGCGTCAATAACCCGATTTTATTAAAAAAAGACAAGAATGCTCCGGCCGCGCAAAAATAACGGCACCAGAAACGCCGAAAAAATAAAGAGAAGAAGAGCGCAATAAGCCCCAGGAGCTTAAATCTGACCGGGACGCGGGAAAAAAATACCGAAAGCGGCTCGTGCGCAAACCAGAATTCAGAAGAAGAAAAAACTACGGCAAGAATAACCCCAAACAAAACCAGATACTTACCATAGCGAGCTTTCTTATCGATGCGCGCCGGTAGCTTGCGCGCGCGGAACCCTACCAGTTCCTGCAACGCCCCAAAAGGACAAAGCCACCCACACCAGAGTTGTCCGAAAAAAATGCCGAGGGTGACGGGAACGAGAAATACAAAAGCCACGGAAGCCACTGTCAAAGGTATGGGGCGCAACACAAAGATATGCGCCAGATGCGTCAGCGAAAAAGTATGGTTAAAAATAAATCCCGAGAGAATCACAACAATAAAAAGAAACGCGGTACGTAACCGAGTATACACAGGAAAACAATACAAGACGAGTGCGCCACCCAGCATAATACACGCATACCAGAACGAACCATCAAAAATAACCGGCGATGTTTTTTGAAATTGCGAGCCCGGATCTAACGGGTCATGGACGAGGCGGACCATTTCTTTAACAAAATCAATAACCGCGCCTGAGGTGATGGTTGCCCCACTCATTACGTCAATGGTATCGCGCGAAAATGACTCAGTTACCCGCCTACCGCTAAATTGAGCAAGGAATTTTTCAAACTCACGCACATAAAGCGCGGTCTCCCGGTGCTCGATAACTTTGACTTCTTTGATTTCGCCCTGCTCGCTCAGACAGAGTGCAAGGCGCAGGGGGCCGGCAAAACCTTTCACGCCCCTACCGAAATCATTTGAATCGATATGATACTCCCGACCCGTGGCTGTCGGACAGACCAATGCCCGGAAAGGTTCCTCCTGCATAATGCACCCGGCTCCCGCGGCAGGTATCGTTACCGGCAAGCCTGGCGCCGGTACTGGTCGCTCTAGAAAATAACGCAGGCATAGAAGCGAAAGCGCCGTGGCGATAAGCACACAGGAAAAACGGATATACGGAAAAGAAAGAAATGAGATGCTGCGTTTTTTCAATAAGGCGCTCAAACATTTACTCTCAAGCGCGCAAAGCCCTGCGGCAAAAAACGCAACCAACGCCAATATCACAAGTGTGTGAGTAAGACCGGCCAACGGCAAAAGGAGCAACCCGGTGATTGCCCCGGCGAGGGCCCCGCCCCAATGATCAAGCACGATAAGAGTTGCCGCGCTTGAGGAGTCATCGGCCCTCGTATGTTTAAAGATCGCTGCAACCAACGGGTAGGAATTTCCCGTAAAAAACCCGCCGATAAAAAATAAAACAATGAACAGCCCACCGGCCAGGGCTGCGGGCATGTGTACAAATACAAAGAAAGCGCAACCAGAAAGAATAAGCGCGCCTTGAAAGCCCAGGACCGCGGCGGCGGCAAGCGGCGGAGAAAATCGAAAGGCAAGAATCCTTCCGGCAAACCCTCCGACAGCAAGGCCCAGCATAAACAACGCACTTAAAGCACCGATAAACACAAAGATTGTGCCGAACCTGTTCTGAAACATGAAAATAAGACACAGGTGGAATGAAAAACCAAGAAACCCCGAGAAAAATTGAAAAATCGTAGCATGCAGGGAAAGGCGGCGCACAGAATGATTTTCAATGCGCATAAGAAATACGAGGCGCGCGATAAAAAAAATACACAGAGGCATACAAAAGATAATGAATCCTGAAAAAAAAGCGCGGGTAACCAATGGGGCCAGCGGTAATCCTGAATATCGCGCCAGAACCAACGTATTTAAAAAAAATGTCAGGGGCTGCCGGTCAGTATTATAAAGGCCGGTTGCTTTAAAGAGCCTGTTTTCGATATACATATCCTTGAAAAACGCACGTTGAGCCGGCAAAAAAATACTCGCAAACCCTTCCGGCTTAAATACCGATGACGGCGGCATGATGTACCTCAGGCGGCGGGCCAGAATTGCCGGATCCTCGCATACGTCGGCTTCGGGACCTCCGGCAAGAAACCAGCTACGCTCCTGGGGCACAATGACAACGTTATCAAACACCGCGCGCAGGGTGTAATAAAGGCTTGAGCCATAATCACGCACCTGGGTACCCATAAAATTTTCTGCCGAGGTAAACGCGGTAGCAATGATCCCCTGGCTTGAAAGATTCTTGCGAAGAAGTTCGTAAAACTCGCGTGTATAAAAAGTATTCGTAAAAAGATCCGAAGGTTCGGGGACGTGCACGACAATAAGATCAAACGAATTTTTTTTCTTCAAAAACGCGCGCGGCGAATCGCAGACAACGGCAAGGCGCGCGTCAACCGGTACATATTGTTTCATCGTTTCATAGTACGTGCGATCCTGAAGGCAATAGGTGACGCGCGTAACTGGAAACGCAAGGAGTGAACGGATAAGATTTTCTGCGCCATACCCTATTACTAAAATTTCCCGAGCCTGCGGAACCTGCGCCATAAAAAGCGCGCTCTGGTAATCCGCATCCACCCGGTTAGGGATCGTAGTTATAATTTCCCCGTTTGAGACAATAACCATCGTGTCTGCAAGTTGCGCCAGAAGAAGATGCTGGTAGGGCGTTGTCACTTCGGCACGCAGACGGCCCGAGGGAAATATGTTGGCGCTGCGCATGCGAGCGGTCAACGCCTCCAGTTGCGGCATATAGAAAAAACTAACAGCAAGAAGCGCGGCTAAGGAAAAACTTAGTAAGGCCGCTCCTTTCTGTTTAGAACGCCGGGCTGCCGCTAAAACCACAAGTATAAAAAGAAAACCGGTGACCGCAGTCACGGTAACGACCGGCACGCGCCAGTAAAAAACAGCGGTCACAACGCAGCCGGCAAGAAAGCTACCTGCCGCATCAAACGCATATGCGCGGCCGACAACGGGCAATGTTTCTGCGGGACCAAGGCGCGTAAGCACTCTTATTGCTGCGGTAAAAAGAACACCGGTCAGAAAGGAAACCGGGACGGTAAAAAAGAGAAGGAATAAAAAAACTTTCTGCGGAATAAAAAGTTCCCAGGGGCTCACCGATGCACATTGTCGCAGGTTTATAAATAAAATAATTTCGCAAAACGCAAAGATCGGGTAACTTGCTGCGATAGCCAAGAAATGCTTATCCGAAACCCTGGGCAGGAGGCGCGCGCAGAGCGCACCCGCGCCCACCCACAATAACCAGAATGAGTAAAAAAGCCCAATACCGAGCTGGCCGCTTCCAAACGCGATCAGAAACTCGCGAATAGTCACCGTCTGGGCAAGGAGCGAGAAAAAGCCGAGCGTAAAGAAAAAGAGAAAAATTATTTTTCTCATCCAAGTAAATCGCTCCGGGGGCGGAGATCTTCCTTTCTTAAATATTTATAAGGGATCACGCACGCAAAATTATTAGCCGGGTGAACACGGAGGAAAAATCGCGCCAGGTGCGTGGAGCAAATAAACGCTCCCGCCAAAACGCTCCCGCAGAGTTTCAAGAATTGTTTACGTGTTAAATGATTCATATTTTCTCGCTTCAAGCTACAAGCTTCAGGCCACAGGATTTTTTATTTTTCTCTTAAAGCTTGCGACGTGCAGCTTGTAGCCTACAGCAGGCCCAACGCTCACCGCCATCTCCCCGCAATCACGTTACCACATGTTTTACATGTTCCTCCGGCAAGAAGATTGTATTCTTTAATCGTATAACCGATTCGTTGAATGAGGAGACTGCCGTCATGGGGGCAGCGGGTATCCTCCGCTTCACCCCAGACATTTCCTATATATACATAGGCCAAGCCCGCTTCCCGGGCAATATCGCGCGCGCGGCGCAGCGTTTCAACCGGCGTGGGAGGGATATTTTTTAATAGGTACTGCGGATAAAACCGTGAGAAATGAATAGGCACCTCGCTGCCCAGATTCTGACGTATCCAGACGCACATGGAACGAATCATGTCAAAATCATCGTTGATGGTCGGAATGATCAAATGGATGATCTCAATCCACACATCCATGGCTTTGGCGGTAACCAGGGTTTCAAGCACCGGCTTAAGGGTCCCCGAGGTCATTTCCCGATACAGACGGTCGTCAAAAAACTTTAAATCAATATGCGCTGCGTCTGTAACTGCAAGTATTTTTTTAAGCGGCGCCTGATTAAGGTAACCGGCGGTCACTAAAACATTCTTAAGGCCGCGCGTGCGGGCCAGGAGGGAAGTATCCAGCGCATATTCATAGAAGGCTGCGGGATCAGTATAGGTATAGGCAACCATTGAACATTGCTCGCGAGCCGCAAGCGTAATGATATCCTGAGGACCGGCGTCGTAGGCAGCAATGGTCTCCGGGTCTGCCTGGGAAATCTCCCAGTTCTGGCAATTTTTGCAGTGCAGATTACAACCGGCGGTGGCTATGGAAAGAATAGGGGAACCGGGATAAAAATGAAAAAGGGGTTTTTTTTCGATTGGGTCAACGTGAATACTACAGGGTTTCCCGTAGGTAAGCGCGCGGAGTTTCCCGTCAATGTTGGCGCGAATACGGCAGTCGCCGCGGCCGCCGGGAGCAAGACGGCAGGCTTTAGGGCACAACTGGCACTGGATTATCATGGTGTCACACGATACGACGGATGATCCGCTTAAAGATGCCTGAGCGGATAATCACTTGCAGCATTTCTTGTCGGAGTCATCGGACGAAGTTTCGCCGGGCGAATCACTCACTCCTTTCTTAAATTCTTTGATAGAACGGCCTATCGCGCGGGCGATCTCCGGAAGACGCGTCGCTCCGAAAAGAAGCAATGCTATCCCTAAAACAACTAACAATTCCGGTAATCCGAATCGTGAGAACATAATTTCCTCCTTGCGCAGTAAGCGCATACCCGCGCAATTCTTGCCCAGAAGGGCAATACTGGCGCCATACCGTTTAGCGCCAGGTATATTAAGCGCTAGGTGTTACATAGAAAATACATACCGACGCAATTGCGCGAGAAACGCGCATACCCGCACAATACCGATTAGTGCGGGGTGTAAGCCCAAAAGGGTAACACCAGCGCAATTCCATTAGGCGCTGGGTGATAAGCGTCGGGTGTTGTTCAGAAAGTGCACACTAGCCAGAAAGGCTGCACTTGCCTATCTAACGCACAAGCGTACACCGGAGTATTCCAATGACTCCGGGTGCAATAGGGCAAGGGGCCGGCCATTCCGATAAAGCCGGGTGTTATTCCATATATTCACGATAACAAAAGAACGCTCTGGGTGCTTCCTTTAAAAAGATTGTATACCCCGACCATGGCAAGGGCAAGTGTTTTATTACCGCAGGCCGGCTCGCCGCACGCAGACGCAAACCGGTAGCATCGAAGATAAGCCGGAAAAATTCTTTTGGATATGCGCTTGATATATAACTTATTGCCGTTGCAATGGTTATACAAAAACGCAAACGCACCAAAAGGTTAAGGTGCATTTTTCCGGATACCTCGTAAACACTCTTGAATTTCTTGCGAAATTCAAGGAACGACC
>JBDRAN010000012.1:0-61686 GCA_043823745.1 Candidatus Omnitrophota bacterium | reverse complement strand
ACTCTCGGAGATAAAAATAGCCATGATCGCTTTAATCAATCATGGCTATTCACTCGCTCTTCTGTGACCGAGAAAATAATTTAACTAAATCTAATTCTTCACTTCGCTTGACTAGAATGTCCCGAACCGCCTCAATACTTCAAAAGTATCTACGATATTTTTGAAGAGCGTTTCGGGATAACTGGATCTAAAAACGAGAGATATTCCGCCTCGTCTTGATACACAAAAATTCTCTTCGATAATTTTTGTGAACTCGGCGGGACAATTCAACTAAACCCTTTTCTGTCTTGTTAAGACAGAAAAGGGTAAGTTTCATTGGGGTCCCTCATCGTTAGGGCGAGGGGAAACCTCTCTGTATTTATAGATATAATCATAGGGCCGAATAAGGCAATTATCAAGAAAATTGGCGGTTTAGAGAGGTTATTCCTCGCGAAATTTGAGCACACTGGAGCCCGATAGGGCGACGTCCCTTACCATTTCTTCCACGGACTGTGTCCGTGGAATTTAGGCAAAGGGATTAAGCCTTTATCGAGCGAAATCCTGCGAGTGCTACAAAATTACGAAGTCCTCGAAGGGGGTCGAAGAGAATTTTGTAGTGGTTACGAAGCAGGGTTGTCTGTTTTGTCCTGTCATTTTAGGCTCGAAATTATACAACTATTTACCTGGTAGGTAGATGCAAAATGTCCACCTTTTTTGGGTAGACATATATAAGCAATCTTAGAAAGTCACTACCTTACCGCTCTCTAATGAGACCATTCAAAAACTTTAATATCTTGACCAACTTTTTTTATTACCGCGTCTCTCATGTTTTCGTAATGAGGACAAGGGTAACCTATCGGGGTCCCTTTCTTTATGCAGGAGACAAAAACAATTGCTCCAGCTCCACGTTCAACCATCGTTTTTGCACGCATGACAGCTCTTTTTCCGGGACAGCCTCCGCAAGAAACAAATCCAACAACTTCAACGGGCCCGGTTTCCTCAAAGACACATTTTCCTTCTTTTGCAATTTTAAAATCTGTATTGCCCGCGCACATATCTTCTGTTTGCTGGCATCTAATCATTCCTACTTGTAACATTGCGTTTACCTCCTAATTTTCAATTTCTCGTTACTTGTACTCATTTTATTAAAACAATCCCATAATGGTATGGCTTTAAATCATACCGGGCAGTTCCGCCGAACCCGGCACTTTCAGCCCATTTTATGCCATCTTCAGGTTTGGGACGGATTCCCATGGAAGGCCCTCGTGGTGTCGAAGCATCATAATTCCCGTGAATAATTCCAAGCTTGCCGCCTTCCCTCAAAATCCGCTTCGCTTCGTTAATAAGAACCATTGGTTTTTCAAGGTGAAGGATATTAAAAAGCATTACATAATCCATGCTTCCGTCAGGTAGGCCGGAACCCTCTGTTATAAAGTCACGCAATATTGGTTGCACATTCTCCAGTCTGTTTTTTTCAGCCTCTTCTCTGGTAATTCGAATCATATCCGATTCGATATCCAACGCATAAATTTTTCCTTTAATAACTGCTGCAACCGGAATAGTAAATGTACCGTATCCGCAACCAAACTCTGCCACATCACCCATCTGGTTATTTAGGCCAAGCGTAGCCAGAAGCTCTGCGGGACTAAAGAATTTCTCCCACATATCACGCTCAGGCATACCGCTTTCTCTGATCTTCATGCTTTCACTCCTAAAATAAAAATATTAAGCCACTTTTTTCCATTCAGAAATAACATTTGTTATAAGCTTGAGCAAAACAGCATTCCCATTATCTTTACCTTTTTCAAAATCTTTTTCAACCATGCCCATTTGATTTGTGACATGAGCGAAACATACAACTTTCTTTTTTCGTGCCTGCGCAAACGCATAGAGCGCCGCGGCCTCCATTTCGACAGCAAGTAGATTTTCCGAGCGCGCAAAGGAAATAGCCTCTTTTGTCTCTCGAAACGGCGCATCAGTTGTCCAAACCGCACCTTGTATAACTAATGGCTTTTTTTTAATAATTCCATTTAACATAACAAGAATCTCTGTCTGAATGGAAGCATAAACTGATTCCGGTATATAGTGATAGCTAGTTCCTTCATCTCTTAAGGCACGATCAATTAAAATAAAGTAAGGTGGTTTATGGACAGGCTTAATTTGCCCGGCCGAAGTAATACTAATTAATAACCGGCACCCCGACGCAAATAATTCTTCTGCTACGAGTACGGAAAAAGAAGCGCCTACAGCCCGTCCAATTACACCTACAGACAATCCTTCAATTTCTATACTATAAAGATCCGTGTGATAACAAGCCCAACAGGAGTTACGCTTGCCTACAGAGTAATCCCGAATATATAAAGATAGATCGCCATCAGGATCGAGTACGCATATCTCTGGCACACTGCCAGATGGTAGCGACTTCTGACGCCGAGCCTGTTTTAGCAAATTTACCGGGTCAAAAACAGACGGCTTTCGGTAATGTTTATTTGCACGTATTGGTATCATGTAATCATCTTTACCCTTATTCACTTCGCACTCCAAACCTATTTATAAGCCCTGATGTTCGCGCATATAGCATAAGGATGACCTGTTCGGGCATTGCGGCATTTCGATATAACTTCTATGTTTTTAAACCCTACTTTTTTCATTAGAACAGTAAAATCTTTTTCCACTAAGGCTCCACCGATGCACCTGAACCAATCGCTATGGTTTTTTCTTTCGCCTTCGGAAAGCGCTTCCTTTAGGACTATCTCACAAAAAACAGTACGGCCTCCAGATTTTAAGACCCTGTAAACATCTTTCATTGCAGCCTCTTTATCAGGAGATAAATTATATATGCCGTTTGAAGCAACCACATTAAAAAAGTTGTCGCCAAAAGGAATACGGTCTGATTCTCCGATACGGATTTCTACATTTCCCCTTCCGGTTTTACGCATATTGTCTTTTGCCCGATTAACCATATCCTCTGAAATATCTACGGCGTAAACTTTGCCTTCAGGCCCTACGGCCTGGCTGTAAAAATATAAATCTAAACCGCCGCCGCAACCTAAATCCAAAACAATCTCGTCTTGCTTTAATTCCACGAATGGCTGAGGATTATTAGCGCCCGTAAAAGACTCGGTCAGAGAAATAGGGAGAGTGTCCAAGACTTCTTTGGGGTAACCAACTTTTAAGGCAAAGGTTTTGCCTACGGGAAAGTTATACACCGCATAAGGATCGCGGGCAACTTTACTATATTTGCCTTTGACTAATTTCTTGATTTCGTTAGAATTTAGATCGAACATTTAAAACCTCCCTTTAGAATACCAATGTCTGTTTACTTGTCTTTATAGCGTTAGCTACATCCGTCAAACAGCAGATCTCAACGCCATCAATCAGTTCTTCTTTCTTCATCCCACGTGCTTGACAACAACTGCCGCAGGCCAAGATATTAACACCCAGCTTGATCAGATCTGAAAGCTTTTTCCCAAGATTCAAACCCTCTAAATCATCAGGAGGATTCTGGTCTTTCTTGGCACAAAAAACCGCTTCATCGAATAATACTATGCTTGTTTCTAAATTGACGTCCAACAATCCGCTAGCAAGCCGGATACCATTCCAAGAACGCATCGTATTAGGTCCTTCGTTAAGTATAATGGTTATTTTATCCATAGACACCTCCCGTAACAATGTCTTCGTGACATCATTCCTGAATATTAAAATTCACCTCACTCCAAACTTTCTTAGTACCCGCATCATCGGGCACCAATTTGTAAAAGCGGATTGAAAAAGGTTAAAACCGACAAAAGCTGTGAACCATAGCCACTTTGGGCTGACAAAATAAGCCAATATAAGACTTATCAAAATAAAGAATCCTGCAAAGCCTCTCAAAACTCTTTTCTAATGTCATCTTTATCACCTCCGAATAAAAATAGCCAAAAGTACGGCTGCGATAAGTGAAAGTGAGGCACCAACGGAAAACGCTATATGCGGACCAAAAGATTGCCAAAGAATTCCCATGAGCAAACTTGCCGGGAACATACATAGGCCTACCGCCGTGTGATAAATCCCGTAGGCGCTTGCTAAAATTGATTTATCTTCCACCAAATCGGCAACGCATGCCCGCAAGACACCTTCACTCAATCCGTAGTATACACCGTAAAGAGCCATAAAAATCCAGATAAGACTTTGCGTATTAGAAAAAGCAAATCCTAAATAGACTGCTCCATAGACAAAAAATCCTAAAAGTGTGGTTTTTCTTCTGCCTATTTTATCCGAGAGATGGCCTAAAGGAATTGACGAAGCAGAGCTGACAAAATTATACACAAGCCAAAGAATAGGGATAAGTACTATTTTTACTCCTAAATCTTTCGCTCTTAAAATTAAAAAGGCATCGCTGGAATTACCCAGAGTAAATATTGCCAAGATCAAAACAAAGAATTTAAAATCTCTGCTGAAATGTTTTAATGAAATAGATTTTATTTGTTTAGACGGATCCTGAATGTGTCGTTTTTCTTTCAGAAAGAAAACTATAATAAGTACAGCAATGAGTGCGGGAAAAAAGGCAAGTAGAAATACCAATCGCAGATTATTATTTAGTAGGGGTAGAATAGCAAAAGCAATCAAGGGGCCCAAGAAGGCACCCATTCTATCCATAGCCCGCTGGATGCCAAATGCCTTTCCTCTTTGCTCAGGAAGGCTTGAATCCGCAACAAGGGCATCTCTTGGAGATGTGCGTATTCCTTTACCAACCCTGTCAATAAATCGAACCGCCAATACATGCCAGCCTAAAGTAGCCAGATAAAGAAAAGGCTTACCTATGGTTGATAAGCTATACCCTAAAAAAATTATGGGCTTGCGCTTCTTTAATTTATCGGAATACCATCCGGAAAGTACTTTCAATATACTGGCACTAGCTTCGGCTATTCCTTCAAGTAAACCAATAAATGCTACCCCTACCCCCAAGACACTAGATAAGAAAATAGGAAGCAGAGGATATATCATCTGGCTTGAGATATCAGTGAATAGACTCACTAACCCTAGGGTAAAGACGTTTTTATCTAATTTATATCTTTTTGTATTTAAAATCTCCGGCATTTATATCTCCCAATTAAAAACTATATCTCGCCGTTACATAAATGTTACTATCTTTTTTATGCTGTCCAAATGTGGTACCATCTTCGGTCCCAGCAAAAATGTTCATACCTATGCTGCCAAGAAGATTATCGGTAAAGTTATAACTAACTTCAGGAGTTATTAAGAAATCCTTTTCATCCGGGCTATAAAAGGTAAATAATGAAAGTTTTAGTGTCTGATATTTAAGTAATTTTGTAAGCCTTAAAGTAATGTATTGATGGAGCTGTTTTCTCTTCGTAAATGAAGAAGGAAGATTATCTTCATACCGGCCGTATCGGTGCATCAGCTCACCGTAATATTGGATTCCAACAGTAAAATCCTCAGGGAATGCCTTTTGATATCCCATAAGAAAGCGTGATTGTGAATTATTAATACCCGGATCCTTGCCGCCCCTATCATCCAAAGAGTTATAATAGCCATATTCAGTACTCACCACGCCGCCTAAGGCGCTTCGTTGAGCGCTTAAGCCATAAACGGCTAATTCCGGATAGAAAAGAGAAATAACAGAAGGGGAATTAAAATTATTCGTCTTCATCCCGGACGACCTGGAAAAACCCTTATAAGCATAGGCTGAAACATCAAAATCCCCGATATAACGATAAAGCCTTAAGGCATATTCCATGTTTCCAATTTTTTCAAAGGCGGAGTCTGGTTTTTCAAGTTCTCTATTTGGTATATTTGGATATGGGTCGAAAAAATGGAATCTACCTACCGAGGGAAGGTCATTTGGCTCAAAAAAAGGCATAACAACTATCTCGGCGGAAATAATATCGGAATAGACATCCAGCTTTAGGCTATCCACGCCAATCTTTAAATATTCTAACGGCCTTCCCGAGTAAAACGCCTCCCAGTCTTTAGGAAAGACATCATTTATAAAAAGAAGGTCTCCCACTCCCCATGTGTATATTTGGCGGCCGGCTCTTAAACCAAATTTGTCTTCCGCTAAATCGAGATATCCTTCCCGAAAATCAAAGGCCCAATCTTCTTCTACCCAATCATGGTAAAAATCAGATTTTACGAATATTCCTATTTTGCTCTTTTGCGGATAGAATGACGCTTTAATCTGCGCTCTTTCTTCACCTAGTATCAGATTTCCTTGCTTTGCGCCTTGCGGGTTATCATCATTCACTCTAACTGAATAATCTGTCTGTAAGAAACCGTGCAATGATAGTTCTTCAGCAAAAGCCATGGGAATAAAAATAAAAGAGGCGATTATGAGTAATAATATTTTTATCTTATCCATTCCAAGGGTGGTCTCCTTAAGTATCGTTCAGAAAAGATATTGTCTTCTATCCCTAAATTATATTCGATCTCCTGAAAAATAACTTCTGTTCTATGACCGGTTTTTATATTCTTCATTACCCTTTTTGTTATTGTTAAAATACCATTTATATCTTTTGTTTCTTGTGTCTCAAACTGCCTGTAGAGTTCATTCTGCTTATCATAAAATTCTTCTTTTAAAGGCAGGAAATTCGTCTCATCAATCCAAGAGATCATTTTTGTGTATTCAGATGAACCTCTTGGAGTGCTTTCGATAACAAAACAATTTCTGCTTTCCAATTTGTCTTTTCTTAACAGCACGTGAGTATCCTCGTCGGTTTTTCTACCGGAGACATCTTCATAGGTAAAATCGCTGCCTACGAAGCTGGAGTATTTATCATTGGCAGCAATTTGTTTTACCAGATTAATTGAAGGAATAAAGATCCAGCGGTCATCATCTTTATTGGGGTATTTATAAACCATAAAGGTAGTATCCTTTACTTCAACCGGCTTATGAAAGTACATAAAATATTTCTGATTCCCGCCTTCTTCATAATCTTTTCTTAACATGGTAAGTTCTCGTACCCTCTTTTGCCCATTTTTATTTATAAGTTCCATCATCACTTTTGCTCGCATATCATCCCCGGCATAATAAAAAGCGAGCCTTGATTTAGCGACAATGTCGGCGGCGGATAACTCACCTTGGGCAAATGACAATTTCCGGTTAAAACCAGTAAAAATAAATAGACTGACTACAAAGAGTATCTTAATCGCCTTCATTTTAAATCCTCCCTTTGAACAAAGATTTACCCCATAATCTCATAATTGCTGGTAGCAGAATTAAGGTAGCTAAAGTACTAAATAACATTAAAATGGCAAAGAATGTCCCTACGGTTACGTATGGTGTGAGCGTAGAGGTTATTAAAGGCAGAAATCCTAAGGAGATAACAATAGCATTACCCATTATAGCTTTATAAGGCTCCCCAGCCATAAACGTGTTAGCGGCCTCTATGTCTTTAAGTTCGTAATACGCCACCTTAAATCTCTGCAGGTAATGAATCGCAAAGTCAATAGCCATACCAAGACTCAGGGCTGCGCAGACTGCGATAGGCATGTCATAATCTTTGCCCGCAAAACCTACAAACCCATAGGCAGAGATAATTGCAATAGTCAGCGGCAGCATAGAAATAACTCCCAATCTTAACGAGCGAAATGCCAACACCATAAGTAAGAATACGATAAGAAAGCTTCCCAGCACTGCTTTAAGCATTCCCCAGACCATCAAGTTTTGCCAGACCTTATTTATATAGGTAAGGCCTGACCACCTGACGGTTATCTCTTTAGGTGGGGGATTATCTTTCATGAAATTATAGGAGGATATTTCCACCTGGCGCATCTGGGTATCATCTCCCCCTTTCATCTGAATCCATATATTTGCCTTTTGTGAATTGTAATCCAAGAAATTATCTAGATCATTCGGATCTCCGGTCATTGAAAATAAGAAAAGATACTGGCCTATTTCCGCTTGAGTTTTAGGCACAACATCAAAGCCTTTACTATCATCGTGAAGCACATAATTTATCCTTTTTACAATATCTGCAACCGATGAGGTCTTGCCAACAATATTCAAACCTTCGAGGTGATTTTGCAGTTTGTCTATGTAAGACATCACATCGGGCCTTTTTATCGCATCTTCTTTATCACCTTCTGCCACTAAATAAGCCGTGTATGTTCCACCAAATAACTTATTCATTATATTGTCTGCGATTCTGATCTTATGATACGACTTAAACCATTTTACCGGATTATCATTGATACGAACCTGATAAATACCTATGATGCCTATAATAAGCACTATTAGAGAGGCAAATAGGATAGCTTTGCTTCTATAAAAAGAAAATCTGCCAAATGCCTTAAGCATTTTGTCAAGGCTCGAAGTTTTCTTTTGCCTTTTTTCCAAAAAGGCGGCCAACTTTTCTTCGTTCATAAACATGATAATTGCCGGAACGATTGTATTAGTAAAAACCCAAGCTGCCATTATGCCAAAGGCGACAAAGAATCCAAATACTCTTACTGGCGGAATATCAGCCAAAGCTAATGAGCCAAAACCAACCGCCGAGGTAATAGAGGTAAAGAACATTGGCCGATAAAGATCTTTCATTGTCAGCATTATAGCTTTTCTTTTATCTCTAATGGTAAGATAACGGTCAAAAAAACCACTTAAGATGTGGATATCATCCAAAAGCGCAATGGGCATAAGGAATATAGGAATCATTGAACTCATAATGTGAACGGTAAAGCCCAAACCAATCAACAGCCCCATTGTCCAGATGACACTTAGCATTGCATCAAGCATGGGTGGGACAACAGCTATGCCCATTCTAAAAATTAGAAATAAAAGTATCATTATAAAAAATCCTGCCAGAGGTGCGGTAATACCCATCTGGACGAACATTTCATTGCCAAATGTATCTTCGGCAACCGGCAAGCCAGCCAAATAATACTTTTGCTGGGGAGTTAATTCTTTTTTAAGGATTCTTTCTATTTCTTTAGATATGCGGTAACTCTGGTCTTTTCTCTCAATAGGAATATAGATAGAAGTTGCCTTTCCGTCACGAGAAATAATCTTATCTGCAAAGAATGAATTTCCATAAAGGGCAGATTTAAGGTTTTCTATTTCTTTCTGGCCTTGAGGAACCTCTTCCATAAAACGTTTTACTACTAAAGTCCCACTTTCCGAAGTTACATTATCGGATGTGCGTAAACTCACTACATCCTCGATAATCACGCCTTTAATCTTTAAGATGTCATCTGTTGCTTTAGCAACCCTTTTTAATGTATCTGAAGTAAAAATCCCTTTCTCGTCAACTACGCCCACCACCAAAAGGTCATTGATGCCGAATTCTTTTTTAACCTTATCATAGAAGACCCTATCAGATTGCTTCTGTTCAAGCATATTCTCCGGGTCTGTATCTATTTTTATCTTTGGAAACTGCATGGCAAAGAAAATAGTGGCGATAAGCACTACAGCTATTGTTGTCTTAGGAAATCCGGTAACAATTTCGGTTAATTTACTAAGCATTTTGACCTCTCTTTTTGGATTATCTTTTATTGGTTACGTCTCGCACTAATTTTCCGCTTTCTTGAAGCTGTTCTAAAAGCACCTCTCGTAAAATATCACAGGCTTTTATCATTTTTGGATTGGCTATTTTGTAGTAAACATTTAAACCGACTCTCCGAGTAGATACAATTCTTCGTTGGCGCAAAATACTCAAGTGTTGAGAAAGATTTGCTTTGAGCAGGTTTAACCGACCCCTCAGTTCTTCAACCGATTTTTCGCCCTCGCGTAGTAAATTCATAATCTTTAATCGTGTTGCATTAGCCATGCTTTTACAAACTTCAGCATGCATTTGAAACATTCGCTCTTCCATGTTCTTATCCATCGTTATCCCCCTTTATAGCTATTTTCGTAGTTTATGTATATCGAAACTATTGTACTATGCTACCCATATATTGTCAAGCATCCTCATCAGAGGACCTTTGGGCAGCTAATGAGGCCAGAATATTTACTAGGGTAACTCCCATGAGAACCCCGGTAATGCGGCGCGACAGAAAAACTCTCTGTAAATAGGTAATAAAAAAGCCCTGATTGACTAATCTCAATCAGGGCTTCTACCTCTCTTTTGTAATTGAAAATAGAGAATTGAACAATAGACCGCAATTGAGTCCTGTTCTATTTTCTATTATCGATTGCTCAATTGCTCTGTTTTTTTCGCTAAAAGCGAAAAAGACGGGTCCCTCTCGTATGAGGCGAGGGGAAACCTCTCTCTATCTACAGGTATTATTATAAGCCCAATCAAGGCTATTTTCAATAAAATCAGGGTTTTAGAGAGGTAATTCCTCGCGTAATCTGTCCGTTTTGTCCGGTCATTCTTGGCTTGAAATTACGTAACTCTTTGATGGATAGATAGATGCAAAATGTCCACCTCATTTAGGCGGACATTGGGTTATTTTTGATGTTCTCTCACTTATAAATCAGTCATATTTTTGCACCGGTCGATCTCTTTTTCTAGAACATCTCTTTCCTGACTCCATATGGTTTCAGCACTTTTATCTAGTAAATCTCTTCTGTTCTTCCAAATCTCACACATATCAGCAACAATTTTCAACTGAAGTGTTTCAATTGGATTAAAAACAAAACTTTGTTTACAATTCGGACAAGTGACTCGACCCAACCCCTTATGGGCATAGAGCCTTAATTTGGCTTTACATTTACCACATGGGATTATAACTTCGAAGATTTCATCGAACGTTATGCCTGGTGCATAATTTTCTAATTTTGATTTAATAGAAACGAGTCGCATCATAGGGGAGAAATTAACCGGCCCTGGTGTCGGAAAGAAACAAGCAGCCAGTTCCGTTTCAATACCGTTCACAATTTCGTCAAGAAATACTTTTTTGACGATACCATCTCCTATTTGCTTCCCCCAATCTAAAATTTTAATTTTAAAAGTATAATATGTTAAAAATAATTGATAAAGCATCCCCTCTTTAATGCCCCCAAGCCGGTTTTGTGAACTTTCGTGAAAATACTCATTTATCTTAGCAGGATCGCAGTAATAGTGTCCGGCCTTAACATTGCTGAAAAAATGCCTAAAAAGTAACTCGTTAACAAAAGATAAAACCTCCTTTTCATTGACACTTAAGACAACCGTTGATTCGGAATCCCGCAATAACAATTCTTGGTTTTCTTGCAATAAAGATTTTTCTTCGCTCGCAAGCGCTTCTTTTACAGTCTCTAAAAAAGGGGTGTTCATTGCGTTCCTCCTTAGTGCCTACCGTTCACAAAACGGCTATTTCTTTTCTTTAGCTTTATCATAGAGTTCCTGCAAGCTTAAATTTTCATTTCCTGGTTCTCGCGATATTTTATACATTTCAGTCCTATATTTTTCAAAATCCGTATGAGTTTTTGCGAACTCCTCTACTTCTTCTTTAATCTCCTGATCTACAAACCAGTCCCGTTCCGGATCTTTGACTTCACTGATGTTGGGGTCCCAGAGCATCCATGTTCCGTTTATCTGCCGGACATCCCAATAACCTTCAAAATACTTATATACGATCTCATCGTCAACTAGGTCTTTGGTGGATAGTTTGACGTGTATTCTGCTCACTATTTTTTTGTCTGGTTTGATTATGACTACGGTCGTATCAAGTAGCGGCCGGTACCCCCGCGCCCAGTGCTCAAAACTGTATCCCTTGACAAAATTGTCGGATAAGAGCTCAAAAGCCTTTTCAAGCCTCCTGGCCTTAAGATAATTATAAAAACACCTGACGGCCTCAAGTGCGTTTTTATTAGGTTCAAAAACTATTCTCTGTACATCTTTTAGGCGGTCCTTTGAGGCAGACATCTGGCGGAATTTTTCGAATATAGAATCGGAAGAAACGGCCAAACCCATTCCTCCCAAAACTAACCCAGCCGTATTGATACCAACCACTTCCCCGCAGATATTCACCATCGGCCCTCCGCTTATCCCGGAAAGCATAGTCATATCGGTCAGGAGATATTCAACCCCGTTTTCTTTATCTTTTGTGCTTCTTGAGAACGCCCCACGGATAACAAACGACTCACCGGACAGATCACCCCCAAGCGGATACCCTATGGCCAAGACTTCTTCGGCAGGGCACATTGAACCAAGGCGTGCGAACTGAACCGTCGGAAGGTCTTTTTTGATCTTAATCACGGCAAGATCTGCATCCTTGTCAGCCATGATGACTTCTCCTGTCTCAAAAGTATTATCAGGCAATATGACTTTTGGATTTGGTTCAGCGTCAATCACATGAAAGTTAGTCAAGATAAAGCCGCCCTTTTTAATCACAAAACCTGACCCCTCAGACTCACCACCGATAACCCGGACAACTGATCGACGCACCTTCTCTATGGTGTCTTTTTCGTTACACGCTATTCTCTTGGGGCCACCGAGTTTATTTTCTATCTTTTGAATCCGATTAGATAATTTGGAGATTTCGTGGTTTGTGTACAAAAACGCACCAACGAGTAAAATAACCAGAAATATTTTAAGAAAATTTTGCATTTAATTTATCCTAAACTCCATCTTGAAACACGAAAACCTTCACCGGTCATAGCTTGACCAATGAAGGTTTTACTTTTTTAACGTCCGGGATTTACTCCTTCGCAACTCGGGACGACCTTTAATATGAATTTAATCTACTCCGCTTTTATTTTTTGTCAAGAAAATTGAATAGAGCTAAAATGTTCTTTCCATGGATTTGACAAAAATCACTTTAAAAACTCAACAAACCGAACTATCGCCTTACCATCAAAATGAATCTCCGACTTACACCCTCTGCAATTTACTTTAAGAATCCCTATTCTATCAAGCGTTTCACGTGGCACTCCCATTTTTAGAGAACATACCGGACACGTAAACTCACAAATTTCCTTTTTTGAAAGCTGCTCTGATAAAAATATCTTTGCTTTTCTATGTGCGATAACGGCGCTCCGAAATTTTCTCTCAAGAGCGACACCTTCTAAAACAATATACCAACATTGCTCATCAATCGAACTTTTAATATCTTCCATGTTTATATCATTATTTTTCAGAAAATACCCGAGGGCATAACCAATCTGCTCCTCGGTAAGATAGCCAAGGTTGTGATAGCTGGTCTCGTACCCAATCCCACTTCCACCAAGCGTTTTCTTATCCACATGATATGCTCTTTTTGCATTTATCATTTCTTGCCCAAAACCAAGCAACACACAAGAAAGATCCGTAAGTTCTTCCCGGTCAGCTTGAGATTTACAATACAATCCTCGATTGCCAAGATAAATATGCATCAATTCGTGAACTAAGATTGCTGATAAAGCCCTAAAATTATCCTGCAGCTCTTGTGATATACTAACTAAATATCCCAATCCAGTGTTTTCAACAGTTCCTGCTACGCTGCTCTCTAATTTCTTAAATTCAAATCGAATATCCCTTTTGGGTAGCGCGAGATGTTCGATAACGCGTTCGGTTAACCGTTTTCCCTCATCTATTCCACTTCGTAACTGCCCCTTACTTATATATTCAAAAATTGTGTTTTTTCTTTTTAGCACGTCTCCAATACTAATCTGTAAGTGCTCTATTTTTTCTTCAAACCACGCTACTGTGGGATTCAAACGCGGCCAGCACTTTCGACAGAACGATAATTCTTTTTGACGATACCACCCATTATCAAAAAAACTTCGGCGTCTACATAAGGAACACAAAACTCGCATATTTTTTATACCCAGCAAAAAAAGATTAACCCTATTCTATCTTGCAATGCCGTCTTAGATATCTACCTCATTCAGGAATTCTAATTTAGAGCTCTGACTACGGTACTCTCACTAATAAAATCCTGCAATAATACCACGGCCTTCAAAGCATCTTCTTCTTTAGTTTTCTCATTTGGATGATGTAAAATCCTGTTAGCCTTTTTGGCAATTTCACTATATAAACGGGTTAATTTTGAATTACGGATTTTTTTAAGTAAATCGCGGGGTTTCCCATAGGGCTCATTGGATTTAACCTTAATAATATTTTCGGCTATCGCTCGACATAAAACACAGCTAGCGTTGAAAGCGCTGTTCGTATAACATCTGATAGCTTCATTGTAAAGATAACTTGTTCGAACATCTACGTTTCTTAAGAGACGAAGTCGTTTTACCTTTTTCAAATTCCTTTTTTCCTCTTCTTTGAAAATAAGGAACCGAAATTGTTGGTATTGTTCTATATTTTGATCAAAGCCTAGGTCAGATGATTTCAAAAAGAAATCTAATTCTTTGAATTCGAGTGGAGTCAAACCATCAATAAGGCGATCCTTAAACTCAATTAGCAATTTATCTATATCGTCTTGTGTATCTTGTGCCTGAACGCAGAGTCCAGCATATTCATCATTACTATCAAATAATTCAGGAATTGGCAAATCGGAATTGTCCTCCATCTCTGATCTTTCTTTGATAAATTCATGATATTTCCTGATTTTTTTAAAAAGTTCTTTTTTCATTTTAGGGATAACTCCTCACTAATAAATCGGACATCTAAAGCGCGTGTGCAATTCTTATTCAAGAGCTAACTATGCTATATTCACATATCTTTCTGTGTAGACATATTGTAGTGTGAGCGGTATATGCTTGTCAATAGAAGTTGGTAAGGAGTTTATATCAAAGGGTGGCTCTCGTCACGAGGCCCAGAAATATGGCGCGGCAGAAAGACTCTCTGTATACGGGTAGTTAGGGTGTCAGGATACACCAAATTATAACCTGTTTGACGTCGGCTTACGGCTGGTTTGTGCTTAAAAACGGGTATAATTTTTGCATCGGGTGAAAGGTGTTAATAGGCATTTCTCAATTTCCGCACCTTAGATATCAATTGTTGCTATATCCAATAAGTATCTTTTCTTAATATCAGTAAATTATTTAGACATCCTTGGTCCAAAAGAAATAGTCATTTAAAAGTTTCCTTGCCTTGTTTTGTCTTAACTCAGCTTCTGTTGTCTCCCTTTCCAATTCTTTAGAAGGCAACACACATAGCCCACGTTCATATCTTTTTTCCATGTCTTTTTCATATCCTGATGGCGGGGGAAAAGGGGACAGACACCTTTTTTCTCTACACATTCACGCTTTTTTTCTTGGCCTGCCCTGGCTCAAACATCGTAGAGAACGGTTTAGAAGTTTTTCTAGTTTACTTAAAAACCTAACACTACCAATAACCAACCCCCGGCTGGTCTTTAACCTAATCTCCTGGGTCATGTAAGGATCGTCCTCCCGCAGGTAGTCTTGCCATTGTTTTCCGGATTTGATATCTTTATGCTCCGTAAGTTTTATGAACGGTTTATCTCTTTCTTTCGCATGGTCTTTAGCGCTGGAGTACTCGTAATCCTCTGCGCACTTTACTATTTTAGCCCGTAACGGGTTATTTTCAACGTATCTTATTGCCCGATATAAGTGGGTATCTTCAAGTATACAGGAATAGAATCTCCCCTGCCATAGGTGTCCCTTTGCCTTTCTTTGCCGGTTAATGTAATGAGCATAACGCATATGCGTTGTTTTAAAAACCGCGGCCATATCGCTTTCCTGCTTAGGAACAACGATAAAATGTACATGATTTTTCATCAGGCAATAGGCAAGAATATCCAGGCCGGTTTCCTGCGCGTATTCATTGATCCATTCACAATATTGTTTATAATCGCGCTCTTTATCAAAAACATTCTGACGGTAGTTGCCACGTTGGGTTATATGGTGGGCAGTGTGCGGAATAACTATACGTGCCTGTCTGGGCATGACGCTATTTTAATAGCGCGGGGGGATGTTGTCAAGAAAAGGTGTCTGTCCCCCTTTTCCCCCTTTTGTGGCTCACAAGAGCCTCGGTTCGCATGAGGGTAATAATTGGGGTAGGTGACGAGAATCGAACTCGCGACACCTTGAGCCACAGTCAAGGGCTCTAACCAACTGAGCTACACCTACCGTTTAGTTTTATTTTCGTAATGAAAGATGCTATGACAGTTACGGCACAACCACTCTAAATTATCATATTGATTATTTTTCCTGTCGCAATCAGTATGATGAACTACCAATACTCTTTTATCTTCAAACCCGCATTTGCTGCATTTTTCTATCTTTCCGTAGCGTTTCATTAATAAACGATACACATTGTGTCCCGCAACCCAATTTGGAGCGTTTTCGCCACATCGGTGATTTTTATTTTCCCAAGAACAATGGCAGCTTACCGAACAAAAGAACTTTTTACTTTTTGATTTTTTAAAATCTTTAGGTGTCCTATAAATCTTTTTGCCGCAATAATCACATTCAAGCCATTTACCTTTTATCTGTGCTTTGCCTTGACATTTTTTGGAACAATATTTACCCCAACCTTTTTTTGCATGATTTCTTTTTATCCAAATATCTTTACCACAGATAAGACAGCTTCTTTTTACCACGAATATATATTACCAAAGAACAATTTCTCTGTCAAATGAACGAAACAGTTCACAATCATATGCTCTATCCTCATCAAAATTATTGAATTTTATAGGGATAATTCGGTTAAGAATTCTTTACACAATTCAGCAAGTGAACCTTGTCACGCTCGGGCTTCATTGCAAAAAACAAGGCTTATTAAGCTGCACCTCCCGGGTTGAAAATGCTTCGCATTATTGTTTCGCTTTCAGCGAAAACTCAACCTTCAGAAAGGGGTTCTACCCCTTTCTGACGTTTCGCTGAAAGACTTATCAAAGTTGTCAAACACGCTCCACTTGTCAATCCCCAAAGAGAATCTCAGAAGTACTTTGCTGCTTCAATTTTTTCTTAACTTCGGCAGCTTCTTGCGCGTATGCCTGTCATTCATGCATTAAGAACTGATTTTATAAAGTCCTACTCGTAAGAAATAATACTCTATTCGCTGTGCTGTCAATTCTCGGTAGAATTTTAAACAAAACTCCTCAGTTGCCGCTACGAGTGGCGAAAACAGAATGCGCTCAAAAAGAGAATCTAATGTTTTCAACGGTTGCGGACGGGATTGCGATCGCTATTCACGCATGTTCGTTTCGCCATCTATTGAAAGCTTCTTATCGACTATATCTACAAAGTTTGCGATAAGACGGCGTTCTTTATCTTTTAAATCAAAAAAGTGAATCCCTAATCGGTAATGCCCCGTGGGTATCAGCATGCTATATAAAACCTTACCCTTTATCTCCGCAGTCCCGTAAAAATCAAGGCCTTTGCTCTTTGGTTCTGCCAGCGTAAAACGAATCCACAGCACTGTTGCCACCGAAACATTGATATCTGTCAGGATCGAGATTCCCTCCTCGCAGATATCAACCATGGTTGAGGCATGTTCAACACCCCCGGCGCGGATACGAACATCAAGGGGCTCATCCTCACGATACACGACCACTAAGTTAACCCGAACACGCCTAAACCTTCTTCGTTCACTGCCCGGACTATTGCTTTTGGAATGCGTCATAATTTCCTTTTTTTACCTTTTTATGATATACCAAAATCGATCTCTTGTAAATAGCCTCTCTTGGTTTGTTTCTTAAGGAGAAACCGGCTGAGCGTTTGCGTTGTGGGGTTGTATTTTTGACTCTGCCGCAGTCGCATTTACCGATGTAGCCACTTCAACAACCTTGCCGCCTTCGGAAATTGAAATCGCATCACGTATGGCGCCGACAACGCCCTTGACCGCGCCAATCGCGTTATCTACCGCTATTTCTTTGGTTTCTTTCACGGCGCTGACGCCGACTTCTTTTGCCTTTTCGACCGCCTGCTCTACCGCCATCGTCGGCCTGAACTTGATCATTCCTTTAAAATTATTCTTAAACTGCGAAAAATCGAGCTGCGGGGCATCCATCAATGTATTAATTCTAAGGCTTAAGGTCGGCTTCTTTTGTTCTCCTTGTATAATCGCAATAATCGTCTTCAGATACCTGATTTTTGAATTTTCCTGGACATTCTCCATAAACGCGATGCTCTCCAGGATCACCGATGTATCGATCAATAAATTGTTATGTTGAGAATGTAAATTTGCTGCAAGCGACAACAACGCTTCCCTGACTCCTAGATTATCCGGCTTCCAAAACGGCGGATAGTGGGCAGCGAATGCGTGGTAATCAATATTCTGAAGCGTAACATCAACATCCATATTGCGGTGGGGATAATCAATCCAGCCGTCGATCGCAAGCCTACCCGCTTTACCTTGCCTCCAGGGCAAGACACCTTTAATTTGGCACGAAAACTTTTTAAGCCCGCGGGACGTGAACTGTAACCCTCCCATTTTTATATATGCTTTTTCAAGAGTAACCGATACCGGTTTTTCTGTATCACGATAGGTAAAAACGCCATCGGTCACAATGAATTGATGAATCGTAAATTCGATCGGCCCGCGCGCCTGCGCTTGAGGCGTTCCAGACAAAAAACCCGGTTGATCAGGCTGTGCCGGCTGCAGTTGGGATTCAGGTTCTTTTGGGGAAGAATGAATGCCGGCCGCAACCACCGCAAACGCGCCACGGTCAAGAGTTACCACCGGATGAACTACTTTAAGGAGCGCAAGATTAAGGTTCTTCCTAAAGATGTCAAAAATGCCGCCTACAGCAAAAACTTTGTCGATATGACAAAGCCCCTCGACCGTAACGTCCTCAAGATACACGTTAACAAAAAAATAGGTGTTGAGTTTTCCAATGGTAACGCGCCGGCTGAAGATTTGCGTAAGCTTGCCAGCGAGAAACTGCCTGCCTTTGATATTTACCGCGACATGCAGGGTGATAACGACAAATGAAAAAAGTATACAGGTAATAAGAATAATCTTCTTAATAATGTTTTTATTGAAATGATGCACGACACACCTCTTAGGACGCTTACGCAGACCTCACGGGAATTCTTTTGCGATGAGCTCCGTTAAAGACTTTACTTAACGCACGTTTGAGCGGCCCGCTACCACCCTGCACAATTGCAAAGCTGTCCTAAAGTGTTTCCGGAAAAAATTATTATTTATAGCGAATAATGATAACACGCGCCCGGCGTGAATCGAACACACAACCTACTACCATGGCCAAGAGTGCTTGCGCACGCATTCGCAGGAAACGAATCTTGGCCTTCAAAGGGACTCTGTCCCTTATGACGCTCGCCTACACGATAAACCCCTGAAGTCAAATGCGGCTCGCTGTCACCCTGAAGATTTTCAAAGCTGTCTAATGCAATGCCTGCGTATTGTTGCTTATTCTCTAATAATGATAACACGCGCCCGGCGTGAATCGAACACACAACCTACTGCTTAGAAGGCAGTTGCTCTATCCAATTGAGCTACGGGCGCATCACTTCGTTCTTCATGAAGAGGAAACTACGTTTCCCCTCTCTGACGGGCTCACCCACTCCGTGGGTTAGCACCTGTCACTTCCCTTCCTTTCAATGGTGTCTACGTAATACGAGAAGAAATTCTTTCCTCTCGCGCTCTCCTTGTGCGCCCGTGAGAAATTGGATAACTCCAATTGTTGAGCTCCTTAACCGTAGCCACCCAGCGAAATCCCGCCTTTGGCGGAAGCTACGGGCGCTTAACAATTCTTAGACTTTTGGAGGCCCAGAGGGGCGAACAAAAATCTTAGAATTGGTTATATCGACGCATTGTTGCAAAATTTAGTATAAATTTTGCAAGCTATAGAGGCGCGTCGATGATGTCACTGTCCAGGAGCCTCCCCCTCGCTTTTACCATGGCAATCGAATTTCTTTGAAATTCTTTGTGCCAAAGCTCGGGGTAATTCAGTCATGTAATTTTTCTTCACAATACGCCTGGACCCTCTTGTTTGAAAAATTACGACTTCATTGCGGGCGCTTAGTGACTCTTAGCTTTTTTAAGTTGTTCAAGACTTAAAAAAGATTAGAGTCACTTAAATCGACACATTTTTGCAAAATTTAGTATAAATTTTGCACGTATATAGATGCATCGATAATATCAATCCAATGAGCTCCTCCCTCGCTTTTACCATGGCAATCGAATTTCTTTGAAATTCTTTGTGCCAAAGCTCGGGGTAATTCAGTCATGTAATTTTTCTTCACAATACGCCTGGACCCTCTTGTTTGAAAAATTACGACTTCATTACGATAATTCTTCTTACGTACTCCCCCGGAAACACACAATGCCAACCCCATACCCCTACCTAATACACATGCGTCACACAATCAGTTTTTTAGTGTAGTAGAAACCGGTGGCAGGGAAAACATTACTATTCTTTCTTACGCGCGGGCTCCAGAATAAATTCTCTTGGCTTAAGCGATTCCAGGTCAAGGAGCTGTGCCCAATAGGGCAATGACGCCGCCTTACCACGGCGCGCGTCATAGATCAATCCAAGATTAAATTTTGCTGCTTGGTACTCCGGGTCTATAAGCAATGCCTCCTTGAACGCCTGCTCCGCTCCCGCAAGATCTCCTCGATGATGATACATAATGCCAAGATTATTGCGGATAGATTTGTGATACTCAAGATTATCGGGGGCTAGCAACAACGTCTTCTGGTAGGCGTTAAACGCGCCATTAAAATCACCGCTCTTTTGAGCCTTGACCCCTTCGTTGTAGTAACTGATTGCCTCTTCCGTTGAAAACCCAAGCGCATACACATTGCACACCGCGCATGTAAGATACAACAATACTAATACTGCAATACGTCTCATGGTAAATAATATTATACCACCACAACACACAAGAGGAAAAAGAAAATTATTATAATCGGGGCGGACAGGTTTTGACCATCGGGCTTCCCGACACTTGCCAAAGCACATATCGGGAAGGTGGGATTTGAACCCACGACCTTCCCGATATTGGTCATGAAATTTTGGTCGGGGCGAGTGGATTTGAACCACCGACTTCTTGGTCCCAAACCAAGTGCTCTAGCCGAACTGAGCCACGCCCCGATTTGATTAATCTTTCTATATATTTTTTACGCTTTTGTTTCTTTATCTGCAGTTCCCGTTTAACTGCGAGTGGCCTCGTGTTAAATTCTTCCAGATAAACTAATTCCCAAGGTATCTTTAATTTTGTTGATACAGATTGCGCTGTATTATGTCTATATAATCTATCAACAATATGCTCAGTTTGACCAACATAATAGCTCGCATCTTTCTTACTTTTTAAAATATAGACGTATACCATCGTATGGCAAATGTCGGGACGCGCTAGCCGGACTACGCTACGCCCGAATTTTCTTTAAAAGATCTTAAAGGCAATAGAACCAAACATGCCCCGTATAAAAGCACAAATACACCATTATTATAGCGAGTTTTTAAAAGCTGTAAAGCGGGTTGGATTTAAAAGCATTGGCGGCCTCGACCGGGGGATGCTCCCCCTTTTTAGCACAAATGCGGGGCAAACCCATTAAAATGGTAACGCTGAGAAGTACCAGCATGCATCAAGTCATGTGAAGTGTTGCTAAAAAGCAATCCTGCCTTAAAAAAAAGGCATTTTAAGATATGCTGTCTAAAAAATCCTATTTTACTTAAAATTTCAATATACCGCTGGTGGCTCATATAGCACAGGATACGCGCGCTCGCGGTACGGTCAAAGTATTCCAAGGTTTTAAAAAGCAGCAGTAAAAGCGCGGAGGGGTGTTCCAAATCGATAACCGTATCGACAATGCAGATGTCTACCCCCACGCCCTGCACCACCATGTAACCGGCAAGCTCGCCCTGCCGGCGCGCAGCCACGACGATAGACTGTGCCGCATATGGATTGTCAAAATACCGCCAATTTAAAAGATCAATATCCGCCTGCATCAGAAAATCATACTGCGAAGCCACGCGTTTAAAAAACCGCTGGTCTGAAGATTCAAAATGCTCTATGCGCGAGACTTCGATTGATCCGGTGCCAAAATCAGGGATAAGCTGCATCGCGAAAGGATTTACCCACTCCTCCAGGCGAGAAAACTCTCCCCAGCGCACACCCCGAAACGCTTTAAGGACCTTTTTATCGTTAGGGAAAATTAAGGGAAACCGCTTCTCGACACGTACCATCGATTCATAACTCATTGCAAGCATTGCGGCCAGGCCGGGATAGCGGACGGTGTAGTGGGGGTCAATCGCCGCGTCAGTGCCGATAAAGCCCTGGAAAATTTTGTTGCCAAAAAATCCCTTAAACGGAACAAAGCCGCTCACACCAACAATATCTCCATCTTCTCGCTTGATAGCAAAAAGATTGAGCGTTCCGGTTTTTTCTCCATAACTAAGATATTTACGCAGGAAGTGTTCTTTGGAGCGGGGTAAAAAAACTATGTTCTTATGCGCCAGCCTTGAGGCAAACGTAACAAGATTATCGATATCATCGACGCTGCATCGACATACGTGAAACTTTAAGTTCGTTGGCATACACCATGGGTAGAAATCTTCGAAAAAATAAAGGAATCAAACTTAATGTGATGTTACGTGCCGGCAGCGGACAGACCGGACACATGATAATTGTCAGCGGGAAAATATACGCACTCCAGGAACCTACCGAGCCGCACTCATGTGTGCCATGTTTTAGGCACGCATCCATGGAGAAAAATCAACAACGTATTCCCGGGCGGTTTCTATACTCGGACGATCGTATCAAAAAATTGATTCGTGCGATACACCGGCAGCCGATTTTTTATACTTCGTATATTTTGCCACCCTCGCCCCATTGATTATAGAAGTCGCGATACGTCGCCGTACCGTTAATCCCCCCATTTAAGACATATGTCTTCAATACATTATTCGCATTACTATGCACTATCTCCTGACAGCCCGTCATCCCCGTAATATTCTGCAGCGTCACGGTATTGGCGTGGCTGGTAAGATTCAGCTGCCCATTCATGTGTGTAATTTGGGGATCACTGGGGCCGGCATAATTCTGATGTCGGTAGTTAGCATGCCCTAAAGCCTGGCTATTGAATGTCGAGGAAAGGATACCCAATGTCGCAACGGTACCCAAACTGATTTTTAAGATTTTTCCCTTATCGACAAACCCATCCTCATCTCGCATGAAGCTCTTGATTGTTTTCCCGACGGTATCAAATCGCTTCTTATTTTTTTGATTCATAAACACCCTCCTTTTTTATCCATTGCCTAAAAATCTTTGTATTTTCCTCGCTTTGCTCCATTTTTTCAAAAAGATAGTTAAATTGAGCCGTATAGATTTTATGGACCGCTGAACACCAGATTTTAGGAACAAAGTTCTTCTGCGCCGCGTAATTAACAACCGGGCAGGTCCCCATCCAGGGCGCAAACGCAGAATTATAATCCCACAGGTTCATCAGGGAAGACTCAAGAAGGTGCAGGAGATTTTCCTTGTGCATCAGGTCCTCGTAATCCTCATCGAGAATATTGCCAAGCTTAAACATCTCATCACCCACCATCCGAGACTCATCGCACGGGTAACAACTTCCATCCGGCATATACACGATCTGGCCCCGGCCCGCGCCGCAGGGATTCATCAGCTCAACATATCCGGGATCTTTTTTATTGAGCACTTTTTCAAGCATAATCGCAGCCATTCGCTCGCGAATGAAAATCCCTTTTTTATTTAAGGAAAGAATATACTCAAGGGCCTTGCGGTAGAACTCACTGAACTCCTCAGCGGTATAGCCAAGCGTATTCCACTGCGCACAGGCATGCCCCAGCTGATTGACCGGCCGAAGCGCAATGCTGCTTTGACCAAGACGCACATACTCATCAACGATGTCTTTATAATACGGTAATGAGTGCTTAGTAACGGTGGGGAGAAGACCTATTTTGGCGCCAAACGCAGTTTCAAATCTATGAATGTTTTTGACTACGGTATCGTAACTTCCCGCGCCCTTGGCAAACGTTCGATTATGATCATGAATGTGCCGGGGGCCATCTAAAGAACCGCACATTCCGACGCCGTGGTCCGTGAGAAATTTCATTTTCTCATCATCAAGCAAGGTTAGATTACTCGTCAGGGAAAACTGCAGCTGTTTTACGCCGTTATTGATCTTTGTAGCCTGCTCGATGAGAAAGCGCACCGTCTCCCAATTAAGCAGCGGCTCACCACCCTGGAACTCTAACGTAACGCAGGGGCTTTTAACGTCAAAGATATTCTTTAAAACACGGCTTGCGACCGTAATGTCCATATCCTGGTACGCGCCGGTATGTGCCTGGCAATAGCAGCAGCGTAAATTGCACCGGGTTGTCACAACGGCAATATGTAATCTGGTGTCATGGAAAATATTAGCATTTAAATTCCGGTAGTCATCGACCAGAGTTTTTATGTTATGCTCATCCGCCAACAAACCTTTCTCATAAAGCCGCCTAAACAGAGGTGTTCCCTGTTTAAGACGCAATCCATGAAAAGCCTGAAATTCGTTCTTCTCCAGAAAATCCCAGTTTCCAAGGGCATTGGACACAAGATACCTGTTACGTATCACGCGCGAGTTAAAAGGAAGTGTTACGCGATCAGTCATTGCGACGCCCACCCCTTACGCAATAGTGTTTTTTCGATACATACGGGATACACCATAGTAATTACGTTGCGGCTCCGGAACAAATAATAATTTTACTGGTACGCACGGGCGCATAGTTTCCGGCATCATCGGTAAATGTCGTCGTGCCCCCCTGCACCCGAAGATCGTTATCGCCACGAAGTGATATGCGAAAGTCAGGGCTGGCTGCTGGATCATTATCAAACGTAATTGAAGGGATCAACCCCCCGGCTGCATTACTATCGCTTAAGGCTAACGTAGGGTTACCGGCGGTAACGGGGTCACTACTGTACAAGGTTATGTTGGCTCCCTGGGTATCCATAATTTGCATTTTTTTATACACACCATACGGAGCCGGATAATAGGTGGATATCGTTATTGTTTCATCGGCGCAAAACGCACTCGCACCGATAGACACCACCGCGGCACACATAAGAGCAACAAAAAAATTTTTCCTCATACACTCCTCCTTCTTTTCGAGAACGAATATCTCTTTTTTAAGAATACCTATACGCACGCCGGCGGCGCGTAAGAGCCCTTCACTATTGCTACATAATCACTACAGAGTCAAGACGCACGGTTGCCGAATCTTGCTCTTTGCCCCGTAAGGAAAACTCAACCGTGAGCGTATCGCCGGCTTTGCGAGCCATAAGATTTTTATTGCCGCTTAGATTTATAACGCAATGTTTCTGGGATGAGATCGTAGATGCGCTGTATGTGGCGATCGGGAAGCGGCCCGATGCATCAAGAATCGCTACCTCAAATACCCCCGACGGTGCGCCACCCGTACCAAAAAGATCAAATTCAATACGAGCATTTTTATCTCTCAATTTAATATCCTGAGACAATGATGCTTCCACCCCCTTGGCAAGATTAAGCTGGACAAGAATGTTATCCCCCTCATGCACCAGCTTCACATCGCCTCGTGCACGCCAAGGATGCAACAGGAGCGGCTTCTTAAAAAAATCAACCAGGGCTTGTTCGTTCGCACGCAACGCATAGGGAGGATTAAACAGGGGGTTTGACGCAACTGCCGTTTCATACTGAGCGGATTGCTGAAAATCACCGTTTTGAAAATTATCGGAAACTTCGTAGGACGCGCCTATCTGAGCCGTGGTAAGGGGTTTTTTCTCGGTTGATCCTTTTATGGTAATAGTCTGCGCATAGCACCATACCGGAAACAGCGCAAGTAAAAAACCAGCGGTAATGACTTTTCTCCTCTGCATTTTCATGATATTTTTAGTATATCGCATAACCGTTTCTTGTCAAGAAAACAACGTATCCTGCCGGCCAAACACCGTACCTATTAATTTTTCCAACGTCCCAGAACAACAGAGCAATTCATCCCGCCAAACCCAAAGGCATTGTTAAGGATAATATCAGCCCGATAAGCGCGCGCGGTATTGGGCACACAATCAAGGTCACACTCAGGATCACGAGTTTTATAATTGATCGTTGGTGGGAGTATTCCACGGGAAATAGCCATACAGCAGGCAATCGACTCAATCGCGCTTGCCGCCCCCATCGCATGGCCGAGCATCGATTTGATTGAGCTTACGGGTATTTTTTTAGAACGCGCTTTGCCAAAAAGTTTGCGTATTGCTTGACATTCCGCTTTGTCATTAGGAACCGTGCCCGTACCATGCGCGCTAATATAATCGATATCACTGCCGCTGACGCCGCATGCGCGCAAGGCATCCTCCATGCACCCATAAATGCCTTCCTGCAAGGGAATGAGCGGGTGATAGGCATCGGTGCTTGCTCCATAGCCTAGAACTTCCGCGTAAATACGCGCGCCCCGCCTGCGGGCGCTTGAAAGCGACTCAAGAACAAGTACTCCCGCACCCTCCGCCGGGATCAAGCCCTTACGATTTTTATCAAACGGCTGACATATATCCGGCGCGAGTGAAAAAACTTTATAAAGACCGATGAATGTTCCTTCAGAAAAATAGTCAGCGCCCCCGGCAAGAATCACCTCTGCCTCTGCGCGCTTAATGCGCTCATACGCCAAGCCTACCGCGTAGTTTCCCGCGGCGCAGGCTCCGGACACCGTAAAGGCGGCGCCGCGCACCGTAAGCATCTCTATAACGTTAGCCGCAAGCATATATAGCGGGTAATTTTTAAAGCTCTTGTGTTTTTTTTCAAGAAACTCGAGTCCTGCGACAATACTCCCTAAGGCGACATCACAATGCGCCGGGTAGCTCAGGCCCGCGTCAGCCAGAGCCTTCGCGCATGCATCGATTGCAAATTGATGGCTCCGGGGCAGATGATGAGTGCCTGCAGGAATCTGATACTTTTTTATTTCTCCTCCGACGCGGCGTTCCAGGTGCCCGGTCGCAAACGCCTCGATAGGACTCATCCCTGAAGCCCCTGCAATAAGGTTCTTCCAAAATACCTCGACGGTAACGCCCAGCGAAGAAACAACGCCCAGACCTGTCACCACAACCCGTTCAGCCACGTTTTTTAACAAGCTCCTCAATAAGTGAAATCAAATCATCAAGATTTTTGATACCGGGTAAACTATCCTGCGGAATATCAATGTCAAACGTGTTCTCGATAGAAAATACAATTTCAACCAGTGTAAAAGAATCAAGACCTACATCGGTAAAGTTCTCCCGATTATACTGCAGCATTTTATCCTTCGGCAGCTTCGCAAGATTGCTGATAATTTCAATAGCCTGGTCTCTAATGTTCCCGCTTGCCGGGGGCGCGGAATGAGCGGATTTGGTTTTCTTACGCACACTTTTTTTGGTAGAATTTTTTTTCATCGGGATATCCTCCTCTTTTCGATACGCGCAGCACAACGCAACCGCTATTGCTGTTTTCCCCGAGCTGCGAGAACAAAATATACTTTTCCTTGAGCCATATTTTTTTCTTTACGATCCGCAGCAATTCAGAAATCCCGCCACGTACCGGTGACTTGATCGTTTCTACCATAGGATATGATGCACGTATCCGCTCAAAGAGCCGGGATCCTATAGAGCCACGTGATCGGCCGCTACAGGCAACCATCAAGGAAGCTTCATGGAGGCGGTACTGCGTTACAGCCGCCGTGATAAGCTTTTGTAATCCTTCACAATCTCCTGCTTTTTCAAAGACTGACTTAAATCCCATAATCTCGGCATAGGAACGCTCACAAAGAGGCGCGGCCTCAACCATAATACCGCTTATTCCCGAAAAACCGATACGCGCGTTTGACTTTAAAGCTTCATGCAGCGTAAGCACCAGCGCCCTATTGCCCTTATGCCGCGCGGCAAAATACACTCCTTGCATAAGCGCGTCAACGCCTGAAGAAACACCGCTTGAAAAGGTAATGTTAAATCCCTTGATACCCAGCGCGGTGCATGACTCGCCGCCCAGATATGAAATTAAACCTTTGGGGAAATCGGCGGGGTTGATGGGCCGGACACCCCGAGAAAAATACTTTTCAGTGTTAGCTTTACGGATAGCAAAATTACTGAATGTTGTTCCAAGAAAAAAACCGTAGCGGCGGGACGCCTGCGGGGTAATGACGGCACCTCGATCAACCAGGAGGCGGCGGCTGCATTCGACAATATCCGCGACCTGCGGCAGGGTTTTAACAGAGACAAAAGATATTCCGGTTACCACCGTCGGCATAGCCATATTACTATACACACCCTTCAAAAAAAATCCACTAAAATGATTGCGCGCTTATTACGTGCATCAATATGCCTGCTGCGTAAAACCGTTGCAATGATAGGTTGACATATCAGACTGCTCCATTGCGGCGGCAAAACCCGGGTGGAATAATGCCACGGGTTTAAAAAATAAACATTCAACCTCCCAGCAACAGGAAAAGCCCATTGAACGCAAGATTTCAAAATAACGTTTATTGCTGACATAACAAGTTGTTATCGCAATATCCCGGCGGGGGCAATACGAAAATGCCGCATACATCAAGAAAAGGATAAGGTGCGGCAAACGTATGTCGATCGTGACGTCGACGATTTCAATGTCGCAGTCGCGTATCAGGCATACCAGGTAACCGGAAAGTTTACGCTTCATATGCGCGGCAAGGATGACATACGGGCCCCGGGTATTGCCGCAATATTTTTGATTAAGAAATTCCCGATCGGCGTGCATCAGGAAATCGTAGTCCGACGCGATCATTTTAAAAAACTCTTCAAACGACTTATCAAAACATTCAATCCGCTCAATGCAAAGCCCCGCTGCCGCCAGGTGCGGGGTAACCCTGGCTACAACCGGACTATACAGCTTGTAAATCCAGGTAAATTGGCTCCAGCGCACTCGCTTGAAACTTTCCGCAACCGTCTCTGAAGCGGGGCAGGCCAATGGAAATAGCTTTTCGCCGCGCACCATGCGCTCATACGTACGCGCAAATAAAGGGACGAGCCCGGGGAGCTTCCGGCGCCAGGCCGGGTCGATGATGCTATCCGTTGCCACAAACCCGGAGAGCGGTTTCCGGCAAAAAAGACCCTTAAAAGGGACATATCCGGTGCCGCCGACGATTGCGCCATCACGATTATGCAGAAGATAATAATTAAATTTTTCTTCCGCGTCCGGCCAATAATATTTTTCCAAAAACGCATCTTTATCCTGCGGCAGGAAATTAACATCGTACGCGGCTTTCATGCGCCGGAAAAATCCAACCAGGCTAGAAAGATCACCCGATAAACACCTCCGTATCGTAAATTTACTCATAGAGCCTTCACCCTCGCCGCGGAAGCATCAGAAAAAAATACTGCTCGTTGAGCCCGATATGCTATAATAACAAAAAATACCATGAATATATATTTTTTAATTGTGCTTCTTGTAACCGGGGCGCTTACCATAACTACCGACATCGCCATAAAAAAAATACGCAACAGGCACCTGTGCGCGCTCGGCACAGCCGGAATTCTCGGGTACGGTGTCGGCATGGCGCTTGGCTCTATCCCCTGGACACCCCGCATTGTTCTGAATCCTCTCGTCGGGCTTGGTATCGGGTTCATACTTTATCTTGCCCGTGCCTGGAAAGCAGGAGACGCAAAGCTCTTTGTCACCTATTCCCTGCTCCTGGTCCCCTCCGCAGCCAATCAATCGGTAGTGCCGCTCCCCTGCCTGGCGCTTTTCCTTAATACGTTTCTTGTCAGTCTTCTGGGGCTGGTTCCTTCGCTGGGGAACGATATAATCAAGAATAAAACTACGTTCTTCAAGCAATTGATATCAAAAAAAACCATGCTCTATTTTGGAAGGACAATCATGATCATTGCAAGCATCACCTGGATCGTGCCGCCGGCCTTAAAACTTCTACCACTTCCCCCCAACCCTTTCCTTAACGTTGTAATTCTTTTTATTTCATATGCCGTCATATTCCAGGGTATCAGCGTAATCCGCTACAAACTCCTTATCCTTGTTCTTGGTATCGGGGGACTCATGCTGCGCTACTGTACGATGCCACGCTTCTTTGAACCCGGAAATATTATAGCCTTTATGCGCATAACACTCCTCTATTCTATCGGTTTCTATATTCTCAACGCCGCGATAGGGCTCCAAAGCAAAAAGCCCGTACGTGTGCCCCTGGCGCCTTTTATGTTCCTGGGAGCGCTCCTTACCTATGCGGGTTTTCCGGAAACGCTCTTCAAAATGTTTCGCTAAAAAATTACCAGATATCGCCCAAGTCTTTAATCGCCTTGTTCAAGCACGCCTTTTTCACCCGCCCATTCTGTATCTGTTCGCAAGCACCTTCCTGTGGCGCCAGGCGCGAAACCATAAAAAGAGCGAGATCATTAACAAGCGAATCATACTGACTATTAAAATCCTGAGCGAAAAGAAGCTGGCAGGAAACCTTGGAGGACAACGGAAGACGCGCGTCATTCAAAAAGCGCTCGCAAGCGACAGGACTGTAATGCTTAAATCCATAATATATTGAGAGCCCGAATAAAACGGTGTTCTCGGTGATAGGCAATTGCACGCCAAGCGCTTTCAAAAATTCACCGCCTGAAAGCTCACGCATAAGTCTTACGGGATCGCTTGCGCGCACCCCGGAGCAGAAATTTTTTAAAGGACCTGCCGCATCGCAACTGTCAGCGTTTGCAGCTTCGCACATCTGGCGGAAAAGAACATTTTTGATGCTGCCGCAACGATTCTCTCCGGCATAGCGTAAGGCAAGCAGATCGTTGGCAAGGGTTACCGCCTGGGGTGATGCGCACCGAGATGTATCCTCTTCTCTAACCGCGCGATACACCTCGAGGATCTCGAGGTATCCCGCCTTCTGCAAGACATCTTTAGCGAAGGCTATCTTACGCTGGAAACTATCATCGGAATTTTTTCCCGGCAGGAAGGAAGGAGTATTGCTATTTTCTTGGGCATCCGCAACGGAAAAACTAACCGTCACCACGATAAACACGACTGCAATAGAAAATAATCTAATACCCTTTTGATATTGGTGGCCGAACGCCTTTAAACCTCGCATATAGGCAGAAACTATGCTGCTTAAAGTAACGGGCCGTTGTAGACGATCTTACCAACCCACCCCTTAGCGTCAAGCCGTCCGCGTACGTTCATATGGAAATCATGCGAACTATGGCTTAAGTGAGCGGTCGTATTAGTATGAAGCATACGTTGACATTCAGGAAATTGAGCAGCATAAGGGGCAGGGAGCGCGGCAAGCCCGACACTGTTGGTGTGAAAATTAGCAAAGTTAGTATTAACCCAGACATCAGAGACACGAATAGGGCTTATATTATAATCCGCAAATGCCGAGCTAAGGATTCCCATGGAAGCGACTGTCCCTAAGCTAATTTTAAGAATGCTGCTTTTTGTAACGAAACCATCTTCATCTTTAAGGAAGTTCTTGATACTCCGGGCCACGGGTTTAAAGTGTTTTTTTTCTTTCGGTTTACTCATCGACGACCTCCTTTTTAGAACAGGAAAATTTTTTAGCTCGATTTTTACGCTATCACCACGCTATGCGCGCGCCATATAGATAAGATAATTTAAAAAATCAAGGTAATCGCGTCTCTGTTTTGTCCTCATCTCAACAAGATAATGCGCGGCGTCGCTATGTACCACACCGAGAATGCCGGGCTCCTGGCGCTTGACCCGTTCAATAACATTCCGGTCATATAACTCCTTGTGGAGCTTGATAAATATCTTCTTACCGGTTTTCTTTAAGAACATCATCGCCCGTTACGCGCTTTTTTATCGGTAAGCTCCTGCGCAAGGCCCTCTATCTCTTTCTTCCCCGCTTCAAGCGCAAGCGACGGGGAAGCGGAAAAAAGTGCCCGTTGCATCAGGAGCTTAATCGCCTCGGCGTTCGCCTTAAGACTGCTAAAGTAATGCGCATAATTTAAAAGCTCGTTGTAGAAATCCATGCCGAATGTTCGAAGATTGTCTTTTTTGTTTTTCCGGAACAGCCATACACTGATTGTATCCTTTGATTCTTTATCAAGATACACATACGCTTTATCCAAAAAAACATACGCTGCCGCGTAAACGCTTTGAAGAGGGTACATTTCGCAATTAACTGCCAATTTGACGCTATCCTTCCCTTCTTCTATGATGCCGCCTTTTGTTGTCATGATATATCCACTCGTCAATCAGGAACAATGTTGGTGGGGGTAGCAAGACCGCTGCAAATCCAAAGTTCGCCCGCTCTAATCCTTCCGTAATTACCCCCATTATTCACGAAGGTAGTCGTTCCTCCGATAATACGTAAATCATTATCACCGAATTGTGCAATACGAAAATCAACAGCGGCGGTAGATACGGAATTCTGAAACGTAATCGAGGGGCGTAACGTACCCGCCCCGGCGGCCGCCGTTGCATCCGCGTCAACAAGGCTTATGACAGGATTACGCGAATTATTCGGGTCATCCCCAAGAACCATATATGCAGTCTGGGTAGGCATAACTTTCATCTGCTTATATACACCGAAGGGGGCAGGATAATACGTGCTTATCGTAATCGTTTCGCTTGCCGCAGCCACCACACCACTAAAGCTAGCGGTTACTAGGAAAATGAGCCCCAATCTAAAATACCAGCTTCTCATTTCTCCTCCTTTTTTAATATCATTATTGATTATACCACCCGAAAACATCACTGTTATTGTACACCCTCCGAGCATAGAGTCAATTATTTTTATTTCCCCGGTGCGCGAGATACGGATACTCCTACGCTATACTAAAATTACCGAAATCAACGGTGGCGGCCTTTTGAGCATTTCCTTTAATCCGCACGGCGATCTCCACCCGACGTGTTCCGGCCGAGCCAAACGCTCTCTCGAAACTCTTATTTTTAAAAACCGGTATCGACACCTCTTCAAGCTCGGAAAGCCGGGCCAAGCGATGCGAACTAAGAATGACTTCCTCTGATACACCCGTTTCTCCTACGGCAGGCGGAAAAATAGCCACCACCTCAAGCATATCATTACTGCTTGCCTGAACGGCAGTATAGTTAAAAGTCAAAAGAACACTGTATTTATTTTTAAGAATCAGCTCCTGTCCAATTGAGGCAAACCCATCCTCATCAGTAACAAGACGGGCTCGGCCGCCTGAAAGCCGGGCAATACCCGCGGTCCTCCAGGGAAACGGTAATACCTGCGCCTGCTGAATCACCTGCTGCCACTGCGCGCGCTCCTGGGGAGTTCCGGTCAATGCCTCTCCTGACGCAATCCCTGCCCGGAGCTTACTCAAAAGAAAGAAGTTACCATCGTAAAAATTAGATAAATCCCAACGAAGCGAAGCTTCGCTGACCCCTGCTTTCGCGAACCAACTCGCTGCCGGCCGGGGTAAAACATTACAATAAGCATTTGTTTCGTTGAAGACCCACTCATCCGCGGCGCTTTCAACGCATCCGCCACCAGAACACTCTGCAAAACAAAAAAAAGCGCTTCCGATACTTAAGATGCAAACGATAAAAAAACCTATCACTCTCATAGCACCTCCTTGAACCCATTCAATTGTATCATACCACACACAAACATGGAATCAAGAACACTCGTACACATATTTTCTCGCAACATGCGTCACCCTCATGCGGCGTGCCGCGTCAACGCAGATGTCTCGTTATTGTCGCGCAATGCCGACCCACGCGCAAGCGTATCTTTTGCGCGCCTAACCTCTCCGAGCGCGCGATAACACTGCGAAAGATGAGCGTAAACTTCGGGGTCAACCGGTGGATATTTCTGCAGCTTGTTAAAAAATCGCAGAGCTTTTTTGTAGCACCGCGTCTTCTGATAGGAAATACCGAGCATAAAATATAACCGGGGTATATGCTCCTGGCCCGGAATATCAAGCGCTCTCTGAATATTTTTTATAACGGCATCATAATCCCGCATGGCAAAATAAAGGCGCGCGAGCCCCACATAAAGCGGCCGGGCCTGCGGTAAACGCTTAAGCGCCTCATGATACACCCGAAATGCCTCCTTGATTTGAGCACTCTTCTCGTAACAGGAACTTAAAAGAAGATACGCCTCGGCCTCGCCGGGATTACGCACAATAACATTCTTAAACGCTCGTATCGCCTTTTTGTAGAGCCCCGCGTCCATAGAGGCTCTGCCTACGTTTATCTGCAATGCGCTATCGAAGCCTTGTGACTTACGAGCTCTTCGATAAACCTGTATCGCCTGAAGCGCCTGAGACGCGCGGACCGTTTCTGGGAGATATTCACGATTAAGAACTGCCGCCCGTGAAAGAAGCCGCGCGCAATACCCGCACCGGCGGCAGACGCCATCGCAGGAAAGCATTCGTTTGAAAAATTTCTTCTTTACAAGGTACGCGCTATCAACATATTCAAACGCAGCCAAGCCGGGACTATCAATAATCGTAAGCAGGTTCCCTGTGAACGTGCCGGAAATATACGCCTTAAGACATGCTTCAAGCTGCTTGGTAGAAAAAATCCTGGTCGTAAGTTTATAAAAATCAACCAGCCCTTTGTAACGCCTGACATCTTCGGGGAGCACAAAAGGAATAGCGAATATTTTTTCCGGATTCTTCCGGTATATCTTCATGCAAAATTTATCAAGACAAATACCCCTAAGCGCCTCATGCGGAGGTATTCCTCCATGCGCGATATAGTTATAATGAAGATTACGAAAAGGACAGTTACGCACGCACCCTTCGTTAAGCATCAGACGCAAGGGCAACCCGGTGGCCTCTTTTATCTTTCGAATAAGAGAAATATCCCGATTAATATCCCGGTCAATCGTAAGGATGTCTGCGCCTAAATTTTTAAGATAAACAGCGTGCTCCGGCGTACGCATATAACAGTTGACCGACGCCTCAACAACTAATCCGGGAATACACTTTTTGAATTGCTCGATATAGAGAGGGTTGGTAACCACAATAGTGGTAAGCCCCCGGTCACGTAAATCCTTAACGTACGTAACGAGGGGAGAAAAAAAATTCTTGGCCAGGCCATCACGGCCCTCGCATGTTGCGTTCAAAAGAAGCTGACTGCGGATATCGAGTTTTTGACATGCCGCGATAAGCTCGGGGATTTGCGTTTCATAACGATTATCCTGATCAAGGTGCCTGCCGGAGCCGATAAGGCGCCCCGGCGCCGGGAAATAAAGCGCTTCGATATGCGCGCGGTAGCGCTCAAGAAGCGCCACCATTCCGATATCGTGATTATATCCAAGAGAAAATTTCATGGCCTATCGATACACATTGCTCCCGTGCATAGAGCAAACTAAAAACATGCCTTAATCAAACTGCCGACTTCTTCATGCATATGCCCGTTGGATGCAATATATCCTATATCCCGGTAGGAAAGGGACTCGCCCCGTAGGGTCGTGAGCATTCCCCCTGCTTCTTCGATGATGCATACCCCCCCGGAAAAATCCCAGGGATGATCAAAATATTCTACTGAAAAATCAAGCGTTCCCTCCGCGATATACGAAAGCGCGCGCACGGAGGAGCCAAACATACGGATGTTAAATACGCTGCCGGCAAGCTCGCCGAGCGCCTTGAGCATAACAGACGGTGCGTACCTGATACTGGAATCAAAAGAGATGGAACATTCTTTTAAATTACGCGCACTCGATACTTTAATTTTTTTATCATTTTTATAAGCGCCGCCGCCGCGTTCGGCAACGTAGAGCTCATCCGTTACCGGCATATAAATAACGCCGGCAATAAACACATTATTGCGCACAACCCCTATGGAAACGCCAAAAATATTGATGCCGCGTATAAAGTTGTGTGTCCCGTCAAGCGGGTCGATAACCCACACGTATTCGCTCTCAAGCTGCGAATTACTGCCTTCCTCCGCAAGGATCCCGTGCGTAGGAAACGCCGATTTTATTTTATCAACAATGATACGCTCCGCTTCCTTGTCGATATTCGTCGCAAGATTACGATCGCCTTTGCTCTCGATGGTGCTGATATTACCGAAATTATCAAAAAGATATTTACCCGCGCGCTGCGCCGCATCAATACTCACCTGCAGTATGTCACTCATGCAATCCTCCTCGCCCAGAAGGGCGATACCGGCGCCATACCTTTAAGCGCCGGGTGTAAAACCTAGAAGGGCAACACCGACGTAATTCCTTGCGCAGCAAGCGCACACCGGCGTAATTCCATTAGACGCCGGGTGTTAAGCGCCGGCTGTTGCACAACATCGATCATCTTCCCTTATGGTATCTCTTCAATTCCCGGTCTGCCTCACGATCGGCGATCTCTTCTTTTATTTTGCGCCGCTTATCAAACAATAATCTTCCTTTGGCAAGCGCTATTTCCACTTTAACGATACCACGCTCATTAAAATATACTTGGAGCGGAATAATGGTAAACCCTTTCTGGGTCGTGAAACCGATAATACGCTGGATCTCTTTTTTATGTAACAACAATTTACGGATCCGGCGTGAATCGGGCTTAAAATAGGGGCTCCGGGAAAACTCAGGGATATGCATACCGTACACATACACTTCGCCGCGCTCAAGACGGCCGAAACTTTCATCGAGCGAGCACCCCTTGCTGCGCAATGATTTCACCTCGCTTCCCTCAAGGACGATCCCCGCTTCATGCGACTCCATAATATGATAGGCGTGGCGCGCTTTTCGATTAGTTGCCACCAGTTTATATGCCGTATCTTTTTTGTCGGTACTCATTTTTACCCACGCTCTTTAGAGTGATTCCAGAGATTAAAGAAAGATTTCAGTGATTATAAACCTTCTAATCATTCCAATCATAGCGCAAACTGATTTATGTCTCTCTATATTCGCGAAAATTAGCGTTTCCTATTCGCGGTAATCAGCGTTGCTAAAACCTAAACCCGGTCAATCTCATATATAACCCAAGCCACACCGGCACTGTTATGATGCTGGCGATATGGGTAAGAAAAACCCCTTGCGAAACAAACTCACTATCAGCGCTACGCAAGTTAACCACGATCGGCAGGGTTACCGCCGAAGGCATCGAGGCCTGCAACACAATAAAAAAACCGAACAATCCCGATATATCGTAGTGCACCACCAGAAACAGGCACGCAAGCGGCACTGCAACCAGCTTAAGAAAGCTCGCTTCGATTACGATGAACAACCTGGTATAAAACCGCGCCAGATCTATTTTGGCCAGCCAACACCCAAGAATTATCATGGAAAGCACAAAACTAACATCACCGATCATTTTCATGGGAGCAATAATCACCGGGGGGATAAAACGCCCCGTATTGGTGTATACCAGGAAAAGCGCCGCAAGGGTGCTTGCGATCGGCGGGGTCAGCAGGGAGCGGCCTTTAAATGCCTCTCCTTTGCGCCTGAAAATAAAATAACTTCCCACCGACCACAAGATAATGTCAAACCCCAAAATATACAAAAACACATAAACAATAAACTCCTCGCGCATAAGGGGAGGAAAAAGAAATAAGGCGATATTAAGCGGCAGATACCCGCAATTCTGAAAACTTACGATACTGATAAACTCTCGCTTAAGAGCGTGGCTGCGCCAAAAGGAAAAAAGAAACGCAAGGCCGGCGCTTACAAGAAATATGCAGGTACTTAAGAATAAAAACACCAACGGCGGTTTACGCGCAATATCGTGACTTCCGATGATACGGGAAAACGCCATAAAGGGAATCGTGATATTAATGACGAAAAAGACCAGAAAATTAAGCACTTTTTCATCGATAACCTTTTTTTTGAAAAGGTAGTATCCCAGCGCCGCGATCACCGTAAGTTTAATAATGGCAAGCGATATAAGAATCACGAAAAGAATTATAACATAGCATATTTAGTTGACAAAGATAATAAAATATAGTTAATATATAGGGGTTACAGAAGCGAAAACGCAAAGCCTTTGAGAACTTTTTGCGTAAGTAGCGGTATGGACAGTTGCGAAGCAACATTTTTTAATGCGCCCATCCCGCACTGCCTTGTGAGCGTGAGAAACCATCAAAGAAAGCGATAGGCGATTCTTGAAGATAACTTTTCGCGCGGGTGGCGGAATTGGCAGACGCATACGTCTCAGAAGCGTATGGGTAACTCCGTGGGGGTTCAAGTCCCCCTCCGCGCATTTTTGCTCGTTCTAAAAGTTTTACGCGCCAACGATAACTTTATTTTGTACGAGAGTGGTCTTGGAACAAATACTAAGAAGCTCGCCTTCGGCGAGATTTGTTTCAAGTCCCCCTCGTATTTCTTACATGTATGAACCCTTAAATCTAAGCTTTCACTAATATCATTCGTGGCAAACCATGCAACCAGAAAAAAAGCCTACCTCCAAAAACAATGTTGTAAAAGTTAACATATTACTCGCAACGATTACGTTTTGCGCCGGCGCAATCACCATGGTGATTGAACTTGCCGGAAACCGCCTGCTGGCTCCTCTGTTTGGCAACACCCTCTACACCTGGACCGGCCTCATTGGGATCATTCTTGCGGCAATGAGTGCCGGGTACTATTTCGGCGGGTGGCTTGCGGATAAGAAGCCTTCCTTTATTATCCTCGGGAACCTGCTTCTTGCGTCATCCCTCTTTGCCTTTATCGCACCTCTTCTCTACCGCGTGACAGAACCCCTGCTTATCGGGACAAGCATTATCTGGGGACCGGCACTAGCATCGCTTATTTTCTTTGCCATGCCCGCTTTCTTCCTGGGCACGGTAACGCCGTTTGCTATACGGCTTGCCAGCGCCGCAAGCGGCGACCGGCATGTTGGAATCGCCGCCGGTTTTATAGGGATGCTTTCCGTCTTAGGCAGTGTCACCGGCACATTTGCAACCGGATTCTTTCTTATTCCGCTTCTTGGAATACGGGCCATCTTTACCTTAAGCGGGATACTTCTTGCGATTCTTGCCCTCATCCTTTACCTTTTTTCCTCAGGAAAAAAAAAGACTAAAATTATACATGTGAGCGTTGTAGCGCTTATTCTTGCTTCGTCGTACGTCGCTCACGCCGCAGGTGCTATCCCCCGGGAACCTTATATACTATACCAGCACACCAATTTTTATCATCGCATTACGGTCATCAAGCAATGGTTCTGGGACGCGGGAGGAGCGCGGATGCTTCACTTGGACACGACCACCGAAGGCGGCCAATTCGAAAACTCCATGGAACCGGTACTTGCCTATTACCGTTACTGGCAGCTTGCGCAATTACGAAACACAGCGCCAGCGCGCATTCTTGTCTTAGGCGGAGGGAGCTTCTATCTTCCTGAGCTCTTTACCCTTCAATACCCTCAAAGCAACGTAGAAGTATTTGAAATCGATCCGGAAGTAGTTCGTGTCGGAAAAACTTTTTTCCGCACCGACCAATACCCTACCATGAATATTCAGGTCGGTGACGCGCGAAGACAACTGGCTATGAGCACAAACCACTATGACGTTATCTTCGGTGACGCCTACCACGGCAAGCGTAACATCCCGGCGCATCTGGTAACAAAAGAATTCTTTGCCTCCGTCAATGAACACCTTACCGATGATGGCATCTACATCATGAATATCATTAGCGCGCTCCAAGGGGAAAAGTCACGGCTCTTATGCTCAATCGTAAAAACGCTCTCGCGGGTATTTGCCGGCGTCTATGTATTCAGCGTTGAACCGGGTTTCCCGGATCAATATCAAAACGTCCTTATCGTCGCGACCAAGAAGAGCCTCGATATTGAAACGAAAAAGAGTAAGGCTCAGGGCACCCTGCGCGCAATCCTTGAAACCTATATTGCGCCACACGTCTATGCCTCACATATGGACACGGCAAGCATCTTTACAGACGACTACAATCCTGTAGAATATATCATTGCGCAAGGGTTGACATCGTAAAGAAAGCGTGTAGCGTAGAGCGGATAGCCCCCTTCGGGGAGGCTTCGCACCGTTTAGGGAGTAATGAAAAAGGGGATCTAAAATTATCCATTCTTTATTATTTTTCCTCTACGCTCTACGCTAATCGCTAAAGGCTAGCTACCCCCGGAGAGGTGACAGAGTGGTTGAATGTGCCGGTCTCGCCCGCCACCATAATATTTGATTAGGCGAGGTCTCGCCATCCGCCACATAGGTGGCGAGATGGCGGAAAAACCGTTGGACTTTTGCGTTTTGCGTAAAATTTTATCTGGAGGAGTGGCAGAGTGGTTGAATGCGCTGGTCTCGAAAACCAGTAGGGACCTTGTGTCCCTCAGAGGTTCAAATCCTCTCTCCTCCGCCAAATTTTGCAAAACAAAAATTTGGCGAGATCTCGCCCACCGAATTTGTTTCACAAATTTGGTGAGGCGGATCCGCCGCATGGACGCAACTATGCATTATGTTTATATCTTGCTCAATGAAGCAAAAACGAGAACGTATACGGGCGTAGCAGATGACGTTAATAAACGATTAGCACTGCACAATACTGGCAGGGTTAAAGCATCTCGACCATATCGACCGTATAATGTAATTCATATTGAAGAGTTTGAAACACTTAAGGAAGCTAGACAAAAAGAAAAATTTTACAAGTCGACGACTGGACGGCGAAGAATAAAGGAAATGTTTTTGAGTCAACATCCCCACTAATCCACCTAGTCCGCCAAGTAAAGCTTGGCGAGACTGGTGAGACCTCGCCTTGAAGCAAAGCGGCAAGGCGGGTTGTGGATCCTCCAAAATTTTGAATTTTGGAGAGATCTCACCAAATTTGCTCTGCAAATTTGGTGGACGCGAACCCTCGAGGGAGTAAAAATGGCCCAGAAATATTTTATTAACAATAAGTCGTGGGCTGAAATTGACGGGGCTCTTTGTAAAATAGCCAAATTCCTTCGTTTTGATAAAACCCAAGAATTCGAAATAAAGGGCCGCAAGTATTATCCTTATGCTGTTTTATCAATGATATGTTTAAAATTTGCTGAGCCTGTTACAGGTCTTATTTTCCATAAACAGGACTACGATCATTTATGCATGGCTTTTGAGAAGGTTAAGCAAGGTCAAGAAGTATTAATTTTGTGGTCAAATAACCGCTATAAGAGTTGGGCCAAGATTTTTTCACCTTTTATGCCGAAATTGTGGGTTATGATTTGTCCTGGAGGAGCGTTTGAAATCGAAACCAATAAAGATTATCGGCCTGAAACAACAGGGGAAGTAAGATGGAATGCTTTCAAGCCAATTATAGAGTGGAAGCCCGAAGTGATGGTTTAATGGAAGGAATGAATTTGAAGCTAGAAAATTATTTAAGTGAAAGTGAAATCTCTCAGTCAAGAACTCTGAAAGATTTTATCGAATGGTTTGATCAAAAACTGGCCAGTACCAAAGTACACAGGGAAGAGTTAAAAAAGCAAAACATTTTACACGCAGGGATCGCTAAAAAATTCTACGAAGAATTATTTCCCTTTTACCGTTTGGCTCAACGTAAAAGCGAAGAATGGGGCGATGTAAAAGTCACTTGTGTTTTAGGTAATCAGAACTTTGATGTTAGATTGGAAAGCAGTGATAACTCTATCCCTAGACACATTGAAATAACTCAAGCAGATAGAGACGAAGAAGAACATCTTAGAATGTTATATTTTCTGGAACATAGTTCTGTTACTATGATTGGCAAAGTTACAAAAGTAGGTACTAAAAGGACCGGGTTGCAAATTCTTGTTAAAGATGAAGCGGGAGAGGGTAATAAATCGATTTTAGAAAAGATAGGCCTGATTCAAAAAGCGATAGATCGCAAGATAAAAGTTACGCAACGTCCAGATATGACTGCGTTGTTGGTGTATTTTAATGATTATTTAAAGTATCCACGAGGCAAAGGGCAGAATGAACTTGACGCATTTTTGTCAGAGAATGAATCTTGGAAGCCCCAATATGTACGTCTTTTTGTTGTGAGCGCTTCCGGAGAACTTTTCTGGGAAAAGAGTTAATTAGTCAGTAGAAGTTAAATAACGTAGTCGTAGTGAGGTTCTGAATTTGTTGGTTCTTTGGATTTTGTAGGTTTATTGAAAATGGGTTCGTCTAAGGTGATGAGCCAGCCCATACTGCGTTTGCGATGAATTCTTATAAGTAGTTGTATTTCAATGGGTTGTAGGGTTCGCCTGGCGTCCGCCTCGCCAAGATTTGCTTGGCGGGCGAGACCTCGCTAATCCGCTTATGGCGAGATTGGCGGGTCCACGACTACCCGTTGTCTTACCTCTACCGTAAAACCATCTAACCAGCATTGGAGATAGTTTTGCGAGGTATAAATATGATAAGAACCACACGAATCGTTTCATTTCTATTTATCGCCACTCTGTTTGCGGGATGCATCCCCAATCCATTTCAGTCCCAGGTGCGGGCCTTACTAAATGAAACAGGCGTGCCCTACGAGTTCAACGGATGCCATGGAGGGTGGGTTGCACGAGAAATGCATTGCAACGTGAGCGTACGTCCAGAACAAATAAACAATTTTGCGGCCAAGCTAGAGCTTCAGGAAGCATTGCCATACTTTGACGACGAAAAAAGATTAATAGTCATTCCGGATAGCCAAGATCCATCCAGTTCCTTTTTTAGAAATAAATATAGAAAGTCATTTGGAATGCAACAGTGGGTCCCGACGAAACACGGATTTGCTTCAGCAATCTTTTTTTATAATCAAAAAACGGGGAAAGGATGCTTATATCTCTCGATTGCGTATGGTTAAACCCGCGCTTTGTTCTCCGGCAGAAAATAGTGAAGCCTCTCCAGTCTTTAGACCGGGGCTTCCTCCCGAGCAGGAATCCATAATCGCATTCATCCCTCGGGCTGCCCTCCAAGGGTGTCCTGTTGGCCTAAAGCCCAGTGATTTCTGTCCCCCAAGGACGCCCCTGGTGGGCTGCGAGGGATTAAATTAAGATCACATGCTCTCCAAACGTAACCTCTACCTTATCGCAACCATCCTCTGCCTGACCGGCATTATCACGCTTCAAAGCATCATTACCGCAAAAGCTCTTCCGGATCCCGGAATTAATTTCTCGCTCAACCAGCAACAACTCCTCAAAAGCCCTCATCTGAAACTTATTTCTTTTTTCCTTATGCTCTATGCGGGATTGATTGTAACAGGCGTAATTATGCTAGCTGTGGCTGCAGTAAAAAAATTCCACGGGATGCCGGCAATCAACCGGCAAGAAGCGCAAAAAATGCTGCCGCTGGCCGAGGAACAATCAAGTAAGCTCTTCTTTCTAGCCTCCTTTCTGCTCCTTACGCTTGAACTAACCATTGTTTTGATCTCCCGGGCTGATATCCGCATAAATCCAATCGGGCTTTTACTGACGGCCAACGGTCTCATGGAGCTTGGCACCATATTACTCGTCGTTGCCTTTCTTTCAGTACGATGGCTCGATTTTAAAATACAAAGACAAAATCTCACTGCCATCTTGAGCGTCTATACCGCAACGCTGCCCCTTCTGATACTGGCGGCGTTTGTAAGCACGCTCGTAACTCAAACATTGAACATAACACGCACGATTAATCCTGCCATCCCGCTTTTTCTTACGCTTAAAAATAAGCCGATGATGGCGCTCTTAGCCTTTGAGGCGGCGATCTTAGGGCCTGTTGCGGAAGAACTTTTCTTTCGAGGGTTCATTTATAAATTCACGCGGACACGATTCTCATTTTTACCCGCAGCAATCGCAACATCGCTTTTCTTCGCGGTTCTCCACCGGACCCCATACGATATCCTGCCGCTTTCGTTTATAAGTATCGCGCTGTGTTATACCTACGAGAAAACACAAAATATTATCTCGCCAATCATATTCCACTCCCTCTACAATACGCTTAACCTCGTCCTCCTCTTCTTGCTTAAGGATTTTATTAAAATCTAAGGTCAGTCACCACAACAGTGCGAAGCCTCCCCGCGAGGGGACAAAGTCACCAGTAAAAACCTGTGACCTTGTGACTTTGCGACTTGGTGACACCAAAGTTTTAAGCCTGTGGCTTTGGCTATGTACCTCGCGCTCAAAGGTATCGCGCGAGCATTGCCCTTCTGGGCTAGAAGCGAAACCATGCCCCTCTGGCCTGCAGCCTGCTATGAATTGATAAAATCATTCACATCAATCGGCAGATGGAGAGTTTCCTTGATGTGACGGATACGCTCGGCAGTATACGGGTGGGTACGAAAATATGAAAGCGGCCTAATCTCTTTCTTGTTTTCTTTGTAAAGTTTCTCCAAAACATCGATACCGATACGAGGATCGTAACCGACCATCTTTAGATATTTGGCAGCCAACTCATCGGCATTAAACTCATCTTCACGAGAATACCCGGCAATAAGCTGCGCGAGCGCGAACGAAAGTCCATTGACAAATTCAGGGTCAGCCCGCGCGCCTACCGCGGCAACCATAAGTAGATTGTACCCCATCGCGGCCTGCAGACGCTTGATGCCGTGACGAGAAACGACATGTGAAACCTCGTGCGCCAGGACATACGCAAGTTCCTCATCGGTTAAATCATCCATGAGCGCTTTAAAAATATAGACATAGCCTCCGGGAACACTAAAAGCGTTCTTCTCGTCTTTTTTCCCCTTGTCATCTTCTTCGATAACATAGAAATAATAATTAATTTCTTTCCGGTCACAGACAGCGGCAACCTTCCTTCCAATGGTATTAATGCGCTCGATGTCGTAAGGACTTTTTGAAAGCTTAAACTCATCGGCAATTTTACGCGCGATGTTGGCCCCCATGGCTGCCTCCTTCGCGGTAGAATAAAGCATCGTATCATGCCGATGGGTGCCGACATTGTATTCGCTGGTAATGCAACCGGCGAGCAACAGATAGCAGACGGCAGTCCCTAGGACGCCCTGTTGGGCAAATGGCAGATGACAGATTGAAATATTAAATCTGTGTAATCTATTCCTAATCTGCGTAATCATTCTTCAAAAGAAATCGCTGCGCTTAAAGATCGACAGAAGCGGTACTCCGATTTTACTAAATTTCTCGGCCGCACCCTCTTCTCGATCGATCACGGTTACCGCCTTAACCACGGTGACTTTTTCTTTTTGCAGCACCTCAACAGCTTTCAGCAAAGAACCGCCGCTGGTCGCGACATCATCAATGACGACGACGCGCTCGCCGGCAAGTAATTCTTTGCCCTCGATGAGTTGCTGCCGACCATGCTCTTTGGGGGTTTTGCGCATCAGGAATCCTTTTAAGTATTTCCTTTTACCATGCGCGACCATACACACGCCACCCACAATCGGATCAGCGCCCAATGTCGGGCCGCCGAGGGCATGGATTGTATCGTTCTTAATCATCTCCCAGATACTATGCGAAATGTAATAAATCCCTTCCGAGGTTAAGCTCACCCTGCGGACATCGATATAGAAATCACTTACCTTGCCTGAAGCAAGCTTTACCTCTCCCTTAAACCACGCGTCCCGCTTGAGCAACTCAAGCAATTTTTCTCTCATAGCGCTCCTTTAGCTTAGATGATGCCCCTTGCGATAATAAAAAAACCCACGAACAAAGTGATTATACCCGCAAAATAAAATCTTGCAATATACACCTTTTTTGTATACAGTATATCCACATATCAAATCCCCAAACCATCCCATGAAAGAAAAAATCCTTATTGTCGAAGACGAAAAAGATATCGTCAAAATGCTCGAATATAACCTTGCCAAGGAGGGTTTTAAAACTCTGGTCGCCGGTGACGGTGAAGAAGCGCTGGAGGTAGCAGGGCAAGCCCATCCTAATCTCATTCTTCTTGATTTAATGTTACCTGAGCTTGACGGTATCGAGGTTTGTAAGATCCTCAAACGAAACGTAAAAACGTCGCGCATTCCCATTATTATGTTGACCGCAAAATCTCAGGAAACCGATAAAATCGTGGGGCTTGAGCTTGGAGCTGACGATTATGTCACCAAGCCCTTTAGCCCCAAAGAACTCATCGCGCGCATTAAGGCTGTTCTGCGGCGCGCGAACGAGCAACAGCCAGCTCATGAAATGTTGCATGTCGGCGGACTGGTCATCGACTTCTCCAAAGTCAGCGTAACTCTTAAACGCAAAGCCCTTGAGTTAACTGCCAAAGAATTTGAGCTTTTAAAAACCCTCGCGCAAGCAAACGGAAGAATGCTTTCCCGCGATTATCTGCTTGAAAACATCTGGGGATTTGACCGGGCCGCAGAAATAGAAACCCGCACCATTGACGTACATATACGCTCTCTTCGCAAGAAATTAAAAAATGAAGCCGCTCGTATTGTTACCGTAAAAAATTACGGCTACCGCTTTAACCTCGAGAGCTAAGTATTATGTTTTTCTCAACCAACCGAAAATTGCGCGCAATCACTAAAACCCTCAAGGAGATTGTCTCAGATGGCACGATCAAGAAAATACATGCACCCGGTACCGGCACAACGAAAGAACTTGCTGACGCCGTAAACGAAACGCTGGGGACCCTCCAGGCGCGGGGTGAGATGCTGCGCGTCAAAAACGCTCAACTGGAAGCCGTCATCACAAGCATGGCTGAAGGTGTAATCGCGCTTGATGCAGAACAAAGAATCGTTTTAATTAATCCTGCGAGTCAACGAATTTTTGGCATCCTGGAAAGCGATGTGCGAGGGAAATTTTTCCTTGAAGTCGTCCGCAACAACGAAATCTTTGAGATCGTCAGCGCTGTATTCGCCACGTGCGTGAGCATCTCAAAAGAAGTCACGTTTCTTTCGCCGATACGCACCATATTTAAGGTAAGCGCCACACCGCTTACGGCAGATACGGCAATCAAAGGCTGCGTTCTCCTCTTCTATGACATGACAGAAATCAGGAAGCTGGAATCGACGCGCGCTGAATTTGTAGCTAACATCTCCCATGAGCTCAAAACCCCTCTTACCTCTATTAAAGGTTTCGTAGAAACCCTCCTTGAAGGCGCGATCGATGACAAAAAGAACCGTGAAAATTTCCTTCATATTATTCAGGAGCACACCGAACGCCTCGAACATTTAATTAGCGAGCTTCTTGAACTCTCACGTATTGAATCCCGCCATCTGGTCTTACGGCATGAACCGATCGCTCTTAAAAATTTTATCGACAGCGTCAGGCTCGATTATGCCATTGCTCTGCAAAAAAAACATATTGCACTTACGAATAACATCCCCTTACATATAAGCGCGCTCGCGGACAAAGAACAACTCCTTCGCGTCATCTCCAATATTATCGATAACGCTATAAAATTCAACACAGAGAACGGAACCATTACAATAGAGTGCACCGAGACGCAAGGAACCTTACGTATCAGTGTCCAGGATTCCGGCGTCGGCATTACCCATGGCGATAGAGAACGCGTATTTGAACGCTTTTATCAGGTGAATAAATCGCGCGCGGGCTCAAAATCTGGCGCCGGGCTTGGCCTTGCTATTGCAAAGCACATCATCGAACTGCATGGCGGCTCGATCGGCGTCGAAAGTGCTGAAGGCCAGGGGTCGATATTTTGGTTTACCCTCCCCATTACAAATAGCGGAGAGCGTGGAGCGTTTAGCGTATAGTAAAAATGAATATTGAATCTCTACCTTCTACGCTATCCGCTCTACGGTGCGAAGCCTCCCCGAAGGGGACTAAACGCTAGTCTATGCTTACCCTCGGTACCCTTAAACTCAAAAGCCCCTACATTCTTTCCCCTCTTGCGGGGATCAGCGACCTTACTTTCCGGAGACTCAACCGCCGCTTTGGTGCCGAGCTCGCCTTCACCGAAATGATCGATGCACGCTCACTCTGCTATGAAAATAAAAAAATAAACCGGATGCTTGCAACTGACAAACATGACCGACCGCTGGGTGTGCAGTTAGTCGGTAATGAACCTGATTATTTGATACGCTCCATCGAAATATTGGAAAAATACCATTTTGACATCCTTGATTTTAATGCTGCCTGCCCGGTAAAAAAAGTTACTTCCAAAGGAAAAGGAGCAAGCTTGCTCAAAAACCCAAAACATCTCGGACAATTGCTCTCGGTTCTCGTCAACCATTCGCCCTGGCCGGTTACGGTTAAAATCCGCGCCGGTTGGGATAAAAACTCCGTAAATGCGACCGAGACAGCCCGGGCGGCTCAAGATGCAGGAGTAGCGGGCATATTCCTCCATGGCAGAACCCGTTCACAAGGATATTTTGGCGCTGTTGACTATGAAATCATCCGCGCCGTAAAAAAAATACTTTCTGTTCCGGTCATCGCAAGCGGCGATATTTTTTCGGCGCCGCTCGTTGAAAAAATGTTTAATGAAACCGGGGCCGATGCAGTAGCAATCGCCCGAGGAGCCCTCGGAAACCCTTGGATATTTAAAGAGCTCGACGCAGCTACACACAAGAAAATATTTCACAGACCGACCATAAAAGTGATTGCGCAGGTTATGGCCGAACACCTGGAGGTGCTTGCCGCTTTCTGGGGCCCGACGCATAGTATTATTATGTTTCGCAAGTTCTTCCACTGGTACACCAAGGGCTTAAGCGGCACCCGCCCTTTACGCGAGCGGTTCTCGCACGCAAAGACCCTCGGCCAGGCACGTTCTATTATCGAAGCATTCAAAGAATCTGTAACGCTTCTATCCCAAACTTAATTTCCTCAACATATACCTCAATTAATTAGTGCATCTCCTTTCTTTCTGTAGAAGATACCGCCCACGGCGGCTACCCTCTGCCACCCTTCATTTAACCTAGATTTTACATCCTCTTTATTTGGATTTAATACCTCTGGGGTATACTTTGGCTGTAAAAAGATAAAAAAGAAAGGGGGTTTCGATGAGGGGTTTGAAAATGGGCGTTGCGGCCGCAGCGCTCCTGTGTTTTACGCAAACGGTTTTTGCAGGTGAAATCGATGTTTTGGTTCAGAAACTTGTTGAGAAGGGAATTCTCACCGCCGGCGAAGCGCAACAGATCGTTACCGAAACAAAAGAAGAAGTAAAAAAAGAAATTACGCAAGGCACGTATGAAACGCTGCCGACATGGCTCAAAACTATTAAATTAAAAGGTGATTTTCGCTTACGCTACCAACATGAAAACAGAAAGGCCAGCACAAACTCCGGCCACGGAAGAAACCGGGGACGCTTCCGCCTGCGTCTGGGCGCTGAAGCCAAAGTCAATCCCCAGGTAAAGATATATCTCGGCCTTTCCTCAGGCGGCACCGACCCGCGTTCGACAAACCAGACATTCGAGAATATGTTCGAGCTTAAAGACATCCGTCTTGATTACGTATTTGCCGAATACGCACTCACTCCCTGGGTAACCGCTTTCGGCGGCAGAATGAAAAATCCTCTCTGGGAACCGGGTGACCTCTTATGGGACACCGACATTCACCCCGAAGGCGGCGCGGCACAGTTTAACTACGCGCTTAATCAGAAGTTAAGCCTTTTTGCCAACACCGGAATTTTTGTGCTTGATGACGATGAGCGCTCCTTTACCATGAGCTCGGAATCAGATCCCTTTATGTGGGTTATCCAACCCGGCCTTGAATGGAAACCCGCAGAAAACACCAATGTTAAATTTGCGCTGGGCTATACCGGTTTTAACAACGTCAAGGGGGATGTTCTGGAGTATAGCTCAAACACCAATACCCGCGTGGGCAATGCACTCAGGGATGATTATGACTGCGTCACCCCCATGCTTGAAGTGGGTGTAAACAACCCTCTGACGGTACTGGGAATCAAATTACCCTATGCCGGAATATTCACTGAATACGTTCGCAACATTCATCCCAGCGAAAACAACGACGGCTATCTTACCGGAATAAAAATCGGCAGTCAGAAAATTGCCGGCAAAGGCGATTGGCAATTTAAGTACCTGTTTGCGCGTCTTGAAAGCAATGCCTGGATCGATGCGCTTCCTGATTCAGACCGTTACGGCGGCGGAACCGGTATCAGCGGACACGAAGTAAGTTACTCGCTGGGCTTAAGCAAGAACGTGAGCCTTGACCTTGATTATTACCACACCAAGAGGTTGCACCTTTTAAAGAATCCGGAAAATCTTTTCCAGGTTGATCTTAATTTTAAATTCTAAAAGACCAAGGAGATCACTATCATGAAATGGCTTATGAGAATAGGGCTGGCATTAACCATACCTGCAACGGCCAACAATATAGCGTGGGAAGAAGACAATAGAATTGTCATTAAAATGGCCCAGCCATGGGAAGATTTTACATAGATTTTACATGCGCAATGGTAAAAAAATGTATAATAGGCGTTGTCCCGGTTGACACCAGCACCCCTATCGTAAAGGAGGATCTATGAAAAAAATAATCACGCTTTTAGGCACAATCGCTCTTATCGTCGCCACATTATCAACGGTTGCAGCGAAAAATAAAATGGTTCAGATAAAAGGTTCTGACACCATGGTAAACCTGGTGCAGACCTGGGCTGAAAAATATATGGAGAAAAATACCGGTAAGTTTATTGCGGTGACCGGCGGAGGTTCGGGAACGGGTCTTTCAAGCCTTATCAGTGGAACCTGCGATATTGCCATGAGCTCACGCAACATTAAAGAAAAAGAGATAGAGCTGGCCAAGAATAAAAATATCGAGCCTTTTGAAATAAAGGTAGCGCTCGACGGACTTGCGGTCGTAGTCAACCCTGCAAATCCCGTCAGCAACCTAACGACAGACCAATTAGCCGGTATTTTTACCGGTACCATCACCAACTGGAAAGAAGTCGGCGGCAACGACCAGAAAATCGTAGTTCTTTCCCGCGAAGTCAATTCCGGAACGCATGTTTATTTTAAGGAACATGTCTTACGTAAGCTTGACGCACGCAGCAAAGAAGAGTTTGCTCCTGGCGCGCTGATGCTATCCTCTTCTCAGGCCATTGCCGAAGAAGTTTCGGGAAACTCCGGGGCAATCGGCTATTACGGCATGGGTTATATATCAAGCCGCCAAAAAGCAATTGCCGTTGCGCCCAATAACACATCAGAATACGTAGCCCCCGTCATCGAAAATGTTATAAGCGGAAAATATCCTATTTCGCGGCCCCTGTTCATATACACGAACAAAACACCGCAGGGCGACATCAAAGCATTTATTGACTACGCACTTTCTGTCGAAGGGCAGAAGATCGTTCTTGAAACCGACTTTGTACCAATTAAGCAATAACTCACGCGCCTATGAGAAAAATTAAAGAATTTATCATCGAAAAACTGATCTTTCTCTGCGGTATCGCCTCGATTTTTTTTGTTATTCTGATTTTTCTTTTCCTGCTTAAGGAAGGTTTATCCGTCTTTAAAACAATTTCTCCCGCGGCATTCCTGGGCGGAAAGAACTGGTATCCTATCTCGGAGCCTGCGCAACTGGGAATTTTACCACTTATTCTTGGTTCGCTTGTCGTAACCGTCGTTGCCATGGTAATCTCCATTCTCATCGGGGTGCCATGCGCTATTTACATCGCGGAAATTGCTCCCTTAAAAATCAAGGAAATCCTCAAAGCCGGAGTTGAATTACTCGCGGCAATACCCAGCGTCGTCCTTGGCTTTATCGGCATGGTAACGCTGGTACCCTGGGTAAAAAGCACCTTTAATCTGCCAACCGGCCTGTGCGCCCTTTCAGGCTCAATTATGCTTGCATTTATGGCCATGCCCACCATTGTCTCTATCGCTGAAGATGCGCTTTACAGCGTCCCTAAAACCTACAAAGATGGCGCGTTTGCCCTGGGCGCGACCCACTGGCAGACCATCGTACGTGTAATTTTACCGGCTTCCTCTTCCGGAATCCTTGCGGCGGTGATGCTTGGGATAGGCCGAGTTATCGGAGAAACGATGGCGGTTATGATGATCACCGGAAACTCAGCGGTTATACCACAAAGCATTTTAGTCCCGGTACGTACACTTACCGCGACGATTGCCGCCGAGATGGGTGAAGCGGTAGTCGGCAGTGAACATTATTTTGCGCTCTTTGCGATCGGTATTGTTCTTTTTGTCATCAGCTTTGTTATCAATGTCGGCGCCGATATGTTTTTACATAAAAACCAATGAAAAAAAATCCTTACCGGACACAAAAAATCGCTTTCTCGCTTCTTTTTCTGGCAACACTGGTTATCGTGATACCGGTAATTATTATTGTGGCCATCATTATCCAAAAAGGCCTTCCCGCGATCAACTGGCAGTTTTTATCGGACATACCCCGCCAAGGCATGCGCGCAGGAGGAATTTTCCCGGCGATCGTCGGAACGATCTATTTAGTGGCAGGCGCCATTGTTTTTGCCCTGCCCATCGGCCTTCTTGCCGCAATATATTTAAGCGAGTACGCAAAAACCAATCTCTTAACCCGCATCATTAAGCTTGCTATCGTAAACCTTGCCGGAGTTCCTTCAGTCGTCTACGGACTTTTTGGTTTGGCGCTCTTTGTTATATTTTTTAAGTTTGGCGCGTCTATTCTTGCAGGCTCATTGACACTGGGCATTATGATATTACCTCTTATCATTACTGCCTCCCGGGAAGCGCTTGAAAGCGTACCACTTGTCTTTCGTGAAGTGAGCTTATCCCTGGGAGCAAGCAAGTGGCAGACAATTCGCCATATCGTGCTGCCTAACGCAGTACCGGGTATCCTTACCGGAACGATTCTGGGCCTTGGCAGGGCGGCCGGTGAAACAGCGCCAATTCTTTTCACGGTTGCGGCATTTTATCTTCCGCAACTGCCCGAATCAATTTTTGACCAGGCGATGGCGCTTCCCTACCATCTCTATGTCATCTCGACACAAGTGCCTAATGTCGATGAAAAAACTCGTTATGGAACGGCGCTGGTACTTTTGGCACTCGTCTTATTCATGAACCTGGTCGCTATTATTATTCGCTACCAATTCCGTAAAAGGAAAAAATGGTAAATACATTTGATATTAAAAATCTTAGTATCTGGTTTGGAGCGACGCAGGCTTTACAAAACGTCACCATTCAGATACCCCCTCACCAGATCCTAAGCATTATCGGCCCTTCAAGCAGCGGCAAAACTACATTCCTACGCATGCTCAATCGACTCAACAACCTCAATGCCGGCTTTAAAATGCAGGGTAGCGTGACATTCGACAACAAGGATATTTTGACCATCAACATCGAACAGCTACGCAAGCGTATCGGTATGGTATTTGCGCTCCCGCTGCCGCTGCCCCTCTCCATCTTTGATAATGTCGCCTACGGGGTTAAAATGCACGGTAGGTATAAAGGCAAAAAACTCACCGCGATCGTCGAGCAAGCGTTACAATCCGCTTACATCTGGGATGAGGTAAAAGACCGGCTCAATGAATCAGCTTATAAGTTATCGGGCGGACAACAACAACGACTCTGCATCGCCCGAACCCTTGCGGTTTGCCCCGAAGTAATTTTGTTTGATGAACCCTGCTCGGGCCTTGACCCGATATCCACCGCAAAAGTCGAAGAAGCGATGCTCAAACTTAAAGAAAAATATACGATTGTCCTTGTCACCAATAACGTCAAACAGGCAGCGCGCGTAGGAGACAAAACGGCATTCTTTTTAATGGGTGAGCTCATTGAGCTCGATAAAACCGATAAAATATTCACCGCGCCCCGCGACGCGCGCACCGATGATTACATTAGCGGAAAATTCGGATAATTTCTAAAACCTATGGCCAGTATAACCGTTAATAATCTAAATCTGTGGTACACCAACTTTCACGCGCTTAAAGACGTTTCTCTCTCTATTGCTAAAAATACAATTACCGCAATCATAGGGCCCTCGGGGTGCGGCAAATCAACGCTCCTGCGCGCATTTGACCGGATGAACGATGTAATCGAAGGGGTACGTACGCAGGGAGAAATCATAATTGATGGGGAAAATATTCTTGCGACTCAGGATCTGGTGCGCTTGCGAAAAAAAGTCGGAATGGTTTTCCAGCGGCCGAACCCTTTTCCTCTTTCCGTCTATGAGAATCTTGCCTTTGGCGTCAAGATTCACGGGGAATGCAGGCATAAAGCGGGACTTGACATGATCATAGAGGAAAGTTTAAAATCAGTCCTGCTGTGGGACGCGTTGAAGGACAAACTGCGTAAGCCCGCGCTTCGGCTTTCTCTTGAGCAAAAACAGCGCTTATGCATTGCCCGTTTGGTGGCAATTAAACCGGAAATTCTACTGATGGATGAACCTTGCTCGGCGCTTGATCCGCAGGCTACCATGCGCATTGAAGAACTGATGCGTGAACTCAAAAAAAATTACACCATCGTTATTGTTACCCATAATATGCAGCAAGCAGCGCGCGTGTCGGATGAAACGGGTTTTATGCTCTTAGGTGAGCTTATTGAATTCGGAAAAACAGATAAGCTTTTTACCGCGCCGCGCGATGAGCGGACGGAGAATTATATAACGGGTAAGTTCGGATAACGCGAATTATATGAGCAAAAATTCACGCTGGGAACGCTTCCAGCGTTACAATATGATGATTATAGTCCCTTGCGCCTATTCACTTGGACGCACTGGTGTGCTGTATACCAGTTGAATTTTACAGAAATTTAACTGGAGCGCTACGGGATTAATTCTCCCCATTGTGCACCCGATAGATTCCTCCCAATTTTCAGTCTCTGAAAATTGGGAAAATAGTCATAGAGGCGAAATAGTGCAGGTACCTCGACAGTTTAGCGCTGCGAAAATTTATACTAAATTTTCTTGCAACTGTCGAGGTTAATTCGACTAAACAATTTTTCAATCAGGAAGATTTGAAAAATTGTAAGTCTCATTAAGGAGGTAAAAATGGAAAGACACTTTGACGAAGAACTAAAGGACCTGAAAGAAAAGTTGGTGAGGATGTCTTCTATCGCGGAAGAGATGATTGAGAAGTCGATCACGGCGCTTAAAGAACGGCGCGAAGACCTAACCGCAGGCATTCTTGAAAAAGAAAAAGCCATCAATATGCTGCAAATCGAGGTTGATGATTTTGCGCTTAAACTCATCGCGCTTAGGCAACCCGCCGCAAGCGACCTTCGCTTCATAATCTCGGCGATCAAAATCAACGCGGACCTTGAACGAATCGGCGATCTGGCCATCAATATTGTTGAGCGCACGAAAGACCTGCTGCGTGAGCCACCGCTTAAGCCCTTGATAGACATCCCTCGCATGGCAGACATCACGCAAAAAATGGTCAAAGACGCAATTGACTCCTTTATCAATAGGAATCCCGTTCTTGCCCGAGAAATCTGCAAGCGTGATGATTCTGTAGACAACCTGAACGATCAGATCTTCAGGGAGCTTTTGACATACATGCTTCAAGATGCTAAAAACATCAACCGCGCCATAGACCTCATGCTGGTAGCCCGGCACTTAGAGCGCATTGCGGATCATGCGACTAACATCAGTGAAGATGTATATTATATGGTAGAAGGAAGGGATATCCGCCACCACGCCCAAGATTGCACCCCTTAAAGCTCGCTCGCCAATGCGGCAAGAATCTTCCGGTCAACCGGAGCGCACTGAAGCGTGCACGCTTGGCTATAAGAAAAAAATCCAAAATTAGTGCAATCTTTGGCCAGCGGCGCACCGCGTAGAACGCGACAAGAAAAAAGACGAACAGTAATTTTAAGCGTTTCGTTCTCATCTTCAAAGGTACCCACAAGCTTATCAACTTCAACGAAAAGATCGAGCTCCTCTTTCATTTCACGTATCAGGGCGCGGCGATAATCCTCACCGGGCTCCACCACGCCTCCGGCAAACTCCCACAGAAGCCCAAAGCTATCATGCTCCTTGCGTTGACAAAGCAGGATTTTTCCGTCTTTTGTAATTAATCCGGCGACGACATCGAGGTGTTTTTTCATAAAAAGCTAGAGGCGGATACACGCGGATATCTACGCGGAACTACGCCGCCAGCGTCTATCCGCGTTTAAGTCCGCGTCATTCCGCTTCTATCAATAATTCTTTATCAAATATATTATCAAGCCCCAGGATACAGGCGGGGTCAAAATATCTTTTCAGCGCTGCCATTTCTTTAATTTCCTTCTGATCGTACATAAGCGATAGGTACGGTTTCTTAATTTTACCGATACCATGCTCCGCTGATACGGTCCCGCCAAACGCTACGGCCTTAGCGCAGAGGGTTCTCAACAGCTCCTGCGCGTGAATGCTCTGCTCTTGATTGCGCGGAAGGAAATTAAAATGCAGATGCGACTGGCCAATGTGGCCAAAATTAACATATTCAATACCGCTTGAGCGGGCGATTTCCTGGTAAAAAGTATACATCGATAAAAAGAGATGGTCGGGAACGGCAATGTCAGTTGCTGCTTTGCGCTGATGCGTGCTGCGCAAAAATTCATTAATACGCTGGGGAAGCCGGTGCCTGAATAAAAATAGGCGCTCGCGCTCCTTTTGTGTTTCGGCGATGATACATGAATCAAACAACGCCCCTGCATCCTCAATACGGTTTGCCCAGGTTGCAAGAGATTCCTCAAGATTATCCGCCTCGCCCACTTCCTGTTCAAAATACAGTGCCGCGCGTGCCTGCGACGGAATGAATGAGTAGTCGGGCCGTAGAAACTCAAGGGAGAAAGAATCAAAGAATTCAAGCGCGACGGGACACGGAGCTCCTTTTCGTTTACGTTCCTGAATGCTGCGGACAAATGAAAGAGCCTTCAACTTATCCTCAAAAAATATAAGCCCATCGAACATCGCATGGGGCACGACCGACACTGCAAGTTCAGCCCCGACAATAATGCCAAGGGTTCCTTCGCTGCCGATAAACAGATCAATCAAATCCATATCATCCCGCACGTAATAACCCGCCTGCGTTTTTACCGGGGGGCAGGCGTATGAAGGAAGGCTGAACGAGAAGACCCTGCCCTCTCTCGTAAAAGCAAACGTACGTTTAACCGCTCTAACTTCTCCTCTGCGTACAGCAAACGGCGTACCATCCGACAGCACCACATCCAGCGCCGAAACATAATTGCGTATTGAACCATAGCCAAATCCACGTACCCCGCTTGCGCCGGTTGCGATTGCGCCCCCGATATAGGCGAGTGACTCAGTCGGCGCGGCCCGTAACGTATAATTTTGTTGGCGCAATCTTTCCTCGAGTGCCGCAAGCGTAACCCCCGCTTGGACTCTCACGAGGCCGCGCGCGGTATCAACAGGGCCGATGCCCGTAAGATTCTCAAGAGACAGGGCCACCCCGTCAAAAGGCACGCAGCCGCCGGTCGTTCCGGTCCTACCCGCGGAAACCGTGCAGTGTGTCTTCTGTGCGCACAACTCCTCCAGGAGGCTTGAAACCTCGCGGCTGTCGGAGGGGGCATAAAGGGTATGCGCCGAGCCTTTAAGATTAGAGGTGTCCTCAAGGTAACTTTGAAATTCTTCAGGTTTTGTCTTAATAAGCACGCTAGGGAGGGATGAATTACCACCAACTTTGTCGGTGGACAACAATAGGAGTAGGCCTCCGCCTTACAACCTGCCCCCGACTCAAAGTCGGTAGATTTGGTATAGCCCCGCGCTCGCTTTATACAGGGTTATAACCCTGACTCCGGGCGGGGTTAATTCGCACAGTTGTTTTTGCTTCATGCTAAACACTCGCAAAAACAACGTGCTCAGTGGAGCCCCTCGGCCTAAAGGCCTAGGCTCCCTCCCGAGCAGAAAAAACAATAGAGTATTCATCCCTCGAGCTAAAGCCCAGGGATTTCTGTCCCCCAAGGACGCCCCTCGTGGGGGCTGCGAGGGATTAAATTAAAAGCTATAATTGAAGCTGACCGCAAAGGCTTTCGCGTCAATAAACTGCCCCTCGAGATTTACCCAAAACTTCTCTCCCCACGGAATATCGCAGCCGGCGATAAGACCAATTGCATTATCAAGATCAGACATCTTTCGTTTGCGATCGTCATCTACCTTATGAATATAATCAACGCGCGACCAGCGCGTTCCCACGTACGGAGTTATGACCGATAAATCATACGAGGCAAGCAAGGAGACCTGCCAGTCATCAAGAATTGCTCTATTGGTGCCGGCATCAGTGCCTCTTTTGTCGGGATGAACGCTGATATGCTGAAAACCAAAAACGCTTTTAAGCTTATCTTTTTCAAAAACCCTAAAGCGTACTCCATATCCTCCGGCAAAATTAGTGCCATAATCGATTTCGGCGCTATCGGTCGGGTGGGCCTTGATATAACCGGCGCCGCCTTTAAGGTCAATGGAAAACCAATCGGTAACCCCATAAGAAACAAGCAGAAAATTCTGCAGGCTCCGCAGACTTCCATAATTATCTTTTAAATCACGCGCTATGATATCATAGCTCTGCAGGCCAACCGAGGCAGTGTTTTTCTCGGGCATTCGCGTGCCATAGCTAGACACGGCATACGCAGGACCGCACAAAAAAATTACACAAAAGAATAGACCGATACATCTTTTCATATAGTTTTCTTGATGGAAATTATACCAGAAAAATAGTAGCCGGCAACGTAAAAACATAACCACGGTACGCTACGCGACCTCTTCGACGGGAAGAACAAAGGCTTTAATGCCTTCTTTGGCAAACCTACCGCGCAACGCTCTGACGTGTTCAAGGAGCACCGAGGCTCCTGCGGCCTCGGTAACCACCACGCAGACATTATTCGCGCCGGGCCAGACGCTGGTATCAAAATGCGGTGCGCTCGTAAGGCCTTTGCCGAGAACCTTCTGCCACTTCGTAAAGCTTGACAGGCCGCAGGCCGCGAGCATTTCGGTCACTTCTTCGTCTATCCCCTCATTGTACGCGATAAAAACCATCTTCATAATTCACCTATTCTCAAGAACCCTTCAAGGATGTGCGCGCTGCCGATCCGCGCTTTAATATCGCGTATAAGACCGGCACGAGGATTAGGGTAATGAATGTGGAAAGTATCAGCCCACCGATCATACTCACCCCCAGCGGCCTCCAGAGCTCCGAGCCTTCTCCGGTGCTGGCCGCCAAAGGAAACATACCTGCCAGCGTCGTAAACGTAGTCATAAGCACCGGGCGCAAACGATTGGCGCCGCCGGTTATAATAGCCTCTTTCATCCCGACCCCTCGACTGCGTAAAATATTTATGTAATCAACCAATACGATAGCGTTGTTAACAACGATACCTACCAGCATTATCAGGCCGATAAAAGAAATAACGCTTAACGTAACATTCCCAAAGAAAAGGCCGAATGCAACACCGGTAAACGCAAACGGAATAGAAAAAAGAACGATAAAAGGATCAAGCAACGATTCAAATTGAGCTGCCATCACCATGTACACCAATATGCCGCCGAGAATAAAAAGCGCAATAAGGCTTGCGAACGCTTTACCCTGCTCTTCCACATCGCTTCCTAGATTAACGCTGGTATCCTCAGGGATCGGGATATCTGCAATAATGTGACGGATGTCGCGCGCAACGTCACCCAAGGACCTGCGAAATATATTTGCTTCAACTTTAATGATACGTTCCTGATTTTGCCGTTCGATCTCAATGGGCCCCGTGCGGTAGGCGACTTTGGCGATGTTGCTCAGGCGGATGACTTTACCGGACGTCGTAATAATAGGGGTACTCTCGACGTCACGAACGCTTTTGCGATCGGCCTCTTTTAACCGCACAAAGATATCGTATTCATCGCCCCCTTCGCGGTATTTGCTGGCGGTTGAGCCGTAAAAATAGGTACGTACGGTATCAGTTATCGTCGCCATATTCAAGCCCAGCGATGATGCTTTTACCCTATCAACCTCGATTTGCAATTCAGGCTTACCGAGCTCACGGGAAACAGTGACATCAACGATTCCTTTTACCTGAGCGATTTTTTCTTTCACGGTATATGCAAGGGCGTCGGTAGCTGTCAAGTCATGCCCCATGATCTCAATGGAAATGGGCTTACCGCCGCCGAAAAGCAGCCGCGAGAAGGGGCTGCCTGACTGGATATTCACTTTTTTTACCCCCAGGAGCGCGGTTATTTTTGGCCGCAACATCTCACCAATCTCTTTTGTGGAGCGGCTCCGTTCATTTAAGCTGCCTATTTTAGCGCCGATATTGATAGCATGCGACCCGGTGCGGGCACCAAAGGCAACACCGAAACGCGAGCTGCTTGATTGGCCCACACGGGTAAAGATAGTACCGGCTTCCGGAATTGTTGCGCGCATTATCTCCTCTATTTGTTTCGATATCTTATCGGTCTCTTCGACGCGCGTTCCTACCGGGAGCTCGACCTGGACATTTAAATCACCGGTATCCTCCTCCGGAACAAACTCTGTGCCAATTTTCGGCACGAGCATTATGCTGCTGATAAAAACAGCAATCGCCAGAAACAGCGTTGTTTTTTTATGACGCAAAGCCCAGCTCAAAAGCTTCCCATATACGGCATCACAGCGATCAAAAAAGGCTCCGCTTGTCTCGTAAAATTTCTGATACAGTGATTTTTTATCACGCCGAGAAGCCTCCTGCGGAAGCCGCACCAGGATTTTTGAACACAATGTCGGCGTAAGTGTCAGCGCCGTAAAAAGGGACGCAAGCAACGTCACCGTTACAATGGCAGCAAGCTGTTTAAACATAACCCCGACGATACCGGTTAAAAATACCATCGGCACGAACACGACCACCGTCGTTAGTGTCGAGGCACTCACCGCAAGGCCCACCTCGGAAGCGCCATAGATCGCTGCTTCGCGCGGCTTCTGTCCCCTTTCGCGATGACGAAATACATTGTCGACAATAACAATAGCATTATCCACCACCATGCCGATCGCAATCGCGAGGCTTGAAAGCGACATAATATTGATCGTGTACCCCAACAGATACATAAAAATAAACGCGATTATCAGCGAGAACGGAATAGTAACCGCAATGATAAGGCTGGGGCGGATCTGACGCAAAAACAAAAAAACTACAAGAATTACAAAAATCCCCCCCCAATACACGGTCTGCGTCAAGTCGTTAATAGACTGGCGCACATGGCGGGACGTGTCCATTAAAATAGAAAATTCAAGCTCAGGGTAACGCTTCTCGATCCGGCCGATTTCCTTCTTTATGCGCCCGGCGACTTCGACGGTGTTGGAGCCGGAACGCTTTTGTATCATCATCATCATGCCGAGTTTCCCGTTTGAGCGCACAAACATGGTCACTTCCTTAAAGGAATCGGCCACACGAGCAATATCTTTCAAATAAACAATTTTCTCGCCCATACCGGCGATAATAATGTCTTTTATTTGCGACGGGTCGCTGAATTCTCCGGGCACGCGCAACACATAATCAATATATCCGGTTTTAAGGTCACCCGCGGGTAAGGTAATGTTCTCTCGAGCTAAGCGGTCAATAACCTGTTGTACGGAGAGGCCATAGGCTTCAAGACGGGGCTTATCGATATCAACATTGATCTGACGCTCCAGGCCCCCGTACATCTGCACCGCGCCCACACCGGGAACGCGTTTGAGCGCGTCACTGACGTTTCTGTCAACCAAATGAAACAATTGCGGATATAAGGCGTCAGGACAATTGATACCCACAAAAATTATGGGGATCAGCGACGTATTAAATTTAAAAACGATCGGTGTCTCTATCTCGTCAGGCAGGGTACGCTTGGCAAACTCAAGCTTATCACGTATATCGTTTGAGGCCTCATCAAGGTTAACGCCCCAATTGAAACGGCACGATACGACAGAGAGGTTTTCGAGTGAGCGCGAGGTAATCTTATCAAGATTTGATATGGTGGCAAGGTTATTCTCGATAACTTCAGTAACTTTAGTCTCAACGTCTTCGGCGCTGGCGCCCTCATACACGGTAATCACCGAGATTGAAGGCGGCTCAATCTCAGGCATCAGGTCTACGGGAAGCTTTGAGAGCGAAACAACCCCCAGCACCAATACCGCAAGAAAAATCATGATATTGGTAACAGGAAATTTGACTCCAAATTCAGGTAAACGCATAATGAATTAAGTGGAGCCCTTCGGCCTAAAGGCCTGGGCTCCCTCCTCAAGCAGAAAAAACAATAGAGGGACTGTCGCGAAACGCGTCAGTCCCCGATTACAACGATTAATTCGTGATTACAATGATTGAAAATATTAGTGTTTTAATCGCTGTAATCTTTTCTTAATCTATGGAATCAGGCGCTGGTGCTATTATGCGACAGCGCCA
>JBDRAN010000011.1:0-2216 GCA_043823745.1 Candidatus Omnitrophota bacterium | reverse complement strand
AGCAAGATCCTTTTGTTGCAAAACTCTTAACCGAGTTTGATGAGAGATCGGGAATACCGCAGACGTCACACGCTACACGTCACACGTCACCGGCACAAGAGCAAAAATCAGAGTCGGTACTGGCTACTGCGGCGAGTGCGGCATTGATATCAGAAAACAAAGTTACGGGGTCCCTTGGTCGCCTCCCCGAGAGCGCTTTTGCCGGCGTTCTCACCCAGGGTCCCGTAACTTTTAATAAGACTTCCGCCACCCGTGTTGCTGCCGCGAGTGCGGTGACCTATAGGTCAGGACGTCTTTTTGGAATAGGTAAACCACAACAGCCACGCGTGATTATGGTGACGCCTGAGATCGCGCCGTTCTCAAAGAAGGGTGGATTAGCCGACTTTATGGGCGTTGGATCGATGCCGCATGCGTTGGCGCGCTTAGGCATGGATATACACATTGTTACCTATCTTTATGATGATATCGATATAGCATTGCATGATATCGAAGATACAGGCAAAACAGTTTCTGTTGCCCTGGGTGATGAAAGAGAAACATTAAAGGTGTACCGTAAAGTTGCGGTGGTCGAGGGCAAAGCGGTTACTATTTATTTCTTGCGTCACCCGATCTATTCACATAAACCTTATTTGGAATACATCGATAAGGTACGCACCAGAGAAGATTATGAAAAGCTGATCGAACGCCTTCAGGATTCCGAGGATAGCAACAAGTTAATTGTTACCAAAGATGTTTTCGATATGATGCACAGGCTCGCATTCAAGCAAGCGGTCGCGCTTTCTAAAGGAACACTTGAGTTGGGAAAGATGCTTAATCTGGCACCGACCGTAGTGCATGCCCATGACTGGCAAGCGGGGCTCGTGCCGTTTTTAATGGTAAAACACCCTGATTATCAGGCCTACTACAAGAAAGCCTTGAAAATCTATACGATTCATAACGCCGCATATCAGGGTGTCTTCGGAAAGGAAGTATTTCCGTATCTTAATCTTAATGCAAAAGAATTCAGAACAGAAACGTTAGAATTCAAAGGCGACGTCAGTACCTTAAAAGCCGGACTTACGTCAAGCGACAAGACCAATACGGTCAGTAAAACATACGCAAAAGAAATTGCGACTCCTGCGTTTGGCCAAGGCCTTGAAGGGCTTTTTGCAAAACTGAGTCAGCGTGGTAGGCTTTTCGGCATACTGAACGGTGTTAATTATCGAGACTGGAATCCTCAAACAGATGAGCTTCTGCCTCAAGCCGCACGCTACACGCCTGGGGATTTAAGCGGTAAAGCCAACGCAAAGAAAATATTACAACATGAGTTTGCGCTGCCTGAGAGAAACGACGTGTTCCTTTTTGGCGCTGTAGCTCGTTTGACTGCGCAAAAAGGATTTGACCGGTTAGTCCAAGTCATACCTTCACTTATTGACGCGCATAAGAATATTCAATTTGTGCTTTTGGGAACGGGTGAGCCGGAAATCGAAGAATCACTGATCAAGCTTAAGAAGGAATACCCTGAACAGATAGGGCTTCGTATTGGTTTCAGTAATCGCTTGGCACATCATATTGAAGCAGGAAGTGACGCGTTCACCATGTTCTCCCAGTTTGAGCCTTGCGGGCTTAATCAAATGTACAGTTTAAAATACGGCACCTTACCTATCGTATTTGCAACGGGTGGACTTGTCGATACTGTTGCCGATAGCGCCACGGGTTTTGTCTTCAATGAACACACACCGGCTCACGCAGCAGAAGCCATGGAGCGGGCGGTTAACATTTATTTCAACCAGCCAGATAAATGGCAAGAGATGATCGCTAATGCGATGAGCCAGGATTATTCCTGGGAGCATTCAGCGCGTGAGTATGTAGAAACAATGTATGGTTTCGTGACAGAAACAAAATTAGTGGAAGCTGCTTCAAGATCTCAAATAAATAAGTTTGTAGCACGTATTAAGAGATTGTTGAGTTCAATAAGAAGGCTTTTTATCAGGAGCTCTATAGATGCTGGAGAGAAAAAATTAATATTACATGAGTTAAGAAATAATTTTGAATTGTCAACTCAAAGCGTCCAGTCGATGGTCAACGCCTTTATTTCCGACATGCACAAAGGTCTTGCAGGCCAGCCCTCTGCCTCCGGCAAGGACGGCGTTGGACGCCAGCCCTCTGCCTCCGGCAAGGACGGCCTTGGAGGCCAGGAGAGCTCCCTTGCCATGCTTCCTACCTTCGTCGATAAC
>JBDRAN010000010.1:0-33369 GCA_043823745.1 Candidatus Omnitrophota bacterium | reverse complement strand
AGGATCGGCTTGTTCCGATGCTTCTTACGATAATTTAGAGCGGCTGGATTTTCAAAATGTTTTTATTTGATTCTTTTACAACGAGGAACCGTCAGGGGATTATTTTTCCTGTTGACTTTTATTTCCATAGGTGACCCCGTTTCCCTTGTCCACCTATTTTGTAATGGCCTCGGAAATTTCTAAATTATATTTTTTCCTGGCTATCTCTTTAGGTTGACTCTTCTAAAAGCTTCAGTTTGTATGTCGTCAAATATTTTGGCATATAATTTTTTATCCTCTATAACTCCTTCCTCGTCGTTCATGGTAATTCTCATTTTAATACGATTAGACGTAAACTCTTCTATGGAAGCTGTTACATGAAGAGGCGGTTTTTCGGAGGCTGCGCTTATTATACCACCTTCGTAATCTGAGTTTTGGATGGAAAAACCCTTATCTTGGAATACGGTTATGGTTGCCCTGAGTATGTCTTCCCGTGTTCCTTCAAGCTCCTTACATTCAATTGTTCTTCTTTGCATCTCGGTCAGCTTAGAACTTCTTTTAGATGTTTTCTTTGTGTACTGATATGTTCCCACCGCGGCAGCACCAATTAGAACAGGTATGCAACCAGAAGATGTTAAGGAAAGTATTAGAAATCCTGTTATGATCAGCAATTTTTGCAATCATTCCTCCTTTTAAAATGTTAATATTGGATGGCTACTACGCACGCCGTCCAGGATAATAAAACTTCCTTTTGTTTCTAATGCGCGAATCTTACCGGGAATAGACTAATAACAGAAAAGATTTTAATGCCCGCTTAGTTTAAAAGGCAACCCTTTTTAAAGAATTGCCTTTTGTTTTATTAAAACGGCCTGATTTTTAACACTATTGTTAATCCACTTGTTGAGCAGTTAAAAATAATGACTTTTCCAGCGCGACAAAAAAATCCTGATATGTCGCTGGATCCTCTACGGATGCGATACCATATTGGGCATTCGCCCTCACGAGCAATTGCGTTTCTCCTCTAGGCCTAACAGTAACCGTCATGACAACGACGGCATGCCCGAGGAATTTCGAACCCGTGACGGAGCCTAAGTCAAAATCCGCTTTATCGAGAACGAAGTCTAAGTCTTGCATGGTGCTGATGACGGTTTGCATCATTTTTTTCTTATCTGTTGTATCAAACGCTCTGGTTTGCATGCTTCTCAATTTGACTTGGCTTTCATTGGTTTCAAACGCTTTGTTTGCGGTTGTTGCACAACCCGCACAAGCAATAGATAGAATGGCGATTGTTGCGAATAACCAAGAACCTTTATTTTTTTTCATATTTTATTAGCCTCCAAAAAAATTGCTTTTGATAAACTATCAAAGAATTTTTGGTATATTTCCGGATTATTAATTGTTTCTACTCGACTAATTTGATTGCTCATATTCCAGACTATTCTTTGAAATGTAGTACGGACGACTATTTTCGAACCATCCAGCGAAGGCTTAACGATTGCCGATGCTTTTACTTGTTGAACTTTATCGCAACTCGCAGTGGCGTTTGAGGCTGTTCCTAGTAACGCAGATAAAACATCTAACATAACAGCCCCGGTAATTTGGGTAGCGCTTTTAGCATCAGCGCTTTTGGCTGCGCACACTAACCCTAAATCGCTTTCACTTTCGCTTAATGTAAAACCTAAATCCTGTAAAACGCCTGCCACAGATGTAATAATTTTCTTTTCATCTGTTGTGTCATATTGACGCATTTGCAGTTGATGCTTCTCCAAATACGTATCAGGTAGCTTCAAAAAACCTTTTGGTATGCTAGCGCATCCAGCTATACCTAGGAATAAGTATATGGCCAGCAGTATCTTTAAAAAATTACGCATGAGTCAGAAACTAAAATTTAGAAGAGTGATACGCAAAATCACGTACTTTACCATCGTTATCATACTTGATAATAATGGTTAACGTCCTTTGCGAAGTAGACATTGCACCAGAACTTCCAACCGTCAAAAATTTTATTCCTGCATCACTTGTTGAATAAACTACATCCGTAGCTACTTTATCATAAATCCATACTTCTCGACGTTCCTCATCTGTTGATACAATATTGGGGGCACCTAGAATCTGTGCTACTTCTGCTGAAGGCATTCCTATACTAATTTTACGCTGCACCGTCCCTACCGTAAGCCTATCGCCCTTGTCATCTTGAACTTGTTGCCTTTGATAGCTTGCCGAGGCACAACCAAATAAAAATAGCAAACAGAGAAAACTAGCATATTGTACTTTCATCTCTCTCCTTTATTCCTTAAGCCCATATCTTCCCTGAGTTTTTTTTTGAACCAATAAAAAAAGCAACCCGGTTTTGGGGTTGCCTTGTTGACTTACCATCTTTTCCTAAAACTCATTACTATTTCCTAGTTTTTCCCTCAACTACGCCTTTGTAGCCAAGTGAAAAAATGATACCTTTTAGTGGAAATTTGTCAAGGGTAAAGCTCAGATTCGGAAAAGTAGCATAAGACATAACAAAATAATGTGTGTCCTTCTGGGCAAGATGCGAAACCACGGCCCTCTGGGCTATGTACCTCGCGCTTAAATGTATTGCGCGAGTATTGCCCTTCTAGGCAAGATGCCAAACCATGGCCTTTCTAACCCGTGGCTTTCGCTATGGCTTTGACTCAATGGAAGTCAAACCATGGCCTTTCTGGCCAATCGGAAGCGAAACCACGGTCTCTCTAGGCCCGTGGCTTTGGCTCAAATGACGCCAAACCATGGCCTGGTGGCCTACTGCCACAACCGAAAGGGCAATTTTTATCACGCTTCGTGACTCAAGAGCTTATTGCTGAATACTTACGGTAGAGGTCTGATCGTGTTGTCTTGTTTTATTTTTCCCTTCCGGATGCTGCTCTGAGCTCTTCCAGTAAATCTTGATCAATTCCTTTAACGCCCAGAGATTCAGCTTTATGGAGATCATCCCATGCCTTGTCGTATTCGCCTCGATTCACATAGATTAATGCGCGCATATAATAGGGATCGGGTGCACTCGGATTTTCTTTTATACGGTCAGTCTGTTCTGTAAGTTGCCCATCGCTGGAGGTTACTTTCGCAGCGCAAATTTGCGCTTTAAACTCTTCCGTAAAGGCTGGCTGAAACGATTTCATGATTGCTTCTACTTGTGGTAAGTATTTTTCAAAATCATTCTCAAGCGCCTGATACTCAAAAAGAAATCCATTCCCGTTAACAACAAAAATATAACATTTTATTTTGAATATTCTGAGGTTATCCTTTTCGTTATGTATTAAAGAAAGCCAGGTCATCTTGTAACCATTGATTTCAGTTTCCCCCTTCTCTATGAGTTTATTTTCGGTCCCATCAGCATATTGACTTTTTTGTTCCATACCTAGTGTAAACTTTAGCCAATCTTTCGTGTATGCGTCGATATTCTTATTGATGCAATCAAGCGGCTTAAAAAAAATAAAAACTGTAGTGATTTCATTCGGAACGTGCAAGGCAATACCTTCTTGATTCTTGTCGTTGACCTCCCAATCTGATGGGTACTGGAATGAACAACCTGAATTTGCCTTAAATTCTTTTAATCCTTCCGCGTAACTATTCAGGAAAGTAAAAAAGGATACAGAGACAAAACATAAAACAAATATAATTTTTTTCATATTTCCTTCCCCCTCCCCATTTTGCATAATAACCAAAAACTAACGACTAAAAACTTTTTCTTAATGAGCTCACGAGTTATGAGCTTTTCCGTCTACCCTTGTCCTAGCCGGCGAAGCCAGGCGATCGTCCTTCATCCCTCGTCCCGCACACCAAGTATCATCGACTACCCGCTACTCGCTATCCGCTAAACGCTAAAAAAAACTCAATACCCAATACTCATTACGCGATACGCACTACCTTTTTTATTTCCCTTCCTCCTTTTTCCAAATAATCGCAGGGAAGCTTTCGTCGCTTAAATTCTCATAAATAACTTCCACAACACCATCTTTCGGAGAGAACAAAGTACCCCCATTATCATTGCCTTGTACCGCGACGACGCTGTTCTTATCTTTGATAATGAAAACGTCTTTGTCTCGATACGCATCAGTGTCTTTCTTTGGAAAATCGATATAAAATCCTACCCAAAGCTCTTCTTGGGCAGGAATCGATAACTCTGTCTTTTCCCGAGGTTGTACTGTTAATTCTTTCACTAATACTTTTCCAAATCGTAAGCTTTCTTTCAGATCATCCGAAGCATAACTGACGCAACAGGCCGCACAAAGCATGCTAAAAATTAGAAATAATCTTTTCATACGGTACCCTCCTCTGCGAGCCTGGCCTTCCTCTGCCAGGCGAGCGTGTCTGAGCCGCTCTTCGAAAATGTCCCGCTCAAAAGAGCGTGAGATTTTCGAAGTATATAGGCGGCCAGACGCTATGTTTTATCTAATAACCAAAAACTAACGCTTAAAAACTTATTCTTAATGAACTTATGAGCTTCCTTGCTTGTGACTTTGTCCCCTTCGCGGGAGGCTCCGCACGGCTGCGCACTGACTTGTGACCTTGTAACTTGTGACCTTGTGACTTGGTGACCTTGTTTCCCTTTTCCAAGTACGGCTGCGGCAGAGAAAAGCCCCATATCCAGCCACGGAAGAGGTAGCTCTTTGGCTTTGGCTCAAATGACGCCAAACCATGACCCTCTGGTCAACCTGCCACAACCGAAAGGGCGATGAATGTGTAGCGATAAGTAAAAAGTATTGAGTATCGAGTACAGAGTATTGAGTCAAAAAATCCCAAGCGCAATACGCAATACGCGATACTCTCTTGCCCCTCGCCTCCATACGTACCCCGCGTCGCAGCCTATCCCTCGCCTCTAAATATCGGAAAGATTTTGTCGTAGTAACCTCCAAAATCTTTCCGAAAGGCTTCGGGACGATCAATGAAATAACGCACTTTTGTTTTAACTTCTAAGGTAGTCTCAAAAGTGCTATTTCATTAATCTATCAAACTCTTCCACTGTCATCGCCGGGAATGTGGTGAAGGCGATGCCGGTGATGCGGGTAAGTGCAATGGATGCCTTAATCACGTCGGCATTTTTGGGGAAATCGACCATTACCGCCAGGTCATAGGTGCCAAGGAGCGTGTGAAGCGACTCTACCCTACCTTTGAGCTTCTTAATGGTCTTAAGGGCCTTTTGTGTGCGCGTGGGGCTGATTCCCTTGATTGCATCAACCGAATACTTTCCCAACATCAGATATTTGGACATGTTACACCTCCTTCAATGAGACTTACGTTTTTTCAAACTTCTTGCTTGAAAAAACGTCTAGTCGAATTGATCCCGCAGCGCTTCGAATAAATTTCTGCGGAATTTATTCGATATATAGGCGCAAGGGATACAGTAACGAACACATTGTTTTTTCAAACTTCTTGCTTGAAAAAACGTCTAGTCGAATTGATCCCGTTTTTGCACCCGATAGGTTCTCTCGCAATTTCAAGAAATTGCGAAAAAGATCAATAGAGGCAAAAACGGGACTAACCCAACTTCCCAACAGAGTGTCCTGTTGGGCTATCCCGTAGGATGCCCTGTTGGACTATCTCCCAGGACATCCTGTTGGACAGCCGAATCTGGGCTGCAAGAAAAAGCTGGCAACTCTAATGTAACACGCGCCTTGCCTGCTTCGTGATACGTGTTGTTCAACACTCTATAAGCAGCTAATGCGGCTCGTGGACACAGGTTAAAAATCTACGGTTATGCCGGCCCTTAAAGAATACGCGATGCTTCTATTTTGTAAAGGAAAGTAGCTTCCCGGCATGAACCAGGCGCCGTTCAATTTAAAGCGTACGTCTTCGGTGTAATCGTAAACCGCATACGCATCGACCTCATTGCCAAAATGAGCATTTTCGCTTTCTATGCCATATCCATTATTGAAGGCAGGGCCGCCTAACATATACGCAATAAATTCGGCTTGTTTGTTGGCAAAGCGTGCCCAGGTAAACGAAGCCCCGATCGTAACATCTTCACGGGGCATAATTGAGCCTCGTAGCGTTGCGTACTGAAGATTGCTATTAAGATTAGGAAAGAGAATATTGATGATTTCTGCCGGTGTCTGGTCCTCATACAACATATCCCACGCGTTATCCGTCGCATCGGTATCGTCGTCATTACCGCTCAGATAGGTATAGGTTACGCCGATGCTTGGGTCATGTTTCATGGGCAATCGGTAATCGGCGATTACCTGCGCGGCAAATGCGTTTAAGTGCCTGTATTCTCCGCCAGCGAGAGCATCGGGCATCTGCATCACAACATCGCCGAATTGATATGCGCCCTCAACGCCTAATGTTAACTGTTCAAGGGGATCATATTGCACTCGTGCGCCCACGGTATATGTTTTAGATTGATTCTCATCGGGTTGTATGGCCGTATTCGGGGAGTTGTCGGCACCAAAGAAATACACTTCAGTTATACCGTTGCGTGAACCCCAGTGATAGGCGATATTTGTCCCGAAAAGCGTAATGTCATCGTTGACGTCCGTTATGCCCTCAAAATTTTTTGCATAGATGAAGTCTATGGTGTAGGGAGAAAAATCGAGAATAGCCCTTATGGCGTCGAATGACTTCCGCAAAGATAAGTCGCCTGCTTCCGTAGGGACCGCAGCGGAAGCGAAAAAGTTGGTTTCCGGGTCCCCGATAATTAATGCGTTACCGTAACGAAGATTTTGGCGGCCGATTATCACGGTAAGAGGCTGGTACAAAAATTCCTTCATCTCGACATACGCTAAATCCAAATCGACGTCGGTATTAATCGTATCCTCCTCGCCCCAAAGCCTTTCATTAATAAAACGCACTGTAGCGCTAACATTCTCGGTGAGGTCCGCATCAACCTTCAGGCGCGTCTGAGAAAAAGCAAAGATAGATTTATCGTGTGAGGGCCAGATGTCGTCAGATGACCATTTCTTTCGCAAGGATAAATGACGTATAATTCCCTGAACGGTGATATCACCACTGATCTTAAGGTTTTCCATGGCGGCAAAAACAGGATGGATAATGACTACAGACATTAACGCTATTACGATTACGCGTTTTGCATTCATACTACCCCTTATTTATTATTCCCGGTTACCTACTGCATAAAAATACTATATTTTAATCGCGCTCAGCGTAACTAATTCGACTAGGCCTTTTTTGCGCGCCTCCGCTGGCAAAAAAGGCAAGTCTCTCTCCCCGCTTCGTTAGCAATGCCAAAATTCCTTTGGAATTTTCGCATTACTCGCGGGGTAATTCCCCCCGTTTTGCACCCGATAGGTTCTCTCGCAATTTCAAGAAATTGCGAAAAAAATCAATAGAGGCAAAACGGGGGTCATTAAAAAGGCGTTGGATACCCAACGCCCTGATAAAATAAATCCTCAAAATTGTGTGTTTTTTGATGCATTTCATCACACCTTTGTGATGCCAAAATCAAGTTTATTATACCGCTCCCCTAGGGCACTCACAAGCGCTAATTAAAGCATCCTGCGGGCCGCAATGGGATGAGTTGTTTTATTGGTCGTAGGTGGGAATTCGGCGGATGACGCCCAGAAGCGGGCTCATTTTTGAGTGTATCCTGAATATGACCGGAATGCGTCGATCATCTGCACTGGCATAGATAACTATTTTTTGTCCTCCGGCGACATACTGGGTTAAATCGGTGATGGGCTCGACAGGAAACACATTAAGCCGCCTGCCCCGAATGCGCATGGGCCTGATTTTTCCTACACGCATCGTTACCGGCCAGGCTCGTCCGTTGTAGATGATATCGAGCGGATAATCATAACCGGTTTTAATATCCAACGTGCGAAAATAATAAACCATTGAGAGTAGATCCTGCGCGTCACGCGAAAGCGGTATCGTTGCCGCTTCCCGGCCCGTGTATTCCCAATTGGCAGTATTGGTTTTGTAGTTGAAGTTGATTGTTTCTTCGGTCACGCGCCGGCCCCTGATTTTACGTTTGTGGAACCGTAACGGGCGCCGCGTATCTTGTTCGATGTAGGTCTCGACTTCGTAGCGCACATTATAAAAAAAGGAAAACAATCTACGCGGAGATGCTACGGCGATTATATGGTAACAGTTTATATCGTCGATGGTTGTAAGTTCTTTTACGTGAAGGGTCATGCGGACCGCGGGGATCCCGAAACACTCAAAAATATATTCAAATTTCTCCCCGACCACGATTTCATTTTTTGGTGGCAGGAGCGTATCGGGCGTTTTTGTTTCTTGCGTATCTTCGACTTCGGTAAGTGCTCTGGTGTATTGGAGCGATTTTCCTTGGGATTCTCCCGGTCGATGAGCGCAGGCACAGGGAATCGCGACGAAAAATAAAAAAAGCGCGATATAAAATCGCGATGAATATGGTGCATGCATAATTATTGTATGTAGTTGGTAAGCCGGCCAAGATGCTCGATCTCTACCGTAACCGTGTCGCCTCGCTTCATGGGCCCGATCCCCGGAGGGGTCCCCGTTGAAATGATGTCCCCGGCGTGAAGCGTCATGATTGATGAGACAAACGATAATACGAAGTCAACCGGAAAAATCATGTTTGCGGTCGAGGAGTCCTGTTTGAGTGAGTCATTAAGATACGTTGCGATTCGCAGCCGGCGCGGGTCAAGTTCGGTCTCGATCCAGGGGCCCACGGGGCAGAACGTATCGAAACTTTTAGCGCGGCTCCACTGGATGTCTTTGTGTTGCAGGTCACGCGCGGTTACATCGTTTACGCAGGTAAAGCCCAGAATATAGTCTTTGGCTCGTGACGGTGAGATATTTTTTGCTTCTTTTTTTATAATCAGGGCAAGCTCCGCTTCGTAGTCAAGCCGCCTGACTTGCTGCGGGTAACGTATGATTCCCCCATTTGCGATGACGGCTGTCGGCGGCTTTAAAAATATGACCGGTTCTTGCGGTATCGGCATATTAAGTTCCTGGGCATGATTGCGGTAATTAAGGCCAACAAGGATTATTTTTGAAGGCGTAGCCGGTGCAAGAAGCTTTATCTGTGTAAGGGGTATTTTTCGCGAGCTTGACCGTATCCTCTTGAACGGCTCATCAGCCAGGGGCCTTACGCAATCATCTTCGATTGTTCCCCAGAGGATTTTCTTTTTATATGTGAATCGTCCGATGCGCATGATTTAGCGTATTGAGTATTGCGTCCCTACTGGGAGGCTTCGCACTATTGAGTATTGGGTCTATGGATTACCCACTCAATACTCTGTACTCGATACTCATTACTTTTCTAGAGCGATTCTATTAACGAAACAAAACCCGGAAATGATTTCTGTATACACGATACGCTATCAATGGTGCAAGGCGTACCCAGGGCCTTTGCGAAAACAATCATACTCATTGCGGTGCGATGGTCATTGAAGTTTTTAAAAGAAGTACTTTTAAAGTTTGTGGCACCCCGTATTTCCATGCACCAGTCGGTTCGCTTACCGTTTCTCGTTTTTTGCACGCGCACCCCAACGCCCCCGCGGCGCAAATTGTACGCCATAGAATGAATGCGGTCTGTTTCTTTAACGCGTAGTTCCCCGATCCCTTCGATGCGTGTTCTGCCACGGGCAAAGCTTGCCGCGACCGCCAGAATAGGAACTTCATCAACGAGCATCGGGATTTCACGTGCGCGTATCCGCGTTGCGCGCAGCGATGAGCTTTGTACGGTAATGTCACCGTAAGGCTCTCCGGTCGCACGGCGCGTATGCGTAGAAATTCTGGCACCCATGCGTCTAAGGACCGCGAGCAACCCGCAGCGGGTAGGATTAAGATTGATATCGGTAAGTGTGATGCGAGTATTTTTGAGGATCAGCCCCAGAATAATGAAAAATGCCGCTGAAGAAAAATCCGAAGGTATAAAAAGTTTTCCCGGGCTTTTTAATTTTATTACCGGGCGCACGATAATCGTTTTATCGCGTCGTTGTATGCCCGCCGCAAATTGTGTAAGCATACGCTCGGTGTGGTCGCGGCAGGGCACCGGCTCATAAATTTTAGTTTCACCGTGCGCATAGAGCGCCGCAAGCATGATTGCCGATTTAATCTGGGCGCTTGGTATGGGTAGGCGATATGATATGCCGACAAGGCCCGCCGCAGGCAGTATGGAAAGTGGCGGGTATTCCTGTGCCCGATGCAGCCTGCCGTGGATATCCGCGCCCATTGCGCGTAGGGGGACTGTGATGCGGCTCATGGGGCGTTTGGCGAGTGATCGAGCGCTGGCAAAGGTCACGGGAAAACATTGACCGGCAAGAATCCCGCTTAAGATGCGCAGTGTTGTTCCCGACTCCTGCGCGTTGAGCGTAACCGGCTTATTTTTGTTATAGTAAATGCCTTGGCCCGTTATCGTGATAGTTCTCCCAACCTGATGCATCGTGACACCTAACTTTTTAAGACACGCAAGCGTTGCGGCCGTGTCGTTGCTGGGTATAAACGGGGTAATGGTTGTTGTACCTTGGGCTATTGAGGCAAGCATAAGCGCGCGGTGGGATATTGATTTATCGGGCGGGATCGATAATCGCGTTTTGACGTTTGATAACGGCACAACCGTGTACATAATTATTGAATTGTCGCATTAAACGAGGGAAATGTCAATGTACAGCGAGGAGGTCAAGGTTCTAAGGTGTAGGGTGCAGGCATTAAAACCTAGAGCCTACAGCCTTGAACCTAGACCGTACACCTAAATCATACTGTGTGGGTTTTGATGAAATCACCAAACCATTGCGGCAGGCTTGAGGTAAATTCAAGAAATTCACCTGTTACCGGATGATACAGGCCTAACCGGTGGGCATGTAAAAAAAGATTTGCATAACCGTCGCGGATACCATACTTGGTGTCACCGACGATTGGGTGCTCGAGGAATTTAAGGTGGACACGTATCTGGTGCATACGTCCGGTATGCAGGTGTATGCGCAACAATGTTGCTTCCTCCAGGGCTTTTGCGATATGAAATTCTGTTTGCGCATTTTTTGCCGCGACGAAGCTGACCTTCATTTTCAGGCGATTCTTTGTGTCGCGCGCGATGGGAACATCGAGCGTCAATTGATCCTTGGTGAATTTTCCCCAGCAAATCGCCGCATATTCTTTTTTAATGCGCCGCACCCTGAATTGTTCAATGAGCGCGTAGTGGCTCGCGTTATTCTTGGCGATCACCATAGCGCCGCTTGTTTCTTTGTCGAGGCGATGTACGATCCCCGGCCGGTCCAGAGATACGCGGGACAGCGTTTTACCCATGTAAATAAGGGCATTGACGAGCGTGTTATGGAGTCCCTCGCGCGGCGGATGGACGCTGATGCCCGCAGGTTTATCGATGACGAGAATATCATCATCTTCGTAAATAACGGTGATCTTGAGGGCGTAGGGCAGTAACGTGCTTTTTTGTTCTTCGGGGAACCGGATTACAATGCGGTCATGCGTTTTAAGCAGATAGCTCGGTTTCTTGGTTTGTGTTCCGACTTTTACCTTTTTTTCATTAATAAGGCGGCTAATTTTTGTGCGCGAAAGGGATGAGATGTGTTGCTGCAGGAATTTGTCAAGGCGAATACCTTCATCAGTTGACGTTGCGATAAATTCTTCTTCCATGGTTTTAAGGTTTTGTGGATCCAGGTTTTTTTGACCTGAATGAATCAAGGAAGAGCAGCGCTGCTCCGACAGAAATGCAGGAATCAGAAAGATTAAAGACGGGCCAGACGCGAATATCGATGTAATCGATAACAAAACCAAAGACCAGCCGGTCAAAAAGATTGGAAAGCGCGCCGCCTATGATGAGGCCGCAGGCAATCGTAAAGAGCAGATGGCCCTTCCCTTCCCTTTTTATAAAATTCAGAAAAAGTATAATAAAAAAAATTGTTGTGTACGCCAGGGCGGTCGTTTTTCCCTGCAGGATTCCGAACGCAGCTCCCGTATTGAAAACAACCGTGCAGTGAAGAATATTTGGGACAAGGGGGATCGATTCGCCGGCGTAATTGACGCGAAGGTAATTTTTGAGGGCGAGATCAGCAAGGAAAACCAATGCGGCAGTAAGCCAGGTTACACGAATTCTTATGCGCTGGTTTCTTTTTCCTCTTTCTCCTGGCATTTCTTACATTTTTTTACATAGGGAATCGCATTTAAACGGATCTTGGCAATATTCTTTTCGCATGCTCTGCAGATTCCGTACGTTCTATCCTCGATCATTTTGAGCGCTTCTTCAATTTCAAGCAGGATCGTGCGTTCGTCCGACACGAGGCCGAGATTAAAGTCGCGTTCATAATTATCTGTGGCAACATCAGCGATATGCAATGAGTAGCCGGACATATCTCCGGAAATATCTTTTTGTGATTTCATGAGGGTATTTTCAGAAATTTCCCGTATCTGGGCGATAAACTGTTCTTTAAGGTTTAGTAGTTTTTCGCGGTAGTCGTGCAGTTGTTTCTTGGTGAGCGTTTTTTTCATATTGATTGAGCCTCCTTTAGTACTGTTAAGCAACGCGGGCATACCCCGGGAAAGTGTTGATCGTCACTTATGGTTTTCTTCCAGTTCCAGCATCGTGAGCATTTTTTCCCTTCTGATTTTTTAACGTCTACGCCGAACACTCCCCTGGAGAGGGTTACGGCTGACACAATAAATACCTCACGTAACGCGTCGCGTACGCGATCGCAGAGCGCGTAGCCTGCCTCATCAAGGGTGAGCGTTATCTCTGCTTCAAGGGAGCTGCCGATCGTGCCTCCTTCGCGGTGTTTCTCGATTTCTTTTAATACCGCGTCACGGATGGTAAACAGTTTCTCCCACCGAGTGAGGAGCCCCGTATCTTTCCAGTCAGCGTGATGTTCGGTATCGAATGTTGTCGCAAAGATTGATTGTTTCTTTGCGGGAATTTCTCCCCATGCCGCGTACGCTTCTTCTGCGGTAAACGGCAATACGGGAGCAGTTACTTTAAGGAGCACGTTTAAGATATATGAAAGAACAAATTGGCACGATCTTCGTTCTCTGGAATTCGGTGAGAAAGTATATAGTCTATCCTTAAGAATGTCAAGATAAAAAGAACTTAAATCGAGATTGCAGAAAATAAAAATTTTCTGGCACACGCGGTAGAACTGGAAATCGTCATATTCAGCCATTGCTTCTTCAAGAAGGACGGTTGTTTTCGCCAGCATGTACCGGTCAACCTCAAGGAGCTCCTGGTATGCCGGAGAGTCACCTGCTTCATTGAAATCATAGAGGTTTCCCATGATAAAACGAATGGTATTACGGATTTTCCGGTAGGTGTCGATCAGTTGATTGATGATGCCCTGTGATATCTTTACGTCTTCCCGATAGTCGCTTGAGGCGGCCCACAGGCGTAAAATTTCAGCCCCGTATTTTTTAGTGACTTCCTGGGGCGCGATAACATTGCCCAAAGACTTTGACATCTTTTTTCCTTCTCCGTCGACGACAAATCCATGTGTGAGGATTGTTTTAAACGGCGCCCGGCCTTCGGTGGCAACCGCGGGGATGAGTGAAGCCTGGAACCATCCGCGGTGCTGATCGCTTCCTTCAAGATACATATCCGCGGGAAATTGCAGCTGGGGCCGGTTCATGACGACTGCGCGGAAACTTGCTCCTGACTCAAACCAAACATCGAGAATGTCGAACTCTTTTGTAAATTGCGTATTTCCGCAGGCTTGGCACTGAAAATTCTGCGGGAGAAATTCATGTATATCCAGGGTAAACCATGAATCGGAACCCTGTTTCCGGAATATGTCGGCTACGCGCGAAAGCACATCGGCAGATAACATAACCGTGTTACAGCTCCTGCAGCGGATGGCCGGTATCGGTACTCCCCAGAGGCGCTGACGTGAGAGGCACCAATCGGGTCGTTCCTTGATCATTCCGACCATGCGATCTTTTCCGCCGGCAGGAACCCACTGTACCCGTCCGGTCTCATCGAGCAATTTTGAGCGTAAATCACGATGATCGATCTTCAAAAACCATTGATTGGTGGCGCGGAAAATCACCGCGTTTTTACAACGCCAGCAGTGCGGATAAGAATGAAGCATTTTTCCCTGCGAAACGATGGTGTCGGTCGAGGTGAGTTTCTCGATCACCAATTCATTTGCTTGAGCAATTGTTTTACCGCGAAAATCATTCGGTTCATCAAAAATTCCTTTATCATTGACCGGCATGATAACGGGCAGGTCATAATGGCGCGTGAGGGAGAAATCCTCTTCCCCGTGCCCCGGCGCGATATGAACACATCCCGATCCGTCCTCGTGAGAGACAAATGACGCCACGACGACCGGCGCTTCGCGCCCGATGAAGGGGTGCGCGAGGATAATGCCCTCAAGCGATCTTCCGGAAAATGTTTTGATGACACCGAATGAGGCACTCAGTTTTTTCTCAAGCGTTGGAAGGAGCGCTTCGGCCGCAATAAAGTTTTTTCCGTTCAGCGATATTAACGCGTAGGCCAGTTCCGGATGCACCGCGACCGCGACGTTTGAAACAAGGGTCCAGGGGGTTGTTGTCCAGACCAGAAACGATACGTTCTGTTCGGTAAAAACCCCTTTGGCGTCCGTTACGGTAAACCCGACAAATAAAGAGTATGATTCTTTATCCTGGTATTCGACCTCCGCCTCGGCAAGTGCGGTTTCGCAGCTTGAGCACCAATTGACCGGTTTTCTCCCCCGGTAAATATACCCGTCACGCACCAGCTGCTCCAGGAGTTTTATAGTTGAGTATTCGTATTCAGGCTGAAGGGTCAGGTAGGGTGCGTTGGCATCGCTAAAAATACCCAGATGGTTAAAATCATCGCTTTGAACTTTTACGAATGTAAGCGCGAAGTTCTTCGCTTTGGTACGGAATTCAGCAATGTTGACGTCATGCTTGGTGAGGTTTAACTCTTTAAATAATTGGTGTTCGACCGGAAGGCCATGGCAATCCCAACCGGTGATAAACGGGCAGGCATAGCCACGCATGGTTTTATACTTAAGCACGATATCTTTTAAAACTTTATTGAGCGCGTGCCCAATATGAATTGCGCCGTTGGCATACGGCGGCCCATCGTGAAGGACGAATTTTGGTTTTTCCGCACGTTCAGCGAGCAAGAAGTCATAGATGTGCAGCGCCTCCCAGGCCGTGAGTGTTTTGGGTTCAAGAACCGAGAGGTTGGCCTTCATTGAGAATTTGGTTTTGGGCAGATTAAGCGTATTCTTGTATTCCATGATATCAATAGGCGGTAAGCTTGGTGAATTCGTTCAGGCGCTTTTGGATATCGCGTTTGTTGATTTCAAGGAGGCGCGCTACCCCGAATTTTTCAACCGTAAACGTAGCCATCACCGTGCCATAGACTACGGCGCGGCGTAGCGTGGTATCGTTGATCTTTCCGGAACGCGCAAGATATCCCATAAAACCTCCGGCAAACGTATCCCCTGCGCCGGTGGGGTCAAAAACTTCATCGAGTAAAAACGCCGGTACGCAAAACACCGAGCGCGGCGAAAATAAAAGCGCGCCGTGTTCCCCTTTTTTGATAACCACATGCGTAACTCCCCAGCGCATGATTGCCCGGGCTGCTTTGAAAAGATTATTTTCCTGGGACAGTTGCCGTGCTTCCCCGTCATTTAAGAGGAGTATGTCAACGTGCTTTATGAAACGGGTCAGTTCTTTACGCTTTGCTGTTATCCAATGGTTCATGGTGTCGCAGGCGACTACTTTTGGCCGGCGCACCTGGGCGAGTACGCGTTGTTGGATTTGCGGGTCAATATTTGCCAGGAACACATAGGTGCTGTTGCGGTATCGTTCGGGCAGTTTCGGATTAAATGAAGAAAATACATTTAAATGCGTGGCGAGAGTTTTTGCGTTATTGAAATCCCAGCCGTACTCGCCCCTCCAACGGAATGTTTCGCCCTTTTCGAATGACAATCCCTCCAGGTCAATGCCGCGGTCCGAGAGAAGCGTTGCATATTTTGTGGGAAAGTCTTGGCCTACAACCGCAACAAGTTTTACCGGGGTAAAAAAATGAGCGCTTAAGGAAAAATAGGTGGCCGATCCCCCGAGGACCTTATCGCAGGTGCCCAAGGGGGTCGCGATGGTATCAAAGGCAACGGAGCCGACAACGAGTATGCTCATGATACGTACTTACCGATAATGATTTTTAGTTTCTTTTTTAACGCGGGCTTTATCGCGTGCGGTTGCGTTACGATTGCGTGTTTAAGCGCGTCCATGCAGCCACAGGTCCGTTTTTGGGGTATACTTCGCACCACATTTTTAATTATTTCCTGGGAATTACGCACGTTACGCTTCAAGTTTGCAATCACCATGTCAACGGTAACACTTGCAGTCGTTTCGTGCCAGCAATCATAATCGGTTATGGCTGCTAACGTTGCGTAACAAATTTCTGCCTCCCTGGCAAGCCGGGCCTCGACCATATTGGTCATACCGATAATGTCCATGCCCCAGGCCCGGTACAGATTTGATTCCGCGAGGGTCGAGAATTGCGGACCTTCCATATTAAGGTATGTTCCGCCGAAATGCACGGTAACGTTCGTCTTTTGTGCCGCTTGATGGATATTGCGGGCAAGGTGCTCGCAGACCGGATGCGCAAAACCGAGGTGCGCGACAATACCGCCATTAAAAAACGTGTGCGACCGCGCCTGATTGGTTCTGTCGACAAATTGGGTTGGTATACAAAAGTCCAGGGGCTTAAGATGCTCTTTGAGCGAACCGCAGGCAGTTACGGAAATAATCCATTCTGCTCCCAGTTTCTTCATCCCGTAAATATTTGCGCGGTAATTTATTTCCGACGGTTGCCGCGTGTGATTTCGATCATGCCGGGGAAGGAACACAACGTCCCGGCCGGAAAGCTCTGCGGTAATAAACGTGTCGGAAGGTTTTCCAAAAGGCGTTGTCACATTTATTTCTTTCTTCTTGGTAAGTCCCTCGAGCCCGTAAAGGCCACTGCCGCCGATAAAACCAATGCGTCCCATATTATCTCCTTGCAAGCTCCTCTGCTCTTTGGATTGCCTTTTGTATAGCGTCACTGATGATCCCCTGCATATTGCGCTCACGCATGACGTTGAGTGCTGCCTCGGTAGTACCACCTTTTGAAGTAATTCGCTCACGTAACGTCGAGATCGGCATTTTCGTTCTAAGGAGAGCGATGCTTCCTTCGGCGACTTCGCTGACAATGGTCAATGCCTGGGTGCGGCCCAAGCCTGCCTTGCCGGCCGCCTCGATGAGCGCCTCCATAAAGAAAAAGAAATATGCCGGGCCGCTTCCTGCGACGGCAGTGAAGGCATCAATGCGATTTTCAGCCAGCCCGATGACGCTGCCAAGTTTTTTAAAGATTTTTTCCGTGTTGACGATATCGGCGCCTGTGGCATTCTTTCCTGGCGCGATAGCAGAGACGCTGTGCGCAACGGTCGCGGCGATATTCGGCATCACGCGTATGACGCGGCTGCCGGTACCCAGTATTTTTTCGATATGAGCGGTTGGCATGCCGGCGGCGATAGAAATAATAAGTTTGCCCGAAAGCTCGCGCTTTGTTTCATTGAGGAGCTCGTCGATATCGGCAGGTTTTACCGCGAGAATGATAATGTCCGCTTTTCGACAGAGCTCCTGACTATTACCGGCGAGCGTTATCCTGAAGTGTTTTTGCGCGTATACGCGGCGGCGGCGTTCGCCATCAAAGCCGATAAACCCAGGGTTTTGCGCAAGTATTGCTGTGCCCATGTTCCCCAGTCCAATAATTCCTGTACGCAATTTTTGCTTCATTGGTCACGCTGGTTCAAGAAAAAGATAAAGACCGCGTTTTCCTTAAAATACCTTACAATTATGGGGTAAATTACCACAAAATGATATGGGTGTCAATTATATCCTGACGGTCATTGCTGATTTCTGTATGGAAAAGACTCTCAAGAACGAATCGTCAAAAGTCCGTCACGACGAAAGGCCTGCCGCTAGCCGTTGTTGAGAGCTTGTTCGATAGTTTCTTTCGTCATGTGGTGGGAGCGGTAGATAACCTTTCCTTTTTCCAGGATGAGAAAGGTAGGGATCCCCACTACAGAATATTTATTAGTTAAGATATTTTCGCGGTCAAGAATAATACGATCAGTTACGTGCGGCGCAAGCTTTTGTTTTGTTACAAACTTCTGCACGGTTGCCCGGCTTTCTCCGCTGTTGACGTAGTAGAAGTCAATCGAACCATAGTCAGAGAATTCATTGTTGAGATGGCTGATTTCTTTCCGACAATAAGGGCACCAGGTGGTCCAGACAAAGAGAACTGCTCTTGGCGATTCGGTGATCTGCTGTAATGTAACGGCCACTCCGTTGAGTGCGGGAAAGCTGACCTGACCCGGGTCACTCGCGCCTTGCGCACACGCGGACATAATTGTTATGGCTGCCAGGATGTATGCAAAAAATATTTTCTTCATTGGAGTGTCCTTATAAATTTTAGGATGAAATATCCTCCTATTGTTATTAATAGTGCGCCCATGAGATTCCGGATCATTGTAAGCCATAATCCGTGTTTTGGCAACCTACGAATGAGTGAGCTAAAAGTACCAAGGAGCATTAAAATAAAGCCGTAACCAAGTGAAAAAGCGAACAGGGCCGCCGCGCCGTAAAGAATGTTTTTTTTCAATGCAATGATCCCCAGTATTGCCCCTAAGATCGGAACATTGCAAGGAATAAGCCCTAAGCTGCTTACCAGGCCTAACGCAAAAACAGTGATCATTCCACCTTTATGATGGTGAAGGCCGCCGAAGAAGGCCAGATCGAGGCGAATAACGTTAAGCATTACCAGGCCCAGGAAGATAAAAAGGAGCGCGAGTGCCAGAAACGTAACGGGATTTATAAAGAATTTACTCAGCAGTACACCGAAGAGGGCCGCCGCGATCCCCAGAATTGTATATGTTGTCGCAACGCCGAGGGTAAAGACCCCACTTAAGAGAAAGCCCCTGGAGCGTGAATTGACCGCGGCGGTACCCACCACCCCTAAGGTAATGGGAATGAGAGGGTAAACGCAGGGTGAAAGGCTTGAGAGAATTCCGGCAAGAAAACTTACGCCGATGCCTATTATCGGCGAAGCGTTCAATAGATGTTCGAATGTAAGGAGCAGTTGTTCAATCATTGTTGTTTATCTGTTTGTATTACGTATTGTCCCCCTGGGGGATCCCCTGAGGGGGAGGCTCCGCCTGGTGCAGCAGCACCGGCTCCGCACCGTATTGCGTTTTAAAATTATTTACTCAATACTCTGTACTCGATACTCAATACTTTTTACTAATCGCTATCCGCTATACGCTTCTTTTACGTTGCCGGATTCGCGCTTGCTTCCTTATTAAGCCAATCAAGATATTCGGGATTTACCTGATCGATCTTATAAGAAATGATCTCAGGCACTTCATAGGGGTGATTGTTTTTGACCATCGTTTTTAATTTCGGATAGAGTGAGTCTTTCGTTTTCATGATAAGGATTGCTTCGTTGGCCTCAGTAATCTGACCTTTCCACCAGTATAACGATTGTACGCCCTTGACGATATTAACACAAGCACAGACACGTTCTTCAAGAAGCATTCGTGCCATGTTTTGCGCATCAGACTCCGGAATCGAAACTATTACCGTTATAGCCATAATCCCCCCTTTCTTTAGAAAAATATCAGTTTTGCGTATCGCGTATTGAGTATTGCGTATTGAGTTTTAAAACTGCCTACTCAATACTCTGTACTCGATACTCAATACTTTTTGTTAATTGTTAACAGTAGCAATTTATGTTACTTTTTTAAGTAATTCGACAAAACGCTGCGTCATCCGGCGGCAGTTATCCTCGCAGCGTTTGTCTACGGTACCGATCGCCACCGGGCCATAGTGATCGCCCTTATAATCTCCTTGAATAATCATGCCGTGAATCAGCATGGCTTCCAGGATTGAAAGAATCGTAGTTTCGTTACCGCCCGCGATATTGGCGGCAGAAGAAAATGCCATACCTAGTTTTCCGTCGAGTTTTCCATGAAATGTGACGCTGTCATCAAGCAGTTTTTTTATTTGGGCGGCTAACGTTCCATAGTATGTTGGCGAGCCGATGATGATCCCGCCATAATCAAGAAGTTGTTTTGGCGTTACGTCTTCGATCGAGGCAAGTAAGACATCGATCTTTTGGCTTTTAATTTCTTCGGTAATAATCTCAGCCATCTTTTTTGTCGTTCCGCCACGCGAATAATATATAATCATAACTTTCATGATCCCTCCCCTTTCCGGTTTTCTCCTGACTAGCTGCGTAGATATAAAATATTGTAGCGTTATCTGGTAGTTTTTCAAAGAGAATTATTGATCGAAGAAGTAGCGATTGCAGATGGCAGATTTCAGATTGTCTCGAAAAATGTTACAACGGCGAAACATTTTTCGTGATGCCTCGACAAGCATCGATAAAATTTAACAATTTTATCGAGTCGACCCGCAAGGGGCAAAACGCATCTGGAAAGTGCGTTTTGGGCAAAAAACACGCGCCCGGCAGGAGTTGAACCTGCAACCTTCTGGTCCGTAGCCAGACGATCTATCCAATTGATCTACGGGCGCATATAGAGGGGGTGGCAAACTCGTTTCTAAGTGCTTGAGTATATCATCATTTTTTTGTTTAGCAATAGGGGCTTCCAATAGCGGGAAGTAAACGTACGTTATGGATTGTTAGCTTTGGGGGATCGAATCGAGGCGTCCTTTGGTTTGCTGTGTTCCTGACTCCCGTAATATTCGTACGAGTTGTTCGGTGTCGAGTTTGGCCCACATAAAACCGCATTTAACGCAGCTTGAAAAATGATTTTCGATACGAACATTGACCCCTAAAAGAGCGAATGCACGAAGCCCGTTTGGCCGGAAATAAGCGCGGGGAGCAACATAGTCGGGTTGATTATAGATCCTTCCATCAATAACCTGATTGCTTTTACACTGCGGGCATTTTGTTGTCATACGACCTCCTTGTATTGTATGTTTCGTTAGTCATCTATCGATACCTGAAGCCGTGCAACGCTGCGCTAACAGGAGTTTCAAAGCATCGGGATAAAACGTTAACCGTAGCGATTATTCATTGCTGGTTTTCTTGTTCGTATGTACGTATGCGTGCGGTGTCGGTTACCTTAGCTTTTTTATGTAGAGTATCGACGATGCGCCTGATCGCCGTGCTATCGATGGCGATACTACCCACGGATTCTCCTGAATCGGACTGTAACGCTTCTTTTACGATGCCGATTATCATGGTGTGGTCCTCAATGGTGGAACAGACGAGTCTTCCTGAATCTTTTTCATCGAGTTTTAAATCGAATGAAAATCCGCTCATTTCCTGGCCGTTAAACGGACTAAGGGTTCCGAATGTTCCGGGAGAGTTTATGCGTGACGTCTCTTCGTGGTAGCCCTGTCGTTGGTCGGCTCCCGGGTAACCGAAAATCATGATATTATTTTCTCCATCGATCGCTGGCTTGTCGCTCTCGCCGGCAAGCTGTTCATATTCAAGCAATAATTCATTCTTCGTACGGAGGCTATCGGTAACATTGATGCAGAGCAGGTCGATTTTTTCTTCGCGTTCCCCCTCTCTTCGTTTTTCGCGCACTTTATTTCCGGTCGCTGAATTGAATTTATCGAGAACGATGCGAATTTCTTCATTTTCGAAGGCCGGAACGATTGACAGCTGGGTTGGTGTTTTGCGATCTTCGAGTATTTCGTAGAAAAGATTATTTTCATAGGGTATCAATGTATCACTTTTTGCTATGCGTGCCGGGAGAGAAACGGTTACAAAATAAACCTGGTTATCGTGCTTGATAAAGAATCCATTACAAGTGCGGTCGGTTAGGTTTGCGAACCCGATGACTTGTTTTTTTTCGTTATAAATCTTTATTTTTACAGGGTCAAAATGAAAGGTGATAATACCGGAAGAGTTTTTGAATGCGTTGTCAGAGCATCGAACATGATTCGGCTCTACAAGAAAGAAAATGCTGAGAAAGACGAAGGTAAGGGTCTTACGAGGGAGCCTGAGAGGCAGCAGGAACGTACTTTTCATGGGGATGTGGATAGTTTTCCTTTTTTTTCCTGGTAGCGGCGGGCGTAGAGAAAAAAAACTCCCGGCCCGAATGAAAAAAGAAGCACGGCAATACCAAAGGTGATACCAAGGAATGTTCCAAATCCTGCGCAGCAATAATCGCGGCTGCGCGCCAGTATGTGCGTGGGGATAACAATGAGGAGCTCTAGGATGCTTCCACGCAGTAGCCAGCGGGACTTTCTTCTAATGAGCGTCCCCGGTTCAAGCTTAGTGCTCTGATGATAAAAAATTACTGCCCAGATAACCCACATTAGAAATAATCCTATCCAGGCAATCCAGGGGATAGCGTTTGACCCTTGTGCCGCCGTAATCGCCTCGCCAATCGCAAAAACACTGCCCATGACAAGAAGGCCGGCCGCAAGCCCCGAAGCAGCCAGGCTTACGATGATATTCCTCTTTTCCACCGGTCGGGTACGAGTGAGACGTACCGGGATGAGAAGAAAACCTGCCTGCATGAGCATAATGAGGATGAGAAATCCCCCGTAGATTAGGACGTTGTCAGAAAAAGAATCACGCCAGTCGGCAAGAAACGAAAGCATTGATGCGTGGGGCGCAAAGGCAAAAAAATTAGCGCAAAAAATTACAAAGCTCACGCATATTCCGTAGGCGACAATAACGAAAAGATACCAGCGTTTCATTTTAATTTCAATCGGTAAAAGCAAGGTACCCTATAATAAATAAACCCACCAAGGGAACGATGGTGAGGATTCCAAGCCATCCCGGTTTGCCCCGCGCGATAGCGATTTTATACCAGAGGAAAACATATACTCCAGTGAGGATCAGGCCCCCGACAAAAGGTATGATTGAGGCCAGCAGCGCAAAACACCACCAATAGGGTAAGCCGCCAATCTTACACATAAGAAACATATTTGCGATGGGTATCCAGGCAAGCCACCCTGGTTCGGTTCCGGTTTTTGACGCGATCATTTGCAAACAAAGCGCCGTGAAGACATACAGGGATGCAAGGATTCCGATAAAAATCAGAATGGCGGTGGTCATTGCTCCGGTAGATGACGCCCATCCTGCGCGATCAAGGATGTTGAGGGACGGTTTTATGGGCATACCACGGGGGTGTTCTGCGCGCCCTACCGTTTTTTCGAGTACATCGGTATGGGTCTCGCGGGTAGCCGGCTGGTCCGTTTGAGTCATCGTTTCACTGACGCTGGCCACGGTGGTGGCTACCGGTATTTTGAGTGCTTGAGCCGGGGTTTCTTGTGCAGAGACGTCGCTGTTGCTCGTCATGTCCTGAGTGGTTTCAGGGAGAATGTCTTCTGTAGCCTCGCTGATTGTTTCAGTGCGGATATCCTGGGGATCGCGAGAACCAGAAGCCGTAAATTGTTCCGCAATGCTTTCTTCTGCGGCTAGAGCGGTGCTTACATCAACACTGTCAAGCGAAGCATTATTGATGCTTTTGACATCGCTGAGATAATAGGTTATCGGCACGCCTTCGATGTCAACAACGACTTTTTCATCGGTGCGCTCGAGTATGAGAGCATCGACCGTTGAACCATTCTTCAGAAGAATCGTTTCGGCGTACACGGAACATGAAAGACACATCATCACCAGAGAAAGTAGTAACAATACGTTACGCATCACACCCCCTTTTTAATCAAGCTCCTGGCCATCCTCTTCTTTAAAACAATTCTTTTCGGTCATAATTCCGTTTGTTTCAAGAACAAAGATCTTGTTTCCGGTCACCCCGCAAATTTTAGGTTCTGCCAGAATACGATAATGGTTTACCGTCAGCTCTGTCGCAATAAGATAGTCGTTATGGTTTTTACGTTCCTCCGGTATAAGCAGCCAGGGTTTTCCGGTGCTCTGTAGTTCTTCGAGTGTTGCCGGGTAGCGGCCGTTATGTTGGGCAGCATAGCTTTCAAATATTGTCCCGGTGGTTTGTAAGGCTGCCCGAAGGGATCTTTCGCGGGCCACTATTTTTCGCTGCATAAAAATCGGTATCGCGATGGCAGATACGATTGCGACGATGATAACAAAAGTCCAAAAGGCACAGGTCGCGATAACAACCGCGATTAAGCAACCAAAACGTTTATGAGCTACGATTTCTCCGCTTCGTATTTTTGACGCAACGTGATAGGCATCAAATATTCCGATGACCCAGGGAATTACAAGCCAGGAAGTAAGTAATAGTACGATGCCCTTTGCGATTTGCCCATTATAAATCTGTCCCAGGCCTCCGATAATGAAGCTGAGCACCGTAGCCAAGAGGGGCGAATGTTCTTGTCGGGTTCCCCCGGCTTTTTCTGCGACACAATCTTTGCAATAATGTTCGCCCCGAACGACGATGAGGCATTCCGGGCAAACACTCTTTGCGCAGTGGTTACAAATGGCGCTCGCATCAATCTCAGTATGGTAGACACACTTCATATTATTTTTTGACTTATCGTAAATAGATTATACCGATTATCGAGCAGACCGAGAAACTTAATGCTCAGTGTCCGGAAAAATACCGCAAACGGAAGATGCAGGCACGCTACGCAATACCAAAACGTAAGCATGACTGGAAAGGCGATAATAAAGACTATAACGCTTACGACCGGTTGAGCCGGCAGAGGGGTAGCACTGTACAGTGCGTAGAATGCGGCGGCCACGATGATTATGGGTATCAGAAGTCCGATGAGCAGGATTAGGTTGATTATTGCCGCGATAATTCCCGCGCATATACCCAGGCCCATCTTTATGAACAGGTATTTTACCGTTGCAAATGTATTGCGGCTGATAAGAATAAAGCTTTCGTGCACGGCAGGCATAAACGTCGTGTTTCGTGCAGCCATAATGACGAGTACAAAATCGTTTGCGATGCAATGGACGATGGAGACGATAATTATAAAAACGACCAACGCCAGCAGAAAAGGAATACTTTTTAGAATAATCGAGAGTATTCCCATGGTCCGCGGGGCATCGAAAGCTCCGAGCGTGATAAAGGTCCGAAACCAGATTATTGCGACCAAGGCCGCCAGAAGCAAAGAAAGTGTTGTCATAACGACATTAAATGTAAAGTAAGAGTTAGCGGGGAGCTTAAAGGCGCGAAAGGGAGCCTTGATCGCAGTGTCATTTTTCGTTACCGCATTAAGGAACACAAAGTTAAAACGCGCCGCAAGCCACATGAATATCAGGAGTATTATCAAGACTCCAGTCGCAACAAGAATAAGAATAGGGTAAACAGGAGGCTTTAAAACTTCGTCGCGAAACCCTCGTAGGTTCTCCCGGGGGCTGCTCGGGAGCGGGGTTTTTACGCCGGTGTAGCCTGGAGTATCAGCGATGGTTGCTTCTCGCGCCGGCTTTCGGCTGTCATCCGGTTCGGGAAACGAGGCCCTGAAATTACCGCCGGCCAGGTGTCCGGCCATGAGCGCGATAAAACCTAGAATAAGCCATTTTTTAAACCGGAATGGTTTAAAAAGAATCGCAGCCGTCCATTCAATCGAAGGTTGTACAATATCACTTACGTAAGGCATATTTCCTGACCGCAATTCGCGCGCGGTCCGCGCTCCATTGTGTATCGTGCCCTTATGATGGAATTTTGTTATACATGCTTTGAAAGTTCAGTTTCTGAAAAGCCTTTTTGCGTGAAATAATATAGATGAGTATTATCACCGGGACGATAAGGCCCATCACGCTATAGATTCGGTAATAGGTCATGAGCGTTTCCGAAGGTACCTCAGCTATCTGCGGTAGGGTATCAAGCACCGTCTCCTCCGAAATAAAAAAAATATTAACGATCCCGGCGATGGCGATAAAAGAATTATATATGATGCAGCCTACCCACGCTACCCGGCGCATTCTCATCAGACCGATCGCGATAAGGATATTGACGCTGGCAAGCGCGTAAAAATACGCCTTCAGCGGAATGCCGGTAAGCGTGATGTTACCAAATACGGGGACCTGGGGATATATCGAAAAAAGCCCATAGAAGAATGAAATGATGCCGCTGGTGAACATAACGATCGAAACAAGAATTATTCCAAAGGGTTTTTGTCCGGAGGCATGTGCGCTGCGATGAGATTTAAAAATACCCTTGACCGTCTTTTGATTGAAAAAAGATATAAAGAATACAGGGATGACTACTAAAAAAATAAAAATAAGCGTGTAGAAGAATAAACGTAAACCTAACGTAATTTTTGTAGGAGAAGGAAATAGAAGAAACGTTATCGCGACAACCAACCCTAAAAAAAGTGCAAAAAAAGACATAATAAAAAGAGAATAGCGCGCCCAGTTTTTGCGCATCAGGAGCGCGATGCCGGTCGTAATAAGCCATATGATAAACGGAAGGTATGCAACAACGAGGAACGAAGGGCTGTAGTTCATGGGCAGCGTTGCGCTATGCTCATCAAGGAGCAAAAAACTTAAGCCGAGTATGCCACAGAGTACCAGGCCCAGAAGCACAATGTAGATACCACAGGAGGTAATAAGAAAATTTTTCATAGCAAAACGTTATTCGCCCGATGCTTTATCCGAATAGTGGAAAGAATTAATGATTTCATTCGCTTCCCATAAAAGGCGTTCAGTCTTTTTATTCTCGTTTTTGTAGTATGAATTCCATTCGTATATTTTATTTCGATTTTTAGCACTGTCAATTTCCGTGGACGCGTCCTCATATTGCAGATAACTCAATTCGATAAGGAATGACCGCTGGTCGCGGCCCTGTGAGGTAAATGCCGGTGAAAAAAAGTAATAATCAAAAATAATTTTAATGGGAATATACAGGGGCCCTTCGATGTTTTTGTCGTAAATCGCTTCGACCGTTTTATAGGAATAACGAACCAAATAGCCTGTTTCAAACCGCAGGGTGACCGGCTTGACAACTTCCTTCTTAAGATCGGGGGCGGGCTTAAGGGACCCGTCGATTAAATCAGCTAATGTTGTTTTTCCGCGAATATCCTCGTGGCTGTACCTACCTGCTTGGATTTGCACGGTAACAGCGGAAGTTTCACGGGGCGTAAACCCCGCAATCATGACTTTCTTTAAGTTTTCCGAGGGGATGAGTTGCCAACGCTGGGGGTATGCGAGCGAGAAACCACATTCCTCGTTTTCAAATATTTCTTTCCTTGTTGTTGAAACGGGAATATCCGGTATTTCTTTCGTTATGGTTTGAGCCTCAGTGCGTATCGGCTCGGTGTCAATGCTGGCGATTTCATCGAGATAATATTTTAACTCTACTCCGGCGAAGTCGAAGCGCACATAGTCGGTTGTTTTTTCAATTACTTTTCCTTGAACAGTCTTTCCTGATTTTAAAATAATCGTTTCAGCCCTCACCGTGCCTGAGGTTCCCAAGGCGATTGTTTCCATGATCAGTATTCCAAGAAGGGTAATAATGGTGCGTTTCATTTCGTCATTTCTTTGCTTTTAACATTTCAATTTCTCGTTCGAGCCGCTCGAGCCTGTTGCGTAATACGAATAAGGTATCGTGTATATCCTTTTTAAGTTCGGTGATCTCTTTTCGTATTGTATCAATGTATGGCGGTATGCCTTCGGGCGCATTCGACTTCTCTTTGAGCATACGCTCCAATTTTGTGAGTTTCAATTTTACGAGACGACTGGTAAAAGTGGTGATTACGTAATTTTCATTTACGGTCCCTTTTCCCAGAGCATTAACGATATCAAGGGCGACCTCAGCGTTGTAATTGAATTCGTTGGCCAGGAGCGCCTGGTTGAATTCTTCGCTTGCCTCTTTAAACTTACCTTCCGCAGCAAGTTCTACGCCTTTTTCATAGCGGGCGTCTGATGCATCCTGGGAAGGGTTTTCAATATATCGATGGCTCAAGGTATCCGTTGAACTTTCTGCTGCGCAATACCGGCAAGAAAAGGTGCATGCCATCATTCCCGATATAAGGATAGAAAACACTCCGCTTTTTTTTATTCCCATAAGGCCCCATTTTATCACTAAACGTTTACGCCGTCCATGGTATTTAGGATTTTGATAGATTTGAAATAACGGTAGAAAGGATCGTAGATAACAAAAATTTATCAATCGTAAAATCCGGAGCAGCCACCTGAAATTATTCATTTATACGTTCGCGGCGCTAAAACTGCGGCATTCATGCCGCGGATTATGTGGTGCGCCGCTCAGTATTCCGTTATACGTTCGCGGCGCTAAAACTGCGACATTCATGCCGCGGATTATGTGGTGCGCCGCTCAGTATTCCGTCCACCAACCCCGGGCTAAAAGCCCGGGTGGGCTCCATTTTTCTGCTGCATTTTCAAGAGATATGCGTCTAATTCCTCCCGGCTCGAAAAAATGCTCTGTGCCGGAAGCGCCTTGATAATTTCAAAAACTTTTTTAATAGACGCGGGAACGTTTATCAAGATGAGCGCGCCGCCATTTTTTTCCAGTTCTTTGTTTGCGTTAATGATAACGCTTATACCCAGGCTGGTGAGGTAGGTTGTTTTTTCCAAATCGAGAACCACGTTTTTTGGTTTAGAGCTCAACGCGGCCGTTATTGCTTTTTCAAGAATCGGGCTTGTGTCGGAGTCGATCGTGCCGATGGGGTAGAGCACATACGTGTTGGGGTTCTGGATAAGGGTGCGTACGGTCAGGGGCATGGTTCCTCCTTTACTTTTCCTGAGGTATCAGACGTATATATTCCTCTATTTCCTGAGCCTCCATGGGATCTTTTCCCAGAAGGGTTAATGCAGTTTGGAATTCTTCCCGCGCGCGCGGGTATCGCTTGAGAAGATAATACGTTGTTGCCAGATATTTATGGAAAAGACCCCAATCGCCAAAAAGAGCAATTGCTTTTTTAAAGCTCGTGCGAGCCAGGTAATAATCATGCTCCTCAAGCGCAATTTGCCCTTCGGCGAAGTAGGCTCCTGCTTGAGCCAGAGTGTCCTGGTAGGCGGTGCTGTCGCGAGAGGCGCTCCGGGAGTCTTCCAGAAACCGTTTTGCCTGGGCGAATTCTTTCCTGAGGATCGCGCCGAACGCATAGTTGAGGTCCGCTAAGGGGCTCTTATAGAAAAAAAGTAACGGGAAGTTCTCGACTATGTACGCCCGGTCGTTACCTCTTTCGATGTCCTGAAGTTGCGTGCGCAGGAAATCATTGGTTTCATGACGCGGCGGCTGCGGACAAAAGAAAACAGTATCGGGAGGAAAAGAACTTGCCATAATGATCATGTTAGCGCCCATACCGTTTTCTCGCGTCATACGAACGCGTTTCAGAAGGATTCGTAAATTGTCGGATTTAAGCTTATCATACTCCCTGCGCGCATCATCGATCCGGTTGGCAAGCGTATATACATACGCGAGGTTGTACCGGATGATTTCTGTTTCGGCGTCACCGCTCTCAAGCGTCAACGCTTCCTTAAGCTGGCTCACTGCGCTGCTAAGATCGCCGCTGCAGGCGTAGGCAATCGCCAGGTCATTATGAACTTCAGAGGTATGGGAACCGGTGGCCTCAAGCTCGGTAAGTATTTTAATCGCAGTAGTATAATCTCCCTGGGCAATAAGGCGAGCGCTTGCCTTTTTGAATGTTCCGGAAGTTTCCTTTGTTTTATCGTTTCCGCCCGATTCCCCTATCTTTTCTTCGATGCGATCAATTTCATTATACCAGTATCGTAAGGTAACACCGTAAAAATTTATAACGATATAATCGGCCTGTTTTTCGACAATTGAGCCCCGAACGTCCATCCCGGTTTTTAAGTGGACGATGGCTGCGGCAGATAAGGAACATACGGTGGTGGCGGCGACAATGAACAACAGTAGGATTCGTGTCATGTGATGATGCCTGGGGGTATGGTAATATTGATTTCTTTTAGGAATTGGCGCATATCCGGCGCTATTGGAATTTGAAATGTCAGGCTCCTGTGGTGCTGGGGGTGTTCGAAACGTAAAAAAAATGCATGGAGAGCCAAGCGCTTGAAGTTAAGCGTGAAATCCCGGCCAAAGGCGTAGGTTCGTTCCCCCAGGATGGGGTTGCCGATCTTTGCTAATTGTATGCGTAATTGATTGGTTCTCCCGGTAAGGGGTGTAAGCTCTATAACGCTGATGTCGCAGCTTCGTGCGAGGCAGCGGTAGAGCGTCTTTGCCTTTTTCGGTTTTTCACCGAAACGTCGGCCTTCCTTGTCGATGATGTAACCCTCCATAACACCGCTGGCCTGGCGCATAGCACCTTTTACGAACGCGAGGTAGCGCTTTTGGACCTTCCGTTCTCTGAATAAATCCATAACCTTTTCCTGGAGAGATTGGCTCCTGGCGTACACGATAAGGCCGGTTGTTTCACGATCGAGCCGATGGCACGGCCAAACTTTTAGTCCGCGTTCTTTTTCAAGGAGCGAGGTCAGCGTATGTTTTTCGTTACGCGGGGATGGCTGTACCAGGATTTTGGCGATTTTATTGAGTACGATAATCGCAGCGTCCTCAAAAACGATTTCAAAGGGTTTGGGGCTATTCGCTATATGTGTGTGTGGCATAGGTTTTGTTGAGGAGCTCGCGTGCTTCGCGTTGGAGTTCGGTTTTTACGATTTTTCCCGTCGCATTCTTAGGGAGCGTCTCCTTGAAAAAAACTTTAAACGGAACTTTATACGAAGCGATTGCATGGCGTAAATATCGTATGAGCTCTTGCTCGCTCGCCGGAGACCGCGTTACTACAAACGCGATGGGCACTTCGCCGCGTTTTGCATGATTGGCGCCGACTACGGCGGCTTCTTTTACTGCCGGATGCTTGAAGAGTATATCCTCAATTTCTTTAGGGTATACATTAAGGCCGCGCACGTTTACCATTTCTTTAATGCGGCCCATAATATAAATAAATCCGTCGGCGTCAATTTTTGCCAAGTCACCGGTATAAAGCCAGTTGTTCTTAAGCGTTTGAGCGCTTTCAAGCGGCAGGTTATAATACTCCCTCATCACGTTTGCTCCCTGAACCAGCAACTCTCCGATTTCTCCTGTGGCGAGCTCCCGCTCATGTGCGTCAACGATTTTTACTTTTACCGAAGGCAAGGGAAGGCCGATCGAGCCGGGTTTACGAATTCCGGAGAGCGGATTCAATGAAACAACGGGAGATGCTTCAGTAAGGCCGTAACCTTCAAGAAGCGGTCGGCGGAAGCGTCTCTCGAATTTCCTCCAGACCGGAACCGGTAAGGCTGCGGCTCCGGAGATACATAATCGTATGGGATTTAAAAAGATGCCTAAAAAAAGCACGAACGGCGGGAATTTGGTTTCAGATAAGATGCTATAGAAGGAGGGCACACCTACAAAAACCGTTACGCGGTGCTTTATGATAGCCCTGATGATGCGTTTGAAGGGCCGCACCGCGCGCATTATGACAATACGTGCTCCGTGGTATAGGGGTAGCAACATGCAAACCGTTGAGGCAAACGAATGGAAAAGCGGCAGAACGCAAATAATCGTATCTTTTTGGCTAAAACGTATGACTTCGGCGCAATCAGCTATATTGGATAGAAGATTCTTATGGGTAAGGCAGGCGCCCTTAGGCTTTCCGGTGGTACCTGACGTATATATGATTTCGGCGAGATCGTTTTGGGCCGCAGGGCAGGATTTGGGATGCTCGGGGGATCCTTTTAACAGGGTATAAAAGTCATACGCGATGGTTTTTGAATGCGGCGCCGGTAATGAAATTACGGACAGCAATGAGTCAACCCGTGTCAGGATCATTTCACTTTCAGCTATTTTATCAATAGAAAAAATAAGTATCTTGCTTTTTGAATCATCAATAATGAATTTAGCTTCATCTTGTTTAAGCATTGTGTTGACAGGAACCACCGTTGCGTTGAGGGCAAGTGTGGCAAAGAATGCAACAGTGAATTCAGGGCAATTAGGGAGCCAGAGTGCCACTCGATCGTGCTCGTCGACACCCAGACGGGAGAGGGCGCCGGCAAATTGCCGGGTTTGGCGCAGTAACGTTGCGTAGGTGATGTGTCGAGCGCCGAATATAAGCGCGCATGAATCCGGATGGCGCTCGGTTGAGCGCTCAAGAATATCAAAAAGATTTTTTGCCCCCTGGTCCATGAGAATATTTCTTTTTGCGCGTGCCATGTTTCAGGTTGTAACGTTAAAGGGTAAACTGGCCAGCATTCCCGTACCGTTTACGACTATATCCATTGTTTCGAAGGAGCGATAAGGAAGAAAATATTGAATGCATTCAATAAGCAGTCCGACGATCGTCACGTAACCTACACACGCGAGGTAGGGGTGTCGAACGCGCTGGCGCAGGTATGTATTTATGGTAATAAATGAAAAGATGCCGTAAAGAAAAAAGTGGCAGACTTTATCAAAATGCGGAAAAGCAATTGCTTCCGGCGGTCCTGGTAACGGGCTTATTGAAAGGATAACGAGTGCAAGTGTGTAGAGAGCGACACTTGCGCGAGAGAAAAGATACCGCATGAATTTTATTTTTTCTTCAAAGAATTGATTTTGGAAATGATAAGGTTTTCCAAATACTCCGTCATAAAAGGCTTTGTGAGAAAAGCGTCGGCGCCTAAGCGTTTTGCTTCGCGAACATTTTCGTCTTCATCGTAGGCGGTAACCATAATGACGATAGCGCTGGGATTATCCTCTTTTATTTTTTTTAAAAAAGGAAAACTTTTTTCGGTGCCCAGGAGAATATCCAGCAGTATTACCGGATAATCATTCGCAGAGGTTTTCATTGCCTGAGCCAGTGTATGCGCAAGATCAACCTGATGCCCACGCCTGCGTAACGCGACTGCCATCGTTTCGGCTACTTCATGTTCATCCTCGACTATCAAGATGCGTTCCATGAGTTTTCCTCCTTTATCCGGTTACATTTGCCACCATTTTTTAGTAATTTCGCCACGGTGGTATTTAAAAATATGGTTATAGATATCTTCTTTGTAGGCGTCAGGCATATTAAGAAAAGACATCCCGACTTCTTTGCGGTCGCTATATTCTTTTATCCACATGACCTTGCCGGCAATCGGTAGCGTTTTTTCCGGAAGCAGCAGAAAAAGAGAAAACATATTTTCCCGTTCGACCATAAAGGCTTTATCGAAAATTATCTTTGCTCCGCCAAGACTTACGTCTTTGGCAATGGCAGAAACCGATTGCGGTGAGTCAGGGGTGGTGACTTTAAGGTATACCGGCGCGCTAAAGCGAACAAATTTGCGGGCTACGTTCATCATCCTATTGTAGCGTTGTTTTCCGGAAAGGTCAATATTAGCCCAAAAAATGCATTTGCATTTTTTGCCCGGAGGGCCGCCGCCAAAATTTCTAAGCCGAAGGCTATCCAACAGGATGTGCTGTTGCACTACCCAGCAGGGTGTCCTGTTGGACTATGGAAATTTTGGGAAACGGCGGGGTATGCCGGAAAAATGCAGTACCCTTTGGTGCGCTATGTTTTTAGCATAACTGCAAACATTGTTTGGGGTTATACAGTTTTGACTTTTCA
>JBDRAN010000009.1:0-13564 GCA_043823745.1 Candidatus Omnitrophota bacterium | reverse complement strand
ACTTCCTTCTAGGCGAGAATAACAGATTAAAACATCTCTGCCCCGAATAACAATGTCCCCGGCGGGCGCTCCGATAAAAGTTTCCTTTTTATCAGCCTTTCGATAAATAGCCAAAACAAGCACAGAGTTGCGGTCCAGCCGTAATTCGCTGAGTTTTTTATCTACAACCCAGCTATCGGAACGAATCGTTATTCTCGCTATAGAGTATCCTTCGGAAAAACCCAATAATTGCTCGTAATCAAAAATACGAAGCGTAGTCCATTTCTGGAGTGCCTTGCTGATTATCCTTCTCATCAAAACGTAGATATGCCGCGACCGCGCGAATAAAAATACAACCAGCACACCGATAAATAATATAGCACCACGCACATACAGATCCTTGCCCGTTTCTCCGACGAAGGTTAGAACGAGTGTCGCAATTGAGGTGGTAACTCCGGCGCTTCCCAAGAGAATTAAAATACGGATAATGCGCCGGCGCAACGGGTGGGTAACAATCGCTTCCGACTCCTGCGTTGTAAAACCTACACCCGAAAATGCCGATTGCGCCTGAAAAGACGCAATCTCTGCCGAAAGTCCCGTAAGTTCCAAGGCAATGGCGCCGACTCTCACCACGGCAATCGATAAAAGAATGATAACCAGTAAGCTAAAAGCTGCTATCATGGTAATTTCTCCTTAACTTCTTTAATGTACGATTAAAGAAAATATTCTGATTTAAACACAATCAAAAAGCCTAATATCCGTTCTTTTACTCCCTAGAGGACACCCGGCAATCAACCCGCTAAAAAAACTGCTTTTTTATACAACGTCAATGAGGAACATTAAGTATCCGCTGGATAGTGAACATGTACATTCAGTGGATATGTGCCGTGCCCTTTTATACTACCCCTAGAAACAGTAACATAAATCATTAAACGATACTATGGTATACATTGCAATGCTCTTTTCGTCCTTACGCTGGCCCATACAAACATAATAAAAGCGACCATATAACATAAAAAACCAGCCCAAAATGTCGCCGATATACCGAGGCATAAGGATATCACAATCGCGAACACCGAAGCACAAACTGATGCTGCTCCATTGATCCCCCAAAACCAGGGAACTATTGAGGCCGATCGGGTAGCAGCCAATTTCATTCCAAGAGGAAACGGCATCCCCATAAAGAATCCTAAAGGAAAAAGCATCCCCACCGCTATACATATACGCACGATGGTTGAAGACCCCTGAAACATAGCAAGAATAATGGGGGTCAATATCCCAAATATCAAAAGTGTACATAGAAGAAGCAATGAACACGCAATTATTGTCTTTTTAATAATGGCATCGCCTGCCTTTTGCGTTAAATAACTGCCTATCCCACTCGATAGAAGAAGAGCAAAAAGGACGACGGATAAACCATATGTAGGGTGACCCAAAAAAATAATCAGCCTTTGCATTTGCGAAATCTCAACCAGCATAAAACCAAATCCTATAGCCATAAAGAATATAAAAAATGGTAACGATCCTCTAAGGTTCGCCTTCTTAGCTGTTAGAATCAACGGGATAATAATACAAAGAAATGTAAACATTATCACAATTATGAGCAAACAACCTAAAACAGAGATTGCCTTTTGGCGAGGATCACCCTTTCTCCATAATTCCCGATCAAATATATTCTTAAATCTAAGCATATGAAAAAAGAAAGGGCTGTCATCAGTGGGTGCCGCAATATTTATAGGGTACTTCGCCGTAAACACATCGAGATCCTTTCCGGAACCAAGAGTTGCAAAAGTAGAATTAACAGAAACTCGCGGGGTAAGGACAATATCAAAGTGCACATCATTGGCTATATTTTCAATCATATCTAATTCTTTATCTGAAAACGGCGCTCTACGTACCAGTAAAGTTGCTACGCGCTTACATTTCACAATAACTATGTGGCCCCGGGGATCTTTTACGCCTAGCTTCATTAATGAAGCACTGGCCAACGAAGTTAACCTATATGCCTCACCCGGATTATCTTCGTGGTACCAACGAGAAAATGATAATATTCCGTTAGGAGTGAGATGCTCGATAAAAACCTTCCAGGCTTCAGTAGTATAGAGCGAATTTTCTGTGAGAACAAACGCGCCTGATGCAGTCGCTGCCCATGTATCTATGAGTGAAACCTGAATAATATCGAATTTTTCTTTTGATCGCGCGATATAGCTTCTTGCTTCATCATTAATAAAAAATACTTTGGGATTTTTATCCAAATGCCCGGTAAAATCCCCAAATCGTTGGTTAACGATATCAATAATATCCTTGTTGATCTCCACGCCAAAAATTAACCTCTGTTTAAATACTAACGCAGAAAGAATGTCCCTCCCCCCTCCTGTACCAATAATTAAAACCTTTGCATTCGATCTCAGGTAATGAGGGAAATTTGTTACATCATATTTAAGATATTCGAGATTATTTAAATTTCCATCAAACGCGGTAATGACAGTGCCTGCGCTCGCATCTATATTCATATGTAATTGCTTAACTTTTTGGTCAGAACGATAAATGGAAGTAATACCCCAGCCAAATGGCTTTTCTAATTTTTTTTGATTACCAAAAATCCTAACACGCGAAAACGCATTCCATTTCTCATAAAGAGGCTTAGCCTCATACCTGCCTTTCACCCAAATTATACGCAACAGCGGAGATTGTTTGTGCACTAAAACCGTATGGGCAATAGAAAAAAACGCAAGCAATAGACTAATCACGGTAGCAACTCGCATGACCCTGTTAAGACTTCTTTCGGCAGCAAAACAAACTGCTCCGACGCTGGCAAGAAAGGCTACAACGAGCACCGCTGTCGGTCCATCCGTAATTTTCAGGATCCAGATCAAAAGAATACATCCGAGCGCCGCTCCTGCAAGGTCAACCGCATAGAGCTTACTCACATGCTTTGGAAATTTAGTCAACGCTACGCATACGCATATGCCGCTAAACACAAATGGCACCGATAGCGCAGCGTATGTTAGGGCAATCGAATAGAGCCCGACGATTGATTTTTCTTCAACGAACGGAATAGATAACTGTGTTAAAAAACTAAAGACAATAGATATTGAAAATAGTAAGGAACTTGCCGCCAGGCGATGCTTTGCTCGTTCTTGCGTAAAATAGTTGGGGAGCAAATATACTATTATTGCACCCACGGTCATTCCAAACAGAGCAACCGATATAGCGACAAACGCAAAATGAAACCACATGGTAACGCTGAAGATACGCGTTAAAAGGATCTCGAGCATCAGGGTTGCCAACGTAACCATGAACAGACCTGCATAAACATTTTTCTTCATCTTTCTCCTTTCTGAAAGTCCTTATCACAGAAAGGACACCAATGACTCCCTATCCGTTGCCGCTTACGTTCGGTTCCTTTTCCTCCCATATTCATAACTCGATACGCATTAACGGATTATTTATTATACACCCCTGCAAGAAATTGTAAAATCGGCCTGAAATCATACGTAACGTTCACCCTGATATAGTGCCCGTGGTGTATTTATTAATGTGAAAAAAAGTAGATTTTTTTCTCTTATGCATTCACGTGTTTTTTCTGATAGAATGCCTATTGTCTCTTTTTCTATAGTAAATTATATATGACTTCTTCCCTATGTTGCCTTTGGCGTATCGTAAAAATCTTGAATCCTTAAACTTAAAATGTGACGGCGCTATCACAATATCAGACTCATCAAAAGAATAATCATTTTTTGACCCGACCATCTTCCGGTTCATATACAAAGTAGGAGCAAGAAATATCCTAAGGGTTTCCCAATAGTCCTGTGCTACAATACAGACATTCGGTTCTGTGTCATTATAAACATTATTTTTAAGATTTTTTATCTGTTGATAAAACTTTAGCGTTTCGGGATATTCTTTACCAAACAATTCTCCTTGTTGCCCATTTACCGTGAACGAAATGCTTAATATTAAAATAAACCTTGAGAAAATTTTTAGAGTGTTTCGGCAGCTAAAGGTTTTATAATACAATATACCCGCCCATATAAACATATGACTCAATAAAGGAATTCCCATTCTCATATTTCCATACGTGCATTGGAAAGGATCAAACAGCAAAAAGAATGAATATATAATCGCAAGCGACAAGAGGCTAAAAACTTGAAAACGTGCCGCAAATACGTCTGATTGAATAACTTTATTTTCTCTGGCCTTAAGGCGCAAAGTTATTAAAACAAAAACAACAATAAGGCCTGTCGCAAAAAAATGAATCTTATTTGACAGAAGGGCGCTCCCGAGGCTTGACAAGCTAGTGAAATACCCCGATGCTACGTGGAGATTTTGATTTATCAGGAATCCTCCCGGAAAGTTCCCGCTTGTAATAGAACGCCGGAGCGGAAACACCAATAGCCAGCAAATAGGGATTAGCCAAAGCCATATAAATGAAAAAATGTATACCTTATCGGAAATAATTTTCCTCCAATTGATTAAGGATAAAACAAATAAATAAACCCAAAAACATTCCCGGGTTAAAAGAGCAACACTTGCAATCAACAATAAGAGCCATCTTTTTTTTAAATCTAACATACCAAGATACAATAAAATGTAAAATAATGCCGTTTCCAAAATTTCCTGATAAAGATTAACATTCAAAAATTTTACCCCCTGCTCATGCGCGAAACAAAACACCAGAAATAAGGAAAAAAGTAAGCTGGGATAGCTCTTGTCGAGCATCCGATACGTCACGATACCCAAGAATATAAGCGCTAATAAAAAATAAAAAGCGGGAATAAATTTAAACATCCAATACGGCAGCCCAAGCTGATAAAAAAACTTGATGTGCAATTGCAGAAATGGCAGCCAAAAACGATTTCCCAGTATAACTATAATCGTATCGGCAAAGTTCATCCTGTAACCGCTATCACCTACAAAGAAGGGGTTCTTTAAAATGGTGGGAACCCTTAAAAGGAATAACGCTAATGCAGTAATTATTATGCAGGATATTGCAAACCGCTTTTTAACATTGTCTGCGCAGAAAACATTCATGCACGTTCTTATCCGCGTATTTACCATATTTGCAGACCTCCTATTGTGTACACCGTCCAGTGCGTAGGCCGCGGCGGATCACTCTCTAATCTGGCTTGATTTCTTCAAATTCCTTCTACTACAATGTATCTTCAACGCCCAAGATACCATATCGGTTCAAAACACTACACCTTCATCAGCCAGCACCGATGAACAGCGCGATTGCGATAATCTTCGGGAATTGTTTTCGGTGTCAATTCAACGATCTCCTGGAACACGATACCCTCAAAGCGCGGCGCAAAACGCTGATGATTCGTTGAGAAAAACAGATCAGAGCCGGGCTTCATGATCTTAATTACCCTAGAAAGCAACTCGGGATGATCACGATTAATATCGAATGACGCTTGCAATCGCTCGTCCTTATAAAAAGAGGGTGGGTCAACAAACGCGAGGTTACATCGATACCCCCGGTTTAACGCGACGGCTAAATACTTCATCACGTCCGATTGAACCAAGACATGCTGTTTGGAAGCGAGACCATTGAGCGTTAAATTATCGCGCGCCCAGGCACAATAGGTTTCAGAACGATCAACTGAAACGCTTGAGCGCGCGCCCGCTGCGGCCGCCGCACAGGTAAACGTTCCGGTGTAAGCAAAGAGATTCAAAAAATCTTTTCCTTTTGAGCAGTTACCGACAATAACACGCGTATCACGATGATCGGAATAAAGGCCTGTATCAAGAAAATCACTCACATTCACCAGGAAACGCAGATCACGTTCGCAAACCGCGATACGTGTTCCACGAGAATCGAGCTTCGCATAACGGGACCCCTCGGCGGGCTTGGTATGCCGGCGCTTGATATGGACATTTTCCGCTGGAATATTCAGCGCGGCCGCTACGGCGCGCGCCATATGCGGCAAATACTCAGGGCCTGTCTGTATCCGTTCATACTCGGCCACCACCAGATGACCCGCGTACCAGTCAACAACAATGCGGATATCCGGGCTATTCCAGTCATACAATCTGAAACAATCGATATTCTGGCGCTTGAATCGCCGAGAGAAATGACGAAACCATTTGCGCACGCTGCCGGCTAAGTCTTCAGCCTGCCGCGCAGCTTTTTCCGCAGTCACAAAGCCTTTGGGCTGATCTCGTTTATATATGGTAGGTGGATGTTCGTGGGCCATAGGACCTCAAATACTATTATTTACAATACATGCAGAAAAAATCCACATAGAATAAAACCAAAGAAATGATTCTTCTTGTTTTCTTGGTTATGATAAAAATGCAACCACCTGCTACTGCGCATATCCCACCGTAGCCATTCCTTCTTGAAATGGAAAAGCCTCATCAAATCGCGGCTCGATAACAAATGTGCCCGCGGAGTCGATGAATCCATATTGACCATTCATCTTAATAAGAGCGCGACCACACGAAAAAGGAAATGCCTCTTCGAAAAATTGCGGCTCAACGACAACTGTTCCTTTTTGATCAATATAGCCGTATTTTCCGTTTCGCTCGATAACCGCCCGTTGCTCGCTAAAATCTCCTGCGGCATCATACATTGGGGTAATGAGCATTGTGCCCCGCTCATCAATGTACCCCCACTGTGTTCCTATTTTCACTGCAGCCAAACCCTCGGAAAATGGCCGGGCATCATCAAAACGCGGCGGAACTACAAAAGCGCCCATACTATCAATATAACCAATTTTATACGGGTTACTGCCGCATACCGGAACAAGCGGTGCACCAAACGAATAATACCCCTCGGGTTCATTCTGCTTTCCGGAATGAACATAGGTAGAATTAAGACGAAGCGCGGCGCCGGGATGATATGCATCAAAGCCCGCGCGGGAAAAATCAATAATCGGTTTTCCCGAATTATCAATAACGAAAGAGTGAATCTCACCCATGCCGGGAGTGCGTTCTTCCAATAATTGGACGAAAGCTCTCTTTCGATGAAAATTGCCGGCCTCGTAATATTTCGGCTCTATAATAACTTTCCCCGTGCGATCAATATAGCCCCAATTATTAGCGTTATAACCTTCGGAAAATTTGACTGCGGCAAGACCCTCGGAAAAAGGGCCAGCAGCGTAAAATTGCGGCGCGATAGCGAAATTTCCTTTTTCATCAAGATACCCATACCGTTGGCGGCCGCTTTTTGTATCATGAACGCCGACAACCGCAAGCCCTTCGGAAAAATCCTGCGGCAGCATCGAGCCAGAAACCCCAAAAACAACCTCACCCTGCTGATTAATAAACTGCCGCTTCGAGCGGACATCAACGCGGCTCAAGCCGCCGGAAAAAGAAGCAGCTGCATGATACTGCGCCGGAATAACCATGGTCCCCACACTATCAATATAACCATACACGAGGCTCCGACCCCGAATCCCTTGGTTAAAATAGGGACTACGTGTCTTGAAGCGAATTACACAATCGCCCTTTGTGTTAATGAAACCAAAACCTGCGTCATCCTTAATAAAAGCCAACCCTTCTTTGAAGGAATGAGCGAGCGTAAAGCGCCTGGTAACCTTCTTGCCGCGCGTATTGATAAAAATAGAATCTTCACACTCACCAAAAAAATCACCGGCAGGAATCTTGACCAAGGCCAGCCCCGAAGCAAAAGATTCTGCACCCAGAAGTTTCGGAGCAATAAGATATTTTCCGCTCGTATCAATGAATGCGTACGCACCCCGAGTTCCGGAATACCCGCCAAAATCTTTATCGTAAAAATTACTTCGTACTGAACTCACGCACGCATAACCTTCTGAAAACGGTAACGCGCTATCAAAATCGTCACTCGCGATGATATTCCCTGTTGTATCCACATAATGCCACTTCGCGCCCACTTTTACGGAAGCAAACCCTTCGGCAAAAGACTTGGCGTCATCAAATCGTAGCGCAATAGCAACATTTCCCGCTGTATCGATATATCCGCATTTCGTTGCATCACACACCACGGCGCGATCCTGTGAAAATCCCTCTACTTTATAGTATTGGGGCTTAACGATCGCGGCTCCGCTGGCATCGATGAAACCACTCCGCCCACGGGTGACCACCTTCGCGCGGCCTTGCGAAAAGCTAAACGCGCGGTCAAACTGAGGAGCAATAACCATGGCCCCATTCATATCAATATACCCCCAACGGCCGGCAATCTTTACTGTGGCAAGGTTTTCCGCAAAGCCCTGAGCATCATCATATTGCACGTCGATAGCAACATTCCCCTTAGCATCAATATAGCCGTATTGCGGTTTTTTGCGCTTACGATCATACCGCTTAATAACGGCACGGCCGCCGGAAAACGAATCAGCAAAATCGCATTCAACCGTAAAAACAAGCGTGCCGTCCTTGTCAATATAACCGTAGCCATCATAATCAGTATCGCTGCGCACCAGGGCCAGACCTTCGGAAAAATCACCGGCGGGACTATAACCAACAACTGAAACAGCATGTTCAAAGAATGAACGCGTGATGCTGCGTCTGCCTCCTACAATATTACGCAGCATATGTGGTTGGATAAGACAAATAAGCGTCAGCACGCTTGGCAGCATGCCCGCGATAATCACCATCGTCACACGTGCGCAAGGCAGCTTCTGTTTTTTCAGCGCCGTAATTTTGATTAAACCGAAAATCAAAAGTAGTAAGGCGACCAAAAGGGTAAGTAAGAATATTGCGCCGCCAAGAAAAATAATCGACAACACATCAAATCCACAGAGAGCAATAACGATAAACAGCCCAAACAGCCCCCAGGCAATAGAAGCCCCAAGCACAAAGCGGCCTCGGATCAGAAAAGGCGACAATAAGAGAATAATAATAATGAAAAAAACTAAAAAAAATAGGATCATTATTTTAATATACCAAAAGGATATACTGACGCATCACACCAAAACCACAAGAATTACAAACTCCTGTATTATTTTCCTTTCACCGCTGCCTCTAGCTTCTCGCGGTATTGCGCGGCGGACACTTGTGCAGAAAATTCACCAAAGGAAATTTTCTTTCCGCCTCGAACAATCATAGCCAATACATAATACTTCGGCCCATCGGTCCATTCACGTTCCTCAATTTCAAAGCTACGTATATCCGACATGCTGTAGTGGGATTCTTGATACCGCACGCACAAAGCTTTGCGGCCATATACAACAATTCTTTTCTTACGCTCAAAACGAACCACCCCATCAAGCCCGATCAGTGCTGCCGCTAAAAAAAATACACTTACCGCAATCGCACCAAGGGAAATAATAATCGGTAGTAAGGCAAAAAGAGAAAAACCGGTCCAGCGCGGTTTAATTAAAAGCTCATAGGGCGCAAAGAGCGGTAGTAGGCCAAAAAGAAAAAGCATGATCCGCAAGCCTACGGACATCCTATTACTGAATTCTATATAACGATCATTTTCTTTGATAATATGCATGGGATCACTCCTCTTCGAGGAAAGCGGCAATCTCAAGCAAACGCTTTACTTCCTGTTCATTCGTTATCCCAACATTAACCACACAGAGAGCCCGGATAATAAAATATCCTTTTTCAGCAGTGAGAATAAAACCACTCTTTGCCGAAATCCGCTTCAGGCGCTCCGCTGATAAAAAGTTACTTACGCTAACAGCATCTTGGCAATACAACGTATAGGCGCCGGTGGTATCATGCGGTAACGCGCTCTTGGTAAGATGAAAAAAACGCGTTATACCCAACAAACCTTCAAGGCTTGTACGCACAATACCCTGCACTTGCGGAAGATACAGCAATACAAAATCGGGCATTGCAGAATATTGACGACTCGCAACAACCATGTCAGAAAAAAATGATGAAGCATGTCGGCTCCCACAAGTAACACGAGCGGCAATAGTGCTACAATTTTTCGAAACAAACCCTTCTTTTACCGATACTCTCTGTCCAAAACGCGACAGGCTCGTAATAAGCGGTACCAGCGACTGGTCACAACGGTCAAGAGACTTGAAACCCTTAAGTTTCATAAATCGCCTGAGATCCTCTAGGCCCTGATCGTGCTGCCGGAGTAAACGTCTGTCTTTGAGTATCATCACGATAAATAAAATACTGATGCCGGCAACAAGAACCAACGCAAACAATTCTTTATTCATCGTCGACACTCAATAGTTTTCCACAACGGACTGCTAAAGGTCATCATCCCAACGCAAGCCCAGTTTATGCTTGACGCTTTCAACGGGACCGGTGATATTAAAACGAATGACCCGTCGCTTCCCGGTCGCCGTTATCTCAATACCAAGATCATCGTAATAGGTGTTGAGCCCGAACACATATGCTGAAACGTTATCCTGGCCGACAATGCGCCAGTCTTGATTTTGTTTACCGTAACGCTCCGTAATGTAGGCGCATTCATCGGCAAAAACAGCCCTTCTAAATTCCTCACGCGCACATTGATCGCTATCGCATGAAGCATAGTTACCGCTGTCCGCCAGCATTACCGCCTTATCAAAATCGCTTCCGTCTCCAACGTCATTAATATAATTATCGATAGCTTGATACTGCTCTGGCTTAGGGTTTTGGGCGTGGGCAAGCCCCATAGAGGATAAAAGAAGAATTATACAATATCCGATTATTATTTTCATGTTTTCCGCACAGATTATTGTACACTTCGGGCCGCGCTTTGACCAGCGAGAAATCCGGTGGAAAACGCCTGTTGAAGATTATATCCGCCACTGGGAGCTCTACCCTCGATCACCTCACCGGCAAAGTATAACCCCGGCATAATCCGTGACTCCATCGTGCGCGGGTCAATATCCTTTATGGATACCCCGCCGCAGGTTACCATGGCCTCATCGAGTGGGCGACTCCCGGTTATGATCACCGTCAATCCTTTCAATTTCTCGACAATCACACGACATTCTGCTTTCGTAATCTGGTTGGCTTTTTTTTCAGCGTGGATGCCGGCAATAATCAAAAAAGGGGCTACCATCCTTTTGGGCAAAAAATCCTGCAGTATGCTCTTAATCTGACGACTGCTCTGCGTGCGACATTGATGTCCAAGCTGCTGCTCGCATTTTTCACGGGACATAGCCGGCAGCACATCTATACTCCCGGTAACCTCCTTGCACTCGGCAAGCATCGCGACAACGGCAGCGCTACTATCCAACGCCAGCGGCCCGGATATTCCGAAATGAGTAAAGAGTAGCTCGCCAATATCAGAGGAAATTTTTTTGTGAGTGCAGGAAAACAGGACTCTCACGGAACGCAACGTAATTCCCTGAAGTTCTCGTGCCCAGTGTTCTTTAACAACAAGAGGAACCAGGCCGGGGCCAAAAGGGATAACGGTGTGTTTCAGGCGCTTGGCAAGCCGCGCACCGTCGCCGCTTGACCCGGTTGCTTTGTATGAGGCGCCACCGGTGGCGATAATCACCCGGGCTGCCCTAATGCGTAACTCCTGGCCAATATAAAGTAAAAAAGAACCATCGTGGCGCTTGATATCGTTCACACGCGCTCTAAAAACGCACGTAACACCGGTGTTTTTCAATGAATGCTCAAGCACCCTGACAACTGAAGCTGAATCATTCGTTGCAGGGATCACGCGGCCCCGCTCCTCTACAGTAAGCTCAAGGCCCTGGGTGCGGATAAAATTCATCAGGTCTTCATTGGAAAGGGAAAAGAAAGCGCTACGAAGAAACTCTCCGGTAGGTTTAAACTTATTGATAAAAATATCAAGAGAAGCGGTATTGGTGAGGTTGCATCGCCCGCCGCCGGTAATAAGGAGCTTTCTACCGGCAGCATTATTGCGCTCAACCAGGATAACCCGCGCGCCGCACTGCGCGGCCCTTATGGCCGCAAGCATCCCGGCAGCGCCTGCTCCGATAATCGCTACATCATACACCCTCACCGTCGTAATCAATGATGCGTCTATTCAGACATTTTCCCAGGCTCATTCAGGCCCGGTTGATCCATCTGCGCGCCCTTCGCATCGCCTTCCATCATCGGGCACTTTTTTTTCATACCCTGCATTGCGTCTTTAGGCATTTTTATTTCAGCTTCTTTCTGTAAAACTAAATTCTTATCGTATTTTTGCAACTTGTTACCCATAAGCACAAATACGCCTCCGTCGTTTGAGGCGACCATCGTACGCGACATTCCCATCATCATCCCCGGCATCATCCCCTTCTGTTTCATTCCCTGAGCCTTATGCTCCTTATGCATACTACTGGCTTCATCGTTGCTCTCTTGGGCGAATGCAAAACAGAAAAATCCACACGTAATCAATAAAACCACGAACATCTTACGCACATACATACAAACCTCCTTCTATAAGCGCCCTGGGCGCTGCATGAACGCGGAACACCTTTATGATTTTTTACTGGCGACAAATTCTTCCAGATCTTTCGTTGACTGCCAGATTTTTCTGATATTTTCAATACGACCAAGAAATGCGCGAAGAACTGCCGGATCAAATTGTTTCCCTGATTGTTCCTTAACGATCTTTATTGCCTCGTTAAAATCATATGCTTTTTTATAGGGACGCTCGGAGGTAAGCGCGTCAAAAACATCTGCAAGCGCGACGATTCTACCAAACAAAGGAATTTCTGTTCCCTTTAAACCTTGCGGATATCCGGTTCCGTCGAACCTCTCATGATGAGTTAAGCTGACCAAGCGGGCAATCTTAAGGATCGGCTGGCGAGAATCTTTAAAGACATCAGCGCCAAGCGTGGTGTGACGCTTCATGACTTCGCGTTCCTCGGGAGTAAGGCCCGATTCTTTTTTAAGAATCGCGTCGGGAATTACAAGCTTACCCACGTCGTGCATGGGGCTTGCGTAGCGAAGCTCCTCTATCTCTTCTCGCGAAAGCCCTAACCCACGAGCAATTTCCGTACAATAATCGGCAATACGCACCAGATGACTACCCGTTGACTCATCCTTGTACTCGGCAATCAGCGCGAACCGAAAAATCATTTCCGCATACGAATTTTTAATTTGAGCGTACGCATCACGCAATTTTTCGTAGGCTTTATCGACTTTACGCTGATATTCAAAATATCTGTTTTTCTTCATATGGATATACGATGAGACCTACTGCCCGTATAGATCCTGCAGGGCATCGTTTTCGGTTTCATAGATCTTAATCACCTTATTGAGATTCGTAATCTCAAAAAGCGTGCATATCGTAACCGGGAGTTCACAAAGAAACAGGATCCCCTGGATGGCTTTAAGCTGGTTTGACAATTGAACAAGACACGCTAAGCCCCGGCTATCAATATAACCGACGTCTTTTAAGTTTAAAATCACCTTTCGATGATTTTCTGCGGCAATCTTTGTAAAGACTGCCGCCACATCTTCACTGTTTTGAATGGTAATATCGCCTGAAACGTAACAAACCAACGTTCCATTCTTTATCTTTTGGGTGATCTTTGTTTCTGACTTTTCAGGGTTTGAGCTCATAGGGGTACTGAAACGCTTTTGCGGACATCACAATTAACCCAAATAATGCGTTAGCATTATTTGCCCGGAGGGTCGTTCCTTGAATTTCGCAAGAAATTCAAGAGTGTTTACGAGGTATCCGGAAAAATGCACCTTAACCTTTTGGTGCGTTTGCGTTTTTGTATAACCATTGCAA
>JBDRAN010000008.1:0-3129 GCA_043823745.1 Candidatus Omnitrophota bacterium | reverse complement strand
CAGGAAGTAGCTCATCTTATCGCCACCCGTTCCGCCCGCGTCGCTGCCACGGTCATCGCCGCAAGCATCATGGCAATCGACCCAGAACTTACCCAACCCCATACCGTTGCCGTCGACGGCACAGTCTTTGAGAAACACTATAAATACCAAGACCGCATGAGAGAGGTCTTCACCGAGCTTTTTGGTGAGAAAGCCTCCCAGATCAAATTGCAGCTTACCCATGACGGCTCAGGAGTAGGAGCAGGGATTATTGCGGCGGTTGCGGCCGACCAAGGCCGTGGTCGCGCAATTGCTCAAGAGAGAGCACACCCGCGTAACACCATTCTAGCGCGGGGTGTGAAGTCAGAGCGCGAGCCACTTGCTCAGGCCACAAGCCAAGAACAAAAGGTTTCAATACGCGATACTACGAAAGAGCCGGCATTGGCGTTGGCGAGTTCTGCGGTTTCTGCGGATGCAAATTCAATACACTCTCAGCTAAAGCCTTTAGATTTACATAAGAAATTGGCAGAGGCATTATCGGGTAATGTGAGGTTTGATAGGCCAATACGAATAAATCATATTGCGCCATTCTCGTTAAAGAGGTATGCCGATAACCTTCAGAGGGGTTTTGAGGAAATAGGAGAGCTGGACGTTACGATGGTTACACACACGGCTGTAGATAATGAAACAGCGGTTTCGGTTGCCGTCCGCGCGCGTCCTGCTGACGCCGATACGGTTACATTACTTCAGGTGCATGGCGCCGGAAATGAAATACGCCTTTTAGAAGAAGTCATACAGGCAAATTATCCCGGCCGCTTGATTGTGCTTATCCACCGGCCCGAAGAATTATATTTACGATTTGCTTTGGAAAACAAAGTTGATCCCGCACAAGCGAAAAGTATCCTTAAGGGATATCTGGGGCACGCGGATGCAGTAGTTGTTTTAGGAGAATCGGCGGTTGCAGACTATCAGCAGCTATTGCCCGATAAAACTATTGTTGCAATTCCTCACGGATTTTTTGCTACCGAAAATCTTTTGGCACCATCCCAGCGGTTTGACCCGGCGCAGGTAGCAGTGATAGGCTCAAACACTACTTGGGGCGAAATGCGGCATATACGCGACGTTATAGACTTGCATAAGGAAATACAGAGCCGCGGTAATGTAAGAACCATTACCTATGTTGCCGGAAAATTTGACCGTAATGTTAATGCAGCGCAATTGATTGATAATAATGATATCTATTTCTTAAGCAATGAGGAAATCCGTAAGGCCCAGCACGAAAAGAAATTCATTGATTTTGGAACATACAAAAAATGGCTTTATAAAAAAGCGGCCGGACGCATCATAATCCGCGCCTTAAATAATGACTCGATGAGCCCAGAGAGTTTTACAGAGTCAGATGCTGACTTGTTTACCTGGGAGGATCAGTTAATTGATTTTAATGTTCAACTGTACCGAGAATTTCTGGACGATCTGCGCGAAAAAGGCAGAGGCACCCCGAAATTCGAAACATCAGGAACACTGCATCGTGGCAACGTAAATGAAATTTTTATAACGTTTGATTCTCCTTCGATGCGTGATGTCGTCGCGCGCGAAGGCTATCAAATGCTTTTTGTCACCATGAACAATGGCATAGCGGATTTTAAGGCAGCGGCAGACGAGATAGAGCAGCTTATCTTTGATAACCAGCATAGAATTAGGATGCTTGAGAACAATAGAAAGGCTATTAATGCATTCGGCATGAAAGAAATAGCGTATGCTTATTCGCTTTTGGCAGCATATTTTGGCGCAGAGAACCAAGGGGCTGTGCAGACGGAAACGTCCAAGAAAAGTTTTGAGCCTTTACGCCTGTTAGATACGCAAAACAATATCTGGGAGTTAAAAGACAAGAAAAACAGCGCGCGGATTGTTATTGACGCAAATCATGGATTTAACATCACCGGCTATTATCTGCGCCGCGGAGAAAAAGAATATAATTTCCTTGCCGAACGAGGCAACCCCATAATGTTCCCGTTTGCCAATTTAGTTTCGCTTGATGATCAGGGTAAACTTACCTGGGTCGATTCTCAAGACAAGTCATGGCAGCAATCGCTTTTAACCGATGAGTTGGTTTCTGGTAAGCTTGTAACCAAAGTAAGCGACACGACTGTTCGCCACGGCTTTGTCCGTAATCATCCGTTTAGAATTATTGATTCCGGCGAGGTGCAGGGGCAATCGTATGTTGTAGCAGAGTGGTCTGCTTCAGACTACCCGGCGATACCTGAACTTTGGCAAGGGCTTAAGCTTTATGTGCTCTATGTTTTGAATCGATATGATAACAATAGCTGGGTCACCATGATCACCTGGGCTCAAAATGTAAGTGATCACGCAATGCCGATTGGCTTTGGTTTACACCCATGGTTCAATGCTAAGCTCAGCGAAAACTCGAAACGCAGCGACATCGTTGTCTCTATGCCAAGGGCCAACAGGCGCTGGGAAACAAACGATCAACTGCTTCCTACGGGTTCGCTTATACCCGTTGAAGGTGCGTACGATTTCAGGCGCGCTAAAAAGTTAGGCGATAATACGTTTGATAGCATCTTTACGCATGAACCGGTAGCAACCGAAACAAGCTACATGCAGGATGCTCATGAGCCGGCTTTTACTGTTGAATATCCGGAAGGCTTTAAAATAACCGGACATAGCGATAAGAACTTTAAGAATTTGGTATTGTATGTTCCCAAAGATAATCCTGATGTATTTTGCGTAGAACCCCAGACAAGTTCAGGTGATTCATTCAAGATGGCAGCGCATACTGATGCGAAAGTACGAGAAGCTGCGAATCTGATAATCCTGGAGCCCGGAGAAACAAAATCATTTGCATCTAGATATTTGATAACTGATACTATCGCTACCCATAAAACTTCGGATAATGCCGGTTCTCATAACGCAAGTAATGTGTTAGAAGATTTGCGTACTTCGTTCGCGCTTCCGACTTCCCAAGTCAACGCCATGGTCTCTTCCTTCATCTCCGACATGCACAAAGGTCTTGCAGGCCAGCCCTCTGCCTCCGGCAAGGACGGCGTTGGACGCCAGCCCTCTGCCTCCGGCAAGGACGGCCTTGGAGGCCAGGAGAGCTCCCTTGCCATGCTTCCTACCTTCGTCGATAAC
>JBDRAN010000007.1:0-14292 GCA_043823745.1 Candidatus Omnitrophota bacterium | reverse complement strand
GCCGATGTATCTGGCCGGTATGGATACCAAAACCTACGCAGCAGACACCGCCCATTATGACAGTCTCCTAGACTTCAAACATAAAGAAAAGAGCCTGGCTGTCGCGCTCGCCCGCTTCTTCTTTGTCTGGGTCGTCTTAGGTAAACGCAGCAACTTAAGCGCGATGTATAACCAGCGCCAGCTCCTGAAACATTCAGTTACTGAATTACGGCAGTTTATCATGGAAGGAGCCAATAAAAAGACTCAATACCCGCTCATCGCCAATATCAGTGAATTCCCCCGAGATCCCCATGTTGCCATGGAAGGAGTCTTCGGCCAGGCACCAACGCAAATAGCCTTTGCCCTGGTAGCCAAAAAATCTGGCTTTGCGGAAGACGAAACAACGCTCTTGGAACACGACGCCATCAATAAAGACCATGCCGGTCTCTCAATAAACGATATGGAATATGTCTTCGCCCATGCCAATGTGCTTAAAGCCCAGAAGCTCATGCCTACCGTCTACATCACCATAGATACCATGACCCCTCAGGTCGCCGCAGGACTCTCCAGTCTCTACGAAGACTTTATCGTACACTACTGCGCGCTGACCGCTCAAGACCCCAACTCCAATCCGCAAGTCAAAGCCGTCAGAGAGACTACTGCAACCAATCTTGCCGCGATGGCAAAGGATGCTCGTGAATTACCGGCAACTGTTGTCGTATCGCCTAAGCAGGAGGGGTTGCAGATCGTTTCATCTGTAAAGAATAATGGGGATTCTTTATATAAGGTACGGGCCAATGGTTATACGTTGTTGTCTGATCGTTTACATGAAGGTATTCATACGACCCCTGTTCCTCAAAAAACGCGTGTGGCATTAATAGGTCACAGCCCCAAGCAGATAAAAATGTATACAGATATTCATGTACGGAAATTACGCGCGGCTCGTAACAACATACGTTACTTTGGTTTTCGTGATACAGAAAAATTCAGAAATAAGCTTAGAAAATTCAATCCTGAAATTATATTTGTGCCATCGAGCGAGGATGCGAGTAAAGAAAGCCAGCGGCTACGCAGCGTTGTCGACGAGGTACTTGGGCCCTTGAACGTCAATAAGACAAAAATGCTTGTTGGCTATGATGGCCCGCAGCGAATATTCAACTATAATTTATACTGTCCTCTTTCCAAAGAGCAGTGGTTGGTTGTCATGAAAGCAATGGCCGTGCATGTATCACAGATGGAGCGAGTCGCTTTCGATAAAGCCGTCGAAGCTCAAGCCCAGGCAAATGCTCATTGGATCCGTGCCTTGATTGAACCAAAGCTGCCCAAGGAATTTAAATATGTGCTCATGTATCGGTTGCGAGTCATGGAAAACGGCAAGCTTTCCGAGTATAATCCCGGCAAGCGGTTTATCTATCATTCCCAGGATATCGGAGATCTTAAATCATTTTGGCCGACTTCCGCAACGATTCTGGCCAATTCTCCCCACCCCGATGATACTGAAGTTGCCTTGGGTGGTTTGTTCCATTCCTTAAGACAACTTTCTCCTAATACCATGATTAAAAGCTATGTGGGGACTGCAGGCCAGCGAGCCGCGATAAAGGGCGTCAAAGACGATGATTATGCTACCAAGACAGAAATAAGGCGCAAGGAAGCCGAGGCTGGAGCAGCTATGTTAGGTATTCAGAACGCATTCCTCAAGCATCCCGAAACTCCTTTTGGCCTCGGTTTGCCGGCATATTTCTACCAAAAAGATAAACACATGCCGCAGGAGCGTAAGCAAAAATTACAACAAGAAGAAATAGGATTAATTACGCAGCATTTAAATGAGGCCTACGTGAGGCATCAAAACGTAAGCGGTGATGCGCTTATGCTGTGTAATCCGGAAGAGCAGGACAGCCACCCGTGGCATGTGATAACGCGGGATTACTGGCAAAGGGCAGCAGAAGATGTTTCGAAAGAAAAGCAAACTACTATTCTTTATCTTGAATACACTTCTCCTTGGGCCGGAGACTTTAACGCGTTAGACGCTGCAGATAATATTCAGGAAAGATTGCTCAACGATTGGTTGCTTGATGGTATTGCAGAGAAAGCCCCCACTCTCTATAAGCAATTAGCTTTATTAAAAGCGCGACTTCTGAATTTTAAAGCTCATGCGCATACCGCAGGCGAGCTTGTCTTGGAAAACTTTGGTGGTGTTCCGCCGACTATATCAAAATACATCCAGCGCTATAAAATAGAACCGTTACGTCATGGTTACGGGCCACGAGGTGTCGTATCTGTTGCTGATGCCGCTACGACGCTTAAAGATATTTTTTCTCTTTCCACTTCCCGTATTCGTTCTATGGTCAACGCCTTTATCGCTGATATGCATAACGGTCTCGCAGGCCGCGAAAGCTCTCTTGCCATGCTTCCTGCCTTCGTGGATAACCCGACCGGCACCGAACAAGGAAAGTTCTTAGCGCTTGATCTAGGCGGAACCAACTTCAGGGTTTTGTTAGTTGAGCTTAAAGCAGACGGCACAGAACCGGTCATGACCATTGAGCGCTTCAAGCTTTCCCCTGAACATATCTCAGGGGACGCAAATACACTTTTTGATGCCATCGCATCCTTCGTTAAACAGTTCCTTATCAAGCATAACCTTACCGATACCTATAATTTAGGCTTTACCTTCTCCTTTGAAGTAAACCAGACAGATATAGATAAAGGTATAACCTTAAGATTGTCTAAAGGTTTTACCACCAAGGGGATCGTCGGCAAAGATGTAGTAGCTCTTTTGAAAGAAGCCTTCAAGCGCCAGGGTATCACCAACGTCAATGTAGTTTCCCTTGATAACGATACCGTGGGAACTCAGGTCTCCCGCGCCTATATGGATACCAACACAAGCTTAGGCGTCATCCTTGGCACCGGCACGAATATTTGTATCAGGCTCCCCATGGAAATGATCAAGAAACAATTCCCCAACAAGGACAAATACAAAGCGACGCATATGATCGTAAACATGGAGTCAGGTAATTTTAATAAGGAGCTTCCTAGGACCATTTACGATGAATTCTTAGATAGCCAATCAACCAACCCTAAAGAGGCTTGGGAAGAGAAGATGGTCTCAGGTCTGTACCTGGGAGAATTAATGAGACTCACCTTACGTGACTTTATCAATAAAGGTATCCTTTTTAGAGGCAGAGGAGGAGCCTGGACCTTGAACAAAACCATGCGTTTTGCGACCAAATACATCGGTGACATCGAATCACTCGACCTTACCAAAACCTTAAATCTCTGGAAACTACGCTGGATGCTCAAGAAACTCTTCCTTACCAGACAAGACGCAAACCTCATCCAGGAAATAGCCCGTCTCATCGCCACCCGTTCAGCCAGAGTCGCTGCCGCAGTCATCGCCGCAAGCCTTATTGCTATCGACCCAGAGCTCAAACAACCTCATACCGTTGCCGTCGACGGCTCAGTCTTTGAGAAACACTATCGTTATCAAGACCGTATGAGAGAAGTCTTCACCGAGCTCTTTGGTGAGAAAGCCTCCCAGATCAAAATGCAGCTTACCCATGACGGCTCAGGAGTGGGAGCAGGTATTATTGCCGCTGTTGCTGCTCAGGCTATAGGCTACAAGTTGCAAGCCGCAAGTCAGACACAAAAAGGAGAGGAAAGGATAGAAGAGCAGGTATTGAGTCTAGCGAGCTCTGCTTCAGCGGGTACGCCATTCGATCAGAATTCAAGTCTTTCTTGTATCGATTTCCACGACAAACGCCTAACGTCAGTATTAGATTTAGGCCAGCGGGCTCCTTCGGCGGGAGATTTAAAATCCTGGAGTATAGTGGTTATCGATGATAGGGCTACTCTTGGGCAGTTGTTATACGACGCAAAAGAGGTTAAGTACGCGATACTCGTTAATAGCCTGCCGCACGATGTTGCTCTTATGAAACGTTATGCCGCGCGGGGTAGAGACCTGTATAGTATTCAAGATGCCTGGGCGGTTACTGAGAATATTTTACTATCCTTGTACGCTTTTGATTACGATGCGCAATTGCTATATGTGTTTGATAAGAGTAAAGCCAAGATGTTGACAGGTTTGAGCGATGCCGTTGTTCCTCAAGCACTCATATTGGTAAAACAGAAGGGACAAGATGTTTCATCATTCACTAAAGAGTGTCAAAATAAATTTTCAGGATATACGAAGGATATGATATTGCGCGCGCTTTTAGAGCGTCGCAGTACCCGTCATTTTTCTCCCGCTGCAGTGGATAGGAAAAAAATGCTTTCTGTACTTAAAGCGGGCGGCTGGGATTATTCCCGGGCAGTCAAAGTAGATGAGGGTGTTAGAAGTATTCCAGGTTTCAGGGGAGGGGTATTGCATGTAATTACAAAGCCAAAAAAGCTGATGCCAAAAAATATTGGTGCGCGGCTACCCGTCGATCAAGCACCTCTTGTTTTTGTATACGTTTGTGGTCAGGATTCATCTCGACAATTAGCGGATGTCTCACGAAGCATAGAAGATTCACTGATCGCCTGCCAGGCGGAAGGCCTCGGGGCCGTATGGATTGGTCATTTTGAACCAAAAGATTTATCGAGTGAACTTAATATTTCCCAAACGCCTGTGGCAATGGTGGCGATTGGAAATACTCTTGATCCTGCAAAACCGAGACATTTCAAAAACAATGTATTTTTGAATTGCACAAATAGGGTTATTCGACTCCCTGCTTCGTCTGTTGTTGACAGCGGCACGGTAGACTCTTCAAGTGCCTTAAGCCCCTCCAGTTCATCTGCCACCACCACTGGCGCAGCTACCATGCAAAGGTATCAGCGGATCCCTGTAGTAACCATGGGTAATACAACCTATGGTTTTGGATTGGTTGATTATGCACACAATGTGAGTAATTTTGAAGAGTGCGGATGGATGCGCATGTTTCCCGAAGCTACCCAGGAACAATTAGCTGATTTTATTTATAAAAAGTTAGAGGGTTTAATTAATACTGCAGGAATAGATAATATTCCTTTTGTGGGAGTATCTTTTGGCGGACCAATTGACAAAACCCACGGCATAGTCGCCACGCCTTTTAGAGGACCAATTCAGCCGTTTGAACGGTACCCTCTTGCAAAAGAGCTCGAGGATAAGATTGAACGTAAATATAACAGGCGTCTGAAGGTTGTCATTCTTAATGATGCCGAATCGGCTCTACGGGGGGAATTGCAGCCAAGCGGAGCTCTGTATTCATATGGTTACGGATGCATTATGATTGTCGGAACCGGAATGAATTTGAAAGCAACCCTCGCATATAAACCATATTATGGCAGGCGGGGTGAAATCGATGAGCTTGGGCATAAGCTTGTGCCGGTTAAGGCACTGCATTCATATGGCCGATATACTCACGCTATCGGCAACGGTAGGTATGCGTATCTTGGTAAGATAACACGCGATAAGCTTCCCGTTGATGCCCAGGGAATACATATTAAAGGCGATCTCGAAGATCATTGCTCCGGGCCGAATCTTGCCCGAAGATTTTTTGAACTTATTGTTTCACAAAATCGACATCAAGAGGCCCGTTCTTATGTGGTTTCCAAGATAAAACAGATGCTTGTCAGGGAAGAACTTTCTTTGTCCTTGGCATCGAGCGTAAAGAATTTATTACGTATTGTTACGACCCCGCCAGCCGACCTTCCAAGAAAGGAACGTCGTGCGCGAACAGTGATTATTAAAGCGATCATGATCAGTATTACTGAACTTGCGCTTAAGAAGGAGGCGGTTGCGCTGCGCTGGGTTAAAGATAGAGCAAAAGAATTAGGTGAAGCTATAGCAGCCTTTATGGCGGCATATCCTAACGAGAAATTTATTGAACACATAATTTTAGTTTCAACGGTCGCAGAAAAGTTCGCTCTCGGGGTTTCCGATAAACAACATGCCGATATTTTTATTGGAGTAATGCGCGAAGCTGCCTATCATGCTCTTAAGCGCCGCGGTATCTCCAATAGCCGGGCTCATACGCTCGCAAACGGAATTCAACGTTCACCCCTTGATTATCGAAGGGAAATGATTGCTTTTGTTCCTGCTATACGCCAGGGCGCCAGCAGTTCTCCGTTAGCTGATGAAGCAGCATTATGGCGCAGGCATATTTTAAATAAAGATAAAAAAATCGAAATGAATAAAGATGAATTCTTCGCAGCCATCGAGAGAACCATCAAGCAAACCTTACAACTAAAACGCCACGCGGCTCCCCTGAAAGGTTATTTCTACGCTAATGAAGTAATGCAAAGATTAATTGCTACCGCAATTCTGCATTGGAACAATTCACACGATAGAGAAAAACCAGGTTCGAGTATTAAGCGCTTAGCACAACAGGGCACGAGAGGGCTCTTTCTGTATGAAGGCCGATGCGCCTTGCCCGACAAGAAGATATATTTTGCTGCACAAGGAGAAAGCGATGGAAATATTCGCAACGCGGTGGCTCTTTACCGGCCGCACGCTTCAGGGAAACGGTTAGTAGAGACGTTACCGGAATTATTCAAGATTTTAGGTATACCTACGACAAAACAAGCCATGTCGCTTATCCTGGAATCTCTGAAAGGCTTTAAGGTATTTACGGCAGAAATGAATGATCTTGAAGGTAATTTTGCTGCCTGGCTTAAAAGAAATGCTGTCAGAGGCAAACCGGATACTTTACGCAAATTGGTAAATGCAATGTTGCGAAACAACAGCGAACAAGATGCTATCTTTGAGACTAATGCTGCATTAGAGGGGTTGCATAAAGATCGAGATCCCCGGTTTATCGGCTTTATTAATGCGCTTCCCCGTAAGTTTAGACCAAGCAGCCTTAAGCCGTTTGAGCTAATCGTAGCTGATACAAAGGAAAATTTATTTATACACAGGACGACTGATTTAAGTCAATCTTTCTTGCGCAGCGGAAATGGCATACGGTTCTGTTTGCATCCTTATGCATATTCTTTCATGAAGGATTTTTGGCTTAAGAAAGGCATTCATAAAGCGAAGGATAAGATCTTATTTTATCCTCATGTTTCGTCGCGGACCGGCTATGCTCGTCTTAATGGGAAACCATCATCACATATGATAAAAATCGATATTCCCGCGCGAATTTCAACTACTTTGCGCATTTTGGGTCGAACGACTGTTGCAGAAGAATTGGGAGCGACACAATTCATAGCCAGAAATATCAAGAGCCGCGCTCCGCCAGAAACAATAGAGCTTATCCTATCCACCGAAGCAGCCACGCATCAATTGCCCAAGGGTATTACTTTAGCGACGATAGCAAGGCCTGCCGCAGCATCCCAGTCAAAAATGATTATGGTTCCGGGCACTATGCTGGCTTCTCTGTCCGGTTTCGGGAAAACGCCTATCATCAAAGAATTAGTCAAGAGTTATTCCCCCAAAGAAGTCGAAACGTTTTTTAGTCAAACGATTGTCCGGCCGTTAATGCAGGCATGGGATTATTTTCTTTCCATGACCGGCCAAGAAGGAGTTATCGGCATGACTCCGGAACTCCATGCCGCTAATTTTCATTATGCGTACGACCCTCATAAGCACCGACTGCTTCCTAAACTTATTATAAAGGATTTTGAACATAGCCGAGTGCTTCGGGTTGGGAAAACACCTGGAAGCATTGAGCAGGCGACCGTGCGCATGCTGGAGACTTATGACCAATTGATGGGCAGGCTATTTCTTACGCCGCTTATTGCTATTTTGAGCAAGGCGAGTGGCATTACCGAAGAAAGATTTGAAGAATTGGTCAGAGATGCTTTTGTCGAATACATAGGTGCTGAAAATAGAAAGAAGTTTTTATTGCGCAATGCGGTTATCGGTTGCATCCACGATAATTTTGATTTATTGAGAGGTTTGCCTTACCAAATGATGTGGAATGCTTCGCCGCGTTACCGTCCCCATGAAATTGGAAGCTATACCGTTGAGTCGGAAGTTTTTACAAAAACGCTGAGAAAGGAAATTCATAAATGGCACTCCCAGTTTTCTAAATCACAAAATCCAAATCCGGCACTTCCAAGTTCGGTCGAAAACGTTCCAGTGATTCTGGATCGTTTAGAAGCTGCAATTGCCGCACGTACCGCTGCGGCATATCCTGTAGCTTGGAAGAGACAACCATTGTATTCCAATGAGATTATACGCCGTGTTATGCGTGTTGCGCTTATGCATTGGAACGTTTCAGGCGAGCAAAATAAGCCGACAATTTCATTTACCCCGGTAGCTAAAGCGGGGAATTTTATTCGAGGTGAATTTTCTGCCCGAGAAAAAGTACAGCTCTATCAGGCAAAAGGCGCCAGAGGTAAGAAGTTATTTTTTATTGGAACGCTGGATTCCGATGGAACCATCGCTGATTGCGCGGCACTTTATATCGGCAGAAGTATTGATACTTTGCGATCGGTAAAGAATATTCACGAATTATTGCGCGTTATCGGCATCAAAGAAACACAAGAGAGTGTCTCAGCCATCCATGACAGCGTGCAGGGGTATCTTGAGCATTGCGATTATGTGAGCAACCAATTTCTTCGTAATGCTTCCGCGTGGTTACATAAGTTTGGCATAGAAAAGGTAAATTCATTTGCCGACTTGATAAAGCAGGTGTCAAGAAAGTATCCAGGAAAACCAGGCAGTTTTATTTTAAATGCATTTTTTGAAGCGAGCATGCTTGCTCGGCATTACGCATATCATGCCTACGTCAATCAATTACCTCAGGAATATCGAGCCGCAACATTAACCGATATTGCCTTACATGTTTTAAAAGTCCCATCATCGCAAGTTGAACATTTCCGTGTGACGAAAGATGACGCGCGGCTTGTTTCAGGCGGCTCAACAACATTGTACGTCCATCCGTTGACTATGTCATTATTATCGAGCACGTTCCCGGCTTTAAAGCAATATCTCGTCGATACTATCAGTTTTTACCCAGCGATTTCATCACGAAGTGGATTTGGCAAGCAAGGTGACCAGTGGCGTGGTTACCACATTAAAGTAGACTTGCCGGCGTTTATGTCGGGCTGGTACAAGATACTTGGCAGGGATACGGTTGAACACGAGTTGGACGCAACCCGCTTTGTTATGCAATTTATGCATTCGGGAAAACTCCCTCCTAAAGAAGTTTTCCTTTTCTTAAGTTCAGAAGGCGCGGCATGCCATTTAGGCTCCGGCGTTAATTTGGCTACTATCCTTAGGCCGATACCGGAGAAACTGCAAAAGGAAGTTTTGATACCGGCGGCATATCTTTATGCACCTTCTTGCTGCGGCCCTACTATGCTTGCAGAATTGCTGAAGGGGATGGACGAAGCGGCAATTGATAACTTTTTTGAACATACGCTCATAGACCCGGTAATGCGTTGCTGGGAATATTGTCTTTCATTAGAGAACGACCAGGGCGCATGGGGATTAGCTCCGGAACTGCATGGCGCAAACTTTTACTATCTGTATGACAGAAAAAATAATACGTTAAAACCCAGCATCGCCGTTAAAGATATCGGTTCAGAGGGAATTATGTATCGTGATGCTTCGCTTGCAAATGGGGAAAATCCGGGTGCGCGCCTACTTAATGAGTATGATCATTATTTTGGATATCTTTATTTAGCGCCGCTGGTGAGCGCTATCTCAAAAATAACCGGTAAATCTGAGGTTTATTTTGAGCGTATCATTCAGAGATCGTTTAGAAATATACTTACTGTTGCTAACCGGCGTAAGTTCTTAATTGATGATAGTGTCGTTGCCGTGCATCAAGATCCGTTCGTCCAGCTACAGAAGCGGAATCTTTCACGTACGAAACTTTGGGTTCAAAAGCCACGATTCCGCCCAGTACATTACACAGACTACGCCTACGATAATCTGGCAGAATTTAAAAATACGGAAAGAGCGCTGCCGCCAGCACTGAAGCGGGCGTATCATCGAAGAACCGATGCTGCAAAGCGCTCTCAACACATGCGGCAGCTCGTTGCTGAGTATCTACGCATCAAAAAATCTGAAACAAACGATGCAGGGATTAAGCCGACGGTTGAGCAGATAAAAGCACGTAAATATTTCAGGTCGGGCAACGTTGTCTATCTGCCGCGGCAAAAAGGAACTCTTTATGTCATCAGTGACCTGCATGGTGATACTGTTTCGTTGCAAAAAATACTACGGGATATCGGATTCATTAAAGCGATGAAGAGAGGCGAATCCGCGCATATCGTCTTTTTAGGCGATTATATACACAATGGCCTCAGGAGTTTAGACGTTTTAGAGCAGGTATTGAAGCTAAAAATACAGTATCCGAAAAATATAACACTATTGGGGGGAACGCACGAAACAAGAGAGTCGTTACGGTGGCAATTGCGTCAATTTACAAAATGGTACGATCATGCTGCGCAAGAAACGACTACAGAAAGAAGGAGTGCGAAAGCAGTGCCGCTGAACTCTTACCTGGGCCTTGAGTTACTTGCTGAATATGGTTATGAGTACGCTATGAATATTTACGAAGAGCTGGTTAATCTTTTTGATGTTTTGCCGTTGGTTTTCGTAACCGGTAATCATATAGCTGCTGCTCATGGAGCGGCGCCAAGGCAAGCAGGTATTTCATTATGCAATTTGGCGCAGGATTCGGCATTGGCACGAGAGATGACCGTAAATAGATTCTCTGAAAATCGCAAGTTCGATGGTTTGGTCACGCCGGACAAAAAAGGACATTGGGTTAGCGACTCAACAATGCTATCATTCCTCGATACCATTGGCGCTCATATATTCATTCGAGGCCACCAGCATGACCCTGCTATTGTAGGTGCAATAGGCCTTGGTGACAGGGCGGTTGTTGTTAGCTCATCGCACCTTGACAGCCCGGAGAGCGGTTATTACCTTCGTAGCAAAAAAATCAAAGCCTGCTATGGCGTATTTGATCTAGAACGCGATTATATTCGTATTAATGACGAAAATATTAAGTCCTTCTACAACGAGCTTCCGAACCAGCCTTCGTTCCGAAAATCAAGCAGTGCATCTTCTGATGTGGCTTGGTTGCATCTTAAATCTTTACGCGCGGCGAAAGAAGAAGCGTTGGCAATACTTAATGAAAATAATCGTTATCTGTACCATGGAAGCAACTATGTAGCGATATCTTCAGCAAGGAAGAATTTAGCCTTAGAACTGGATAGTAAAAAAGCAAAAAGAGCCGCCGGCGGCAAAGGCATAATTGTCGGCTTTGGAGATTCCGGAGGGGATATCCCATTCCTTGCACATAGGCCTGTCGGTTATCCGCCATATCTTGCATTTTACGTCGGTAAGGCATCTGCCCGAGAAGCGCAAAAGCCCGGGATTAACTATCTAAAAGAAAGCGGCATTGGAGCGACGAAGGCAATACTTCGTTTGATGCTTGATGCCCACAATAAAACGTCAAATAGGGAATTTTATAAGCGGCTAAGTCTACTTACGCTAAAACCTGTCGCTATCCCTGTCGGCCTGGCGGCGGAGGATATGTTTGTGTTATCCGTTATATATTCCGACAAAGACGAGACGCTTGCTCTTACCAGGGAATTAATAGCTGAGGATATGATGCATCTTGTTACAGAAGCAATTTCATTGGGCATACGCTTTGTCGTAGTAACAAGTAATAGGACCGACGAGGTTACCAATAACTTCATTGTTCCCGTTGAGCGGTTACTTCGAAAGCAACTGCGTGGCCCGGCTTTGCGGGAGGCATTATTAAAATTTGAAGTATATAACTATAATTCCATAGGGCATCTTTATTATGACGCTTCCGGAAAACTCCATGAAGAGACACAAGGGCCGACGATATCTGATGAGGCAAAGGCAATGATTTTTAAAATTTACGCAAAGCTTTTCGCCGATTATCTATCATTCAAGCTGCCGGAATTAACTTTAGAAGAGGCGCTCTTACAAAGTATTTATAGAGAAGATAATCCCACTCGGATACAAACTATTTTCGACACGTTGGTTAAACCGCATCAAAAAGATTTAGGCGTCAATAATAGCGCAATCGGTCGGGATAACATTTTTATGGATACCTGGGGGGATGCATTTGTAACATTAGAGACCGCAGCAGCCGTAGACGTTCTTAAGAATGAATTTACTGATTATATAGAACGAGAAACAAGAACAATTCTTTCTCAAATTATAAAAATTGGCGATAAAGAAAAGGCAAGCTCAGCATCAGCTCTCGATATCTTGCCCCATCTTGCTGCATCCTTCTCCCTCCCCACCTCCCAGGTCAAAGCGATGACGCAAGCCTTCATCGCCGATATGAAAGCAGGCCTGGAAGGTAAAGAGAGCAGCCTTGCCATGCTTCCGACTTTCGTCGATAACCCGACCGGCAAAGAACAAGGTAAGTTCCTAGCGTTAGACCTTGGCGGAACCAACTTTAGAGTCCTTTTAGTTGAGCTTAAAGCAGACGGCACAGAACCGGTCATGACCATCGAACGCTTCAAGCTTGCTCCTCAACACATCTCAGGAGACGCCGAAACACTTTTTGATGCCATTGCAGCGTTTGTCAAACAGTTCCTCGTCAAACATAACCTAACCGAGACTTATAACTTAGGCTTTACTTTCTCATTTGAAGTAAACCAGACAGATATAGATAAAGGTATAACCGTAAGAATGTCTAAAGGTTTTACCACCAAGGGGATCGTCGGCAAAGATGTCGTAGCTCTTTTGAAGGAAGCCTTCAAGCGCCAGGGGGTCACCAATGTTAACGTCGCCGCAATCGACAATGATACAACCGGCACCCAGGTAGCACAAGCCTACATGGATACCAATACCAGTCTTGGCGTCATCCTCGGTACCGGCACCAACATCTGTATCCGTCTACCCATGGAAATGATAACCAAGGAATTCCCCAACAAAGACAAATACAAAGCAACCCATATGATCGTGAACATGGAGTCAGGTAATTTTAATAAGGAGCTTCCCAGGACCACTTATGATGAGCTTTTAGATAGCCAATCAACCAATCCCAAGGAGGCTTGGGAAGAGAAGATGGTCTCAGGCCTCTATTTAGGAGAGCTCATGAGACTCACCCTTCGTGGCCTTGCCAGTAAAGGTATCCTTTTTGGAGGCAGAGGGCTGGCGTCCAACGCCGTCCTTGCCGGAGGCAGAGGAGGAGCCTGGATCTTAAACAAAACCATGCGCTTCCAGACCAAGACCATCGGTGACATCGAATCTCTCGACCTCAACAAAACAATCAATCTCTGGAAACTTCGCTGGATGTTCAAGAAACTCTTTATCACCAGACAAGACGCAAACCTTATCCAGGAAGTAGCTCATCTTATCGCCACCCGTTCAGCCCGCGTCGCAGCCACGGTTATTGCCGCAAGCCTTATGGCCATAGACCCAGAACTTACTCAACCTCATACCGTTGCCGTTGACGGCTCAGTCTTTGAGAAACACTACCAATACCAAGACCGCATGAGAGAAGTCTTCACCGAGCTCTTTGGCGAGAAAGCCTCCCAGATCAAAATGCAGCTTACCCATGACGGCTCAGGAGTAGGAGCAGGGATCATTGCGGCAGTGGCGAGTAAGACAGTCGACAGTCGAGTGCGCAGCCTCCCTGAAAAGGGACGGTCCACAGACCACAGAGAGAGAAGAGAGAGTAGGGATACAAGAGAAGAAAGAGAGCCGGCGCTTAGCCTGGCAAGTTCCGCGGCATCAACAGCAGCGCCGTCAATCATGGAACTTGAATCCGCCTACCGCAAACCCATCATCGGCGGCAACCTTAAACGTGAGTTTAAGCATGGAGAGACCAGGAAGCTTATCTTTGAAATAGCCGAGGAGTTACAGAATAATCCTGTTGATCCAGATAAGGTCGATGTCTTTATCGCGCCCAGTGAGATCTATCTATCTGAAGCAGCCCGGGCTATCTCAGAGCTTGAAGCCGAAGGAAAACTCCCCAAAGGCTTTATCAAGCTTGGCGCTCAAAACGTGGCCCGCCGCGATAAGCTGGGCGCATTCTCCGGCCAGCATGCTGTTGCCACCCAGCTTAAAGAGATGAAGGTCAGCCATGTCATCATCGGACACTCTGAGGTCCGTCACGGTTCCAACGAAGATACCGAAGATATGCGCTTCCAGGAATCAAACAAAGTCATCAACGCAAAAGTCCGCGCCGCGATAGCCGCAGGCCTTACGCCGGTGCTTGCCTTTGGCGAGGATGCTCAGGAACGCGCTTCCGGCAGAGAGTTTAGCCTGGTACGCAGGCAGATCACCGAAAGCTTAAGCGGCATCAGCAAAGAAGAAATGCTCTCCTCAGGGCTCGTACTTGCCTATGAACCGGTCTGGGCAATCGGTGCTCAAGCATTGCGCGCAGCCTCCAAAGAAGAAGCAGA